>NZ_VCQL01000139.1:0-420 GCF_005937175.1 Halomonas sp. ATBC28 | reverse complement strand
GACGCTGAGTGCGCTTCAAATCATCGGCGTCCTGCTCGTGATCGGGAGTATCTGGCTGGGCCAACGTTCCAACCGCACTCCTAGGGCGCGTATAGCTTGCCGGAAGTCGCCTTGACCCGCATGGCATAGGCCTATCGTTTCCACGATCAGCGATCGGCTCGTTGCCCTGCGCCGCTCCAAAGCCCGCGACGCAGCGCCGGCAGGCAGAGCAAGTAGAGGGCAGCGCCTGCAATCCATGCCCACCCGTTCCACGTTGTTATAGAAGCCGCATAGATCGCCGTGAAGAGGAGGGGTCCGACGATCGAGGTCAGGCTGGTGAGCGCCGCCAGTGAGCCTTGCAGCTGCCCCTGACGTTCCTCATCCACCTGCCTGGACAACATTGCTTGCAGCGCCGGCATTCCGATGCCACCCGAAGCAAGC
>NZ_VCQL01000138.1:0-421 GCF_005937175.1 Halomonas sp. ATBC28 | reverse complement strand
CCTGGGCGACTTCCTCGAAGCCTTTCACCACGTCGGCGAACCGCGCGTCGTCCCCGCGGGCCTTCCCCGAGAACTTCGCGAGGATTGCCTGCATCGCCGCGGAGAACTTCGCCGCGCCGCCGTCGTCGCCCTCGAATTCGATGTCGGTGGGCTGTGCCGCGGTGAACAGGTTGCCCGCGTGTTGCTTGCGCGCCTTGAGCGGGCTTGCGTCGGGGTGCTGCTGCGCGAACGAGAGCATTTCCGTGCCCAGGCTCGCGGGGGTGTCGGTCACTGCCAGGCCCACGAGATAGGCCTCGCCCGAATCGGCAAACTTCGGGTTCACCTCGATCGAGGTGTAGAGCTTCTGGCCCGAGCGGGTCATGCTGACGAGGTCGGGCAGCGGCTTGATGCGGGCGAAGAGCGCCTTCTTGCCGTCCTCGAC
>NZ_VCQL01000137.1:0-421 GCF_005937175.1 Halomonas sp. ATBC28 | reverse complement strand
CACTGAGGCATTTTTTGCGTTTGTGAATATTGAGCATCCGATAACTAAAATATTTCCCATAGACTCTGATTCTTGCCACCGACCCCAGGTCGGTTTTTTTTGTCCTGGCGAGATGTGAAGTTTGGAAACAGGAAACCCCGTCAGAGCGCCACGCACCAGGGGAGAAAACTTGTCGTTTTGAGCCGTTCGGTGTTCAGAACGCACGAAACCGATCGCACATCGCTTTCGTGCATAGTTATGCAACGCCCTGAAAACGATTCTGACGCGTTTTTCTGGTTTGGCCTGGTGTTTTCTTGTCTTTTTGCGTTTTTTGCGCCAGAAAGCGACTGAGGGCGTTTTAAGGGGGGCGTACAACGGGAATTATGGTAAATGGATCGGGTTTTCGGGAAGGTTCGACAGGATTTGCCGTTGGGTGTAGTGT
>NZ_VCQL01000136.1:0-422 GCF_005937175.1 Halomonas sp. ATBC28 | reverse complement strand
CCGCCACTACGCGTGCCTGTGCGCCCGTTGGCTTGAACGGTAAGGCGGCGAGGAGTTTATTTTTCAGCGCGTCATTGGCGCTCAGCGGCTGAGCATGAAAACGTTGTGCACCGGCACGTAACGCCAACATGCTGAGGTTGTGCGCCAGCAACTCTTCCAGAATCAGCCGGCGTTGTGCCGGATGCTGCCCGGTTTCGAGATCGCTAAGCTGTAGCGTCGGCGGTGGGCGGTGCAAAGTGCGCAACGCTTCCGGTAGCGTCATCATTCCTTGTGACAGTTCCGGCGGCAGGAGTTCTTCAATGGCGCATGTGTCGAGCAGATCCAGCGCCTGGTCGGTTAATTTACGCAGCGTAGCCTGCTTTACGCCTTCCGTAGTTGGGTAAACCGGCGTGAGCGTTTCCTGTAACTCTGGCGTGCTGAGA
>NZ_VCQL01000135.1:0-422 GCF_005937175.1 Halomonas sp. ATBC28 | reverse complement strand
GTGCGCAGCACGATCGCGCCGATGATGCCGATGATCAGCGCCCGCTTCTGATACTCCGCCGGCACGGCGAAGTAGCTGAAGATCATCAGGAAGACGAAGATGTTGTCCACCGACAAACTCTTCTCCACCAGGTAGCCGGTGATGAACTGCATCGATACCGTGTTGGCCACCTCCCGGCCCTGCGAGCCGTCCAGGTACCACCAGAGAATCGCGACGAACACGAACGCGAGCGAGAACCACAGCACGCTCCACTTGAGCGCTTCCTTCATGGTCACCTTGTGCGCGCCCTGGCGCTCCATGACCAGCAGATCGATGGCGATCGCCACGACGACGAACAGGCCGAAGCCGGCCCACATCCAGGGGGTTCCGATGGTTTCCACCATGGCGTCAGCCCTCCCGGCGCACGTGGCGCATTGCAGTGA
>NZ_VCQL01000134.1:0-422 GCF_005937175.1 Halomonas sp. ATBC28 | reverse complement strand
ATACTATTTCGACTGAAATAACAGGTAAGGATACAAAATGGGTTCATGGGGAATGGAGGCTCTCGAAAGCGACGAAGGGCTGGATTTGATTAATTGGGTAGAGGAACAACTGCAAGATGATTCGACCTTTGATGCCGAGTCAATTGTTCAACGCTTAAGCCAGCATGAAGATTTGTTCGGATTTCAGGGAGATGAAGAATTTCTCTACGATAATTACGATAATAATGTTATCGGTCTCGTTGAACTTATCATTCAAAAAGCAGCCGGGAAAAAAATCACATCGAGTAAACAAATTGATCAACTCGACGGTTATCAGCTCACGTCGACTTTCAGCAAAAAACTCCAGGGCCGTTTACAAACAATCGACGACACACATGAGTGGATAATGCTTTTCGAGGGGCGAGCACGCGAAAAAGCAAAAG
>NZ_VCQL01000133.1:0-418 GCF_005937175.1 Halomonas sp. ATBC28 | reverse complement strand
CCATGACCAGCCTCAATGGCGTTATCGTTAAAGATTTAGCACCCATGTAGCCTGATTTTTTTTCGATTAAGCAATGGGATGGCTACATCTGTGTCAGATTTGACAGTCGACAAGATGTTCATTCGCGCCACCGGATAGGGAGGCGCGGTGAGGATTTGATTAGTAATGTGCAGGTTTAACGGTGGGCGTTTTTCATGATACGCGCTTTATCCACCTGCCATTCGCGTTCTTTGATATCTGAACGTTTATCGTGCTGTTTTTTACCTTTGGCGACGCCGATTTTCACTTTGCACCAGGCATTTTTCCAGTACAGGGAGAGCGCCACTACGGTATAGCCTTCTCGATTGACGCGACCGTACAATGAGTCCAGTTCGCGCTGGTTGAGAAGTAACTTGCGGGTACGGGTAGGATCGCACAC
>NZ_VCQL01000132.1:0-423 GCF_005937175.1 Halomonas sp. ATBC28 | reverse complement strand
GTAATGGTAAATCCAATGCACGTTAATAGAACGAAAGAATTAGATGATAACCTTCAAACCAAAAATGACAAAAAAGACGCTCGCGTTATCGCTAGCTTAATACGTGACGGACGGTTTACTTTTTCTCGAATACTTACTGGAGTAGAAGCAGAACTTCGTAATGGAGCGAGTCTTCGATCTAAATTACAAGAAGATATTACAGCAATTAAAAACCGTATGATTCGTTGGATAGATCTTTATTTCCCTGAGTTTCAGCACTTATTCAAAAGTTTTGGGAAGAACGCTTGCGCAGTGCTTGAAATGACACCATTACCAATGGATTTTGATGGGAAGAGTGAGGAAGAACTGATTCAGCTTTACAAAAACGTAGAAGGACTAAAATGTCTTTCTGTTTCTAAGATTCAAAAGTTAAAAGTACTAACC
>NZ_VCQL01000131.1:0-423 GCF_005937175.1 Halomonas sp. ATBC28 | reverse complement strand
AATCTCAACCGGCGTTGGTGATGAAAACAACGCACCACCTTCACCGGCATAACAACCGGGGAGAAACGTAAAAAATAATCGGGAATGTGACCGTCAGGAGATAAACGGGGGGATTGCGGTGGCTGAGCCGTACCGGTATGTCGGGTGGTTGTTGCGAAACGATGCTTCCGCACGCGATAAAGGAGGGAGGACTTTCGTGAGACAAGGGGAAAACTAGCGTTCTGATAATTGCAGAGTTGTTTTTGAAGGCGGTTGTGGTATATCAGCCTGTGACCTGTGGGCAGGCGACAGTTATCACTGGTGGGATAAGACTGTCTGATTGGTATTATAAATATATAAGAGAGATCAAACACATGAGATCAAACACATGAGTTCATATATGTGAAATAAATCTGTGAGTGTGATCAGCAGACCAGTCTACCC
>NZ_VCQL01000130.1:0-425 GCF_005937175.1 Halomonas sp. ATBC28 | reverse complement strand
AAGCATGGTTAATCGTTATGGGACGCTTAACCAACGCAACCAGCACAACTTCGCTGTCGCAGTAAAATAGTGCTGATAAAACTGACGCATGGAGCAACTCCTTGCTTCATCGTTAGGAATTATTGACTTAATATAGGGAAAATAAAATTGCTGTCTTTTGCGCAGGAGTTCCCCTTTTATGCCATCTGCTCGTCTGCAACAACAGTTCATCCGCCTGTGGCAATGCTGCGAGGGTAAATCTCAGGAGACCACGCTCAACGAACTGGCAGCGTTACTGAGTTGCTCGCGTCGTCATATGCGCACCCTGCTCAACACCATGCAGGATCGCGGCTGGCTGACGTGGGAAGCGGAAGTCGGGCGCGGTAAACGCTCGCGTCTGACATTCCTCTATACCGGGCTGGCGCTTCAGCAACAGCGAGCGGAAG
>NZ_VCQL01000012.1:0-176066 GCF_005937175.1 Halomonas sp. ATBC28 | reverse complement strand
CAGCACGTCTTTGAGACGCTACCCTCTCTCAACGACGATGACCTCAACACGCTACTGCCCTGGCAGTGGAAAGAGACCTTACCGGTCTAGGCAATGACTGCCTAGATGGGGTTATTGGAGCGCTTACGAACCACGTATCCTATTGATGGATGAGCCGCTCTCAGCGCTCGATGCCCGTATCCGCGGCCATCTACGCCAGCAGCTGCGCGATATCCAGCAGACATTAGGGCTGACGACCCTGTTTGTGACCCACGACCAGGAAGAGGCATTGGTGATGTCTGATCGTATCTTCCTAATGCATGACGGGCACATCCTGCAGCAGGGAAGCGCCGAAGAGCTCTATACACGGCCCAGGGACTACCACGCGGCGGGCTTTATGGGGCACTACAACGTATTGCTCGGCGATCAGGCCCGTCCACTGTTAGGAGAGGGTGTCGACTCAGCACGCGTGGCGCTGCGGCCAGAGGCCCTTTACCTCCAGCCGCTGACTGAAGGAGTGATGAGCGTGGGGCGACCGGATCGCTCTGGCCCAGAGTGCCCTGGCGTCATTCGACGCTGCCAACTGCTCGGCAACATCGTGCGTTATTCGGTGGAGTGCGCCGGGGTGGTGCTCTCTGTCGATACGCTCAACCGCGGTAGCCGGCATCTGCTGACGGAAGGCAGCCAGGTAGGGGTGGTGGTGGATCTCGATGAGGTTCAAGCGTTCGTAGAGTAATTAGGCCCCGTTTATCATGTGCCTTTATCAGTGGCGCTCTAAAGCATAGCGGTGGCAAGGCACATCGTAACGATAGCCAGCGTCGGCAGAAGAGAAAGCCCGCTGAAGTGCCAGTAGTCGAAGCGAATGAAGGGCTGACATCCCCTTGGCCACCGGGGGCAAACAACAGAAGAAGCGCGGCAGGGTCGCCGCGCTTTCATGCCATATCAGACTGGAGGGCATAAATTATTAACAGGGTACTATGCCGTCGACTGACTCTTCTTGCGGCGGGACAGTCGGGAAAAGAGTGGCGTAAGAATGACAAGAAGAATCATGGCAATAAGCACCTTCGACGTTGTATTCGCTGCCAAGGCTGTCCAATCGCCGCCACCAATCCGCAGAGCCAGACGCAAGTTCTGCTCGGCGAAGCCACCGAGAATTAGGCCTAGCACGACGGGGGGCAATGGGAACTTCAGTTTGTCCATAAAGTAACCGATAAAACCGAAGCCCAGCATCAAGTAAACGTCGAACATCCGGCCATTGATCGAGTAGACCCCCACTAGAACCAGGGTGATGATGAAAGCGCCAAGCAGTGGACGCGGCAGACGCAGAACCTGTGCAAAGCTGTTGGTGGCCAGGGCGCCGCCAAGTACGATCAGCAAGATGGCGGCGAACAGGAACTGCCACATAAAGCCGAACACAATATCGGGGTTGTCACGGAAGAGCATCGGGCCAGGTTGCAGACCGTGGATCATCAGGCCACCGAGCATCACTGCAGCCACCGCGGTGCCGGGGATGCCGAGCGTCAAGGCGGGAATCAGTGCTGAGGTGGTATCGGCGTTGTTGGCGGTCTCGGAGGCCGCTACGCCCTCGGGTTCTCCCTTGCCCCAGTCTTCGGGATTACTGGATGCGCGACGTGCTTCGTTGTAGCTGAGAAAGGCCGCCATTGATCCGCCAGCGCCCGGCAGGATGCCGACGAACACGCCGATCACCGAAGAGCGCAGCCAAGTCTTCCAGAATCTCAGCATGCTCGGAAAGGCCTTCCAGAGGCTCGTCGTATTGAGCTTTTTGGCCGTGGAGGTGTCGACATCCACGACTTCCTCCAGGAGGGCGATTGCCGGTGGTATGGCGTAGAGCCCGACGAGCAGCACCACGATGTTGATGCCGTCGAGTAACTCCAGGTGGCCGAAGGTGTAGCGGTCATATCCGGAGATAGAGTCTAGTCCGACCAGCGAGACGAAAACGCCGAAACAGGCGCTCAACAAGCCCTTCAGAACGTCGCCGCCGAGCAGGAAGACGATGGCCGAGAGGCCGAAGACGGCGACCCAGAAAACCTCGGAGGGGCCAAACAGCAGGGTTACCTTGGCCAGCGGCGGGGCCAATAGCATGAGCACGATTGCCGAGACGATGCCACCGATGGCGGATGACACCACTGAGACCTGAAGCGCATAGCCGCCCCTGCCTTGCTGGGCCATTGGGTAGCCGTCGAAGCTGGTGGCTACGGCGGCGGGGGTGCCGGGAATGCGCAGCAGCACCGCGGGAATAGCACCACCGTACATGGCGCCGTTATAGATACCGGCCATCATGCCAAGTGCCACCAATGGGTCCATGCCGAAGGTGAAGGGGATCAGTACCGAGATTGCCATGGTGGCGCTGAGCCCGGGCAAGGCACCAATACAGATGCCCGTTATGACGCCGAGCACGACAGCGGCGAAATTGCCGAGAGACAACACCGCTGGGAGTGCATCAATCAAACTTCCATACATGTGTCAGCCCTCTTTCAGCGTATGAAGAATTCAGTGGGGAGATCCTGACCCATCAGCAAGGCGAAAATTATTGCCAAGCCTCCGGTGAATATCAGATCCGCCAACAGCAACCGTTTGATATCCCGATAGCCGAAGCTCCACGCCACCAAAGGCACCATAACCGCGGTGGTTGTGTAAAAGCCGATCAAGCTCACGCTGGCCACGTAGAGCCCAATGGCCACGACAATGCCGAGAAAGCGCGGCAAATTCTCGAGTATTTGGTGCCGTGGGGCTTTAAAGCGCTCGCTTCGCGTGGCGGCAAAAACCCGTAAGATCATTAATACAGAGAGCCCGATTAGCGTGCTCAGCATTGTTATAGGCAGCAGGGAGCTCATGGTCGGCATGTCGGGTGTGCGTAGCAGAAGAAACCCTGCGACAACGATGATGGCGATACCGGTGATGAGGTCGGGATGAGGCCCTTGCCCTGAAGTGGTCTGTTTCATGTTCTATTCTCTGGCTGGCTTGCTCGTAGAGCGTCTACCACCAAGCGAGTCGAGCGACATGGTGGAGGTGACGTTTTATCCTGTTACGGGGCGTGACGAAGGGGGGCTTGCCATGGTTGGCCGGGTTGATTGAACACCCCGGCCAATCAATTTATTTCCAGGGTGAGGATTCCCAAACACGCTCGGCCAGTTCAAGCTGCTCTGCGTTAAGTGCTTGAAAATCATCTCCTGTCGTCAGACTGATAGGATTCCCAGATTTGAGCATAGCCTCTTGGAATTTTGGATCCTCGTACGTCTTCTCGAAGGCACTAATCAGGCTGGCCTCGACCTCTTCCGGCAGGCCGGAGGGGGCAATAAACCCACGCAGCGAACCGTTGACAAGATCGTAGCCTTGCTCGGTAAAGGTCGGCACACCTTCCAGTAGTTCAGAACGTTCGTTGGTGGCAATGCCCAGCACATTTAGCTCGTCACGGAAGTTGACCACCTCCGATAAGTTGATGATCCCCATTGCGACATGACCGCCCATAAGCGCACTACGTGCTGGCGCGGAGCCTGAGAAGGGAACGATGGTATATTCAGCGTCGGTCTCCTCGGAGAGCCGAATTAGGAAGAAGTGATCATCGCCGCCGAGGCTTGACATGCTGACGGTTATGGCGCCATCACGTTCCTGGGCTGCAGCGACCAGTTTTTCCATGCTGTCGATGTCGCTGCTCTTTGGGGTGACAATCACATTGGGATCGTCTACCACGTTGGCCAGGTAGGTGAAGCTATCGGCGTCGTAGTCGGCGTCGCGGTCAAGGGTGCGGGCCATCATACCGGGCAGGTTGTAGGTGCCGATAGTGTAGCCATCGGGATCGGCCTGGGCCGTGGCGGTGACGCCGATCTGGCCGCTGGCGCCGGGCATATTCTTTACTACGACGGTAGCGTCGTCGCCCAGATACTGTTCAAGGAAAGGCGCAACGGTGCGGGCCATTACGTCGGTTCCGCCACCTGCCGCATAGCCGACGATCAGGTCTATCTTTTTCTCTGGATAGTCGGCGAGGGCCTGAGCCGAGGTAATGCTTGCGAGGCAGAGAGTGGCGGCGATGGTTGAAAACTTAGTGAGCATATTGTTGTACTCCCGTTTACATTCACGGATGGTCTAAAAGGCAAAGCCTGTCTAGTGCAGTGAACAGTACAGAATTACTTGATTAAAGCGAATAATGTTTAACTGTGTGGTAAGTTTTTCTGTATCTATGGGGAGGATAGGCGATAAAGCCCATGTCATCGGGGTTGGCCGCTAATACCATGACGAACGGCCAGTAAAGGCTTACGACTATGGTCGGGGGTGGTGGGAGTAATTCAGTGTGACTATGTATTTAGTGTGACTATGTATTGAGCGAGGCTGGTGCGCCGGGGGGATGAAATAGAGATAAACCGGCGCGGGACAGCAGTGCCTCGCGTCGGTCTGTTAAATGAGTTTATTTCCAGGGCGTCTCTTCCCAGGTGCGACGCGCCAACTCATCCTGGGCCTCGGCCAGGGCTCGATAGTCTTCCCCATAGATGACGCTCAGCGGGTTGCCCTGCTGTGCCATATCGGAGCTAAAGTCCGCGTCCTCGGCCACATCCTCAAGTGCGCTCAGCAAGGCAGAGCGAATGTCATCCGGTAGGTTGGCCGGTGCCGCCAAGCCGCGCAACGAGCCCATTTCGATATCGAAGCCGAGCTCCTTCGCCGTCGGCACGTTGGTGGCTTGCTCCAGGCGCTCGTCGGCCAGCACGGCCAGTACGCGTAGCTCTTCTTCAAAGCCCACCGTCTGGCTGTAGGCCATGGTACCCATGGCCACGTGCCCGCCCATCAGTGCGCTTCGCGCCTGGGCGGCGCCATTAAACGGTACGTAGTTTAGTTCAATGTCGGCCGCCTCGGCGAACTGGATAGCGGAGAAATGGTCGTTGCCGCCTAGCGAGGACAGGCCCACCGGCATCTTGCCTTGGACGTCCCTGGCGTGCGCGATCAGGTCTTCCACCGAGGCGATGTCAGAGTCTTTCGGCACCACTAGGGTATTAGGATCGGAGACAAAGTTGGCTAGCCAGGTGAAGCTGTCCACGTCGTAGTCAGCCTCGCGGTCATAGGTTAGTGCCAGGGCAGCTGGCAGGTTCATGGTGCCAATCGTGTAGCCGTCTGGACTGGCCGAGGCTAGCGCCGAAAATCCGATCTGGCCGCCCGCGCCAGGCATGTTCTTAACCACCACCGTGGCGCCGTCGCCCAGTTGCTCCTCCAGATACTTGGCGACTGTGCGGGCCATGACGTCCGTGCCGCCACCGGCGGAGTAGCCGACCACCAAGTTGATCGGTTTGTCGGGATAGTCGGCTTGAGCGAGGCTGGCGCCGACCAGGAGGGAAGTCGACGCGACAGCGGCGAGGGACAAGCTTAAAAAACGTTGTTTCATGTTGGCGTACTCCGATCTTGTTGTTGAACTTGTGGGCATGGCTCTTTAACGGCGCGGTTAGTTAGGTCAGGAACCGGCAGGTAGCCGGTAGACCCGTGTAGCCGTGTCGTGAAACACGGCGTTGCGTTCCTCCTGGCTCCAGGAGGCGGTGAGTCGGTGATAAGCGTTCCACAGCACGCCGTAGCAGATACTGCCCTTATCGACAGGGAAGTTGCTCTCCAACATGCAGCGCGATGGTGTAAAGCGCTCAATGCAGGCGTCCACGTCGGGGGCGATGGCATCGGCAAGGTGCTGTGAGTTCGGTGGCGTCTTTCCTGTGTTGAAGCTGAAGCCCATGATCGGCATGCCAAAGCCGCCGATCTTGAGCATCACATTGGGGAGTTCGGCCAGTCGCGCCAAACCGTCGCGCCAGGCCTGGCGATGGATCGAGTTATGGTCACTATGAGGACTGGGATAGGATCCGACGCCCAGAGGCCCTCCAGCATGGTCGAGAACGATGGTCAGCTCGGGCAGGCGGCGGGCCAAGGTTGCTACCTCGTCGAGCTGGGTTTGGTAGGCCCATATATCCAACGACAGACCGAGGCGGGACAGCTGCCGTGCTCCCTCGACGAAGGGTTTGCTGACCATCAGCCCCTCCGGTGCTGGCACGGGGTTGGAACGAACGATGGGGTCGGGATGCGCCGCGACGGGCATGCGCACACCGCGAAAGCGCCCGCCGCCAGCCTCCATCAGCGCCTCGAGCACCGGCGTGACGCTGGCACCCATCAGTAGGTCGGCATAGCCAACGATGGCCGTTGCCACGTCGGTGGGCCCGTAGTGGCCGCTACGCGACTGAGCGGAGAGGCCGCGAACGAACTCGATCTCACCGACGGATCGATAGGCCTCGGGGCCGCTCGCGCGATACATCGTCCGGCACTGGATGTAGATCGAGGCAGTCACCCAATGGCCACTGTCGCCGATGTCGTCGGTGAACTCCTCAAGCAGATAGCGAAAGCCTCGGCGATCCCAAAGGTGGTGATGGGCATCGACGATCTTCTGATCCGGAGCCAGCGAGGGCTCCCGAACCTGGGTGAGCCAGTCCGGCCGCGGCGGCGGGTTCGGTGAGTCTACGACGGGGCGTCGGCGCCAGGGTCGCTCGTTGGCGGCATCGTCACTGTCTTGGTGATTCCGCTGGGTCGTGGAACAGGAGGTAAGGAAGCTGTCGTAGGGCTGCGGTTTCGTCGTCAGCATCACATACCCCAGCCGGAAGCCATGGGAAAGCCGCCGACGGGCAGCTCAGCGCGCAGAATAGTGCCGGTGTCAGACTCGGTGATGAAGAGTGTACGGCCTTCCGGCTCGCCGAAGGCGCAGTTGGTGGTGCCGAGCCCACGAGGGGATCTCACCACGGCGATTGGCACACCGAGCGCATCGTGTACCCAAACCAGCCCCATGCCGGTCTGACACACCACCACGCCGCCATCCTCGGTCAGTGCCAGGCCGTCCGGGCCCGCTCGACCACCGGAAAACTGCAGGAATAGCCCCGCTTTTACCACGCGCCCGCTGTCCGAGATCGGCAGACGCCAGACAGCATTGGCGCGGGTTACCGCCACATAGAGTGCATGGCCAGCCTTATCGAGCACCAGCCCGTTGGGACTCGGCACCTTGTCGATAAGGCAGTCCAGCCGACCGCTGCCTGGGTGCCAGCGGTAGACACGGCCAGAGGGATCCTGCAAGCCGGTTTGGCCCTGATCGGTGAAATACAGCGAGCCGTCGGGGCCGAAGTGCAAGTCGTTGCAGCCCTTGAAACCCTCGGTGTCAGCATCGCCAAGCGCGGTGGTCACTTCGCCGGTATTCGGGTTCAACTGCATGATGCCGTTACGAAAATCGGCAATGTAGATGTGCCCGGCGGCGTTGATCTTCAGGCCGTTGGGCTGGCCTTCGTACTCGGTGATCTGCTCGACGGCGCCGTTAGGTGAGGCGCGAAAGACCCGACCAAAAGGAATGTCAACGAACCACAGGTTGCCTTCGAGATCGAAGGATGGGCTCTCAATGAAGCTGTCGACCACCGCCCCGCGCCGGTTGCGATCCGCCCAGTAAGAGCGTTGGCCGGATCTTCTCAGTGACGTCGGCAGTGTGGTGAAAACCTCGGCCTCAATCAGTATCGGGTCGGGATGGGGGAATGCCATATTCAACCTCCAAAGGTCGTGGTTGGGAGCCACAGGGCGATGTCGGGGAACCAGATCAGCAGAACAAGGAAGGCCAGGATGATCAGGAAGAAGGGCAGCACACCCATGACGACGTCTTCGACTTTAACGGTGGGATCCGAACTTGCGACCACGAACAGGATGATGCCCAGTGGTGGCGTCAGTTGGCCGAGCTCGACCAGGATGACCACGAACACGCCAAACCACACTGGGTCGATGTTCATCGCCATCAGCACTGGAAAGATGACCGGTACAATGATCGCGATCATGCCTAGACCTTCCATAAAGCAGCCGAGGATGGCGAAGGTGACCAGCAAGATCATTAGAAAAACGAACGGCGACATGTCCGCGTTGGACACCCAACTCACCAGATCCTCGCCGACGCCGGACAGCGCGGTGGCGTAGGCGAAAATCATCGAAATAAAGACGATAAACAGAACATTGCCGCTCATCACCAGGGTACGTGAGATGGCTTTGCGCAATATGCTCAAGCTGAGCCTGCGGTAGGCGGCGGCGATCACTACTGCCCCAACTACGCCAACAGCACCGGCCTCGGTAGGCGTAGCGATGCCCGAATAGATACTGCCCAGTACGAAGCTGATCAATATCATGAACGGCACGACATCCAGCGCCGCTTTCAGGTAATCGGCAAGCCGCAACTGGGTGATGTCGCGTGGCACCAGCGAGGGGTTGAGTAGCGAGCGCGCGGCAATAAACAGGCTATAGCAGCCAGCCAGCAGGATACCGGGCACCAGCCCGGCCGCGAACAGCTTGGCGATGGAGGTTTCGGTGAAGGTGGCGTAGATGATCATGGTGATCGAGGGTGGAATCAATATGCCCAGGGTGCCACCGGCGGCCAGTGAGCCTGCGATGATACGCTTCTGGTAGCCCCGTGCGGATAGGGCTGGCAGGGCCACGGTCGACATGGCTGCGGCTGTGGGAGCGCTGCCGCCAGCGACGGCGGCGAAGATGCCGCTGCCCATGATGTTGGTATGTAGCAGCCCGCCCGGCAGGCGACGCATGAAGGGTGCGATGCCGTTATAGAGCCGGCCACTCAGGCCGCTGCCGAGCAGGATTTCCGCCATCAAGATGAACAGCGGAATGGCGGCTAGGGTGAAGCTGTTGGACGCCCCCCAGCTAACCATTCCAAGGGCATTCCAGCCAGCAAATCCCTTCATCAGCCACAGATACCCCAGGGCCGCGGCTCCTACGGCGAAATGCACCCAAAGACCGCCGAGGATCAGTAGCAGCAAGACGGAAAAGGCAATGATTGCATCCATCAGCGTTGTCCTCCGATACCTAGTTGCAGCAAGGCACGCTCTAACAGGAAAAGGGTCATCACGGACAGGCCCACAGGCAGCAGCATCTGCGGGGTCCAAAGCGGTGTCATCAGGGCGGTGGGCGCCACGTTGCCGCGTGCGAACGAACTCATGACGAGCAGGGAGGAGTGCCAGGCGAGCACACCGCAGATGCCCATGGCTAGCGCGACGTACACCAGACCAAGCACCTGTCTGACCCGAGGCGGCAAGGTTTCATATATAAAACCGACCTGAAACAATGCATTGTTCCTGATTGCTAGGCTAGCGCCGAACAGAGTGGTGGCGATAACCAAGTAGCCGGAGAGCTCCTCCACTACATGTAGGGAACTGTTGAAAAGCAACCGTGATCCGATCTCGGCGACGACCAATACCGTTAGCGTTATTAGCCCAGCGCTAGCGAGAATGCGCACAATAGCGGAGAGTACGTCAAAGATGGGGCTGGCGGAGGCCGGCCCTTTTCTTGTGTCATGTTGGGGGGCAGACATGTTGAGATCCTCTGAAAGATCAATCACTTGCCGAGCGCTGTGAGCACATCCTGCAGTGCCTGTTCATGCTCAGGACCGGCTTCGCTGGCCCATTCCTGCCAGAACGGGGCGAGAGCTTCCTGGGCCTTGATAATCTCTGCATCACTTGCTTCAACGATGGTCATGCCAGCGTCCGCCTGCGATTCCTTTTGGGCCTGCTCGTCTAGAAGGAAGGCCTCGGTGATGTTAGAAGCCTCCTCTCTGATGATGGTGGCGAAGGTTTCGCGATCGGCTTCGTTCAGGGACTCGTAGGCGTTGGTATTGGCGATAATGGCGCTATAGGCGTAGTTCACCGGTAATCGGTAGTTGTAGTCGAGGAACTCGTGCCAGTTTTTTGCACCGCCCGCACTGGCTGTTAGCACACCATCAATTACGCCGCGCTCCAGGGCAGTTGGAACCTCGGAGCCGGATAGGGTGATCGGTGAGCCCCCGAAGGCCTCGACGAAGGCACCCTGCTCGGGCGAGGTCACGCGGATCTTATGACTTTCGAGATCGTCGAGGGAGTCGATCTCGAACGAGGTGAAAATGACTTGTTGAGGGTAGCGATAAGCGCCCAGAAAGGTAACATCCTGCTCGGCGAAGCCTTGCGTGAGATAGGGAGACATGGCCGCGTAGGCTTTATCCCACTCCTCATCGTTCTGGATCAGCATTGGCAGATTGAGGATACGCGCTATGGGCACATTGCCGGAAAAAAAGAGATCAGCCGAGAAATCGATAAAGCCATTACCGACCGCCTGGGTAATATCGCTGGAGGCAATCTGCAGTGTCTTTCCCAAATGCAGCGTGATCGACAGGTCTTCGGTTTCAGCTTCAGTACGGTCTATGATGCGCTGCATTCCCTTTACTGCCGCGGTAGTGGAAACCGACGAATAGGTGTAGCCGGTCCAATCAGCGGCTTGAGCAGCACCTGTCGTGGCTATACCCATGATGAGTAGGCTAGTTACCAAAGAGGGCTTGAAGGCTTTCATATCGATACCTCATTAATCGTTGTTATGTCTCTACCGTTCGAGGAACTGGCGGTACAGCGCATGTTGTTAGATGTTGATCTATGATCGAAAAGACGCGAACCACGGGCATCTAAGCCATTGGTAAGCGTGTTTCTAGCAGAAGTGGAACATGAAAAGAGTTTCTGTATAAAGCGCGTTTTTCTTGAAGAAGTATGAAGAATTTCTTAATTAAAGAACCGTGACTTTATAGCCTTGTATATGCCGCTTTAGTGGTAGTTTATTGGCATGGCGTAGCAAAAAGATGCAAACGTGCTTGAGGCGATATCAACCTATACGGTTGCATTGGGGGCAATATTAGAACGGGAATCGAGCAGAATCGAACTCCGCCAATCCGTATCAAAAGAGGTAAGTTAGCTTGTTATAGGGTGAGGTTTTATTGATTATCTAGTCACCCATAATAGTGATGCATCTATAAACGTTATTGGTTTGAAGTCGCCTGCGTATGCAAGGGCTATGGGTCACTCAGCTTTTACGATCCTTGTTTAGAGCCACTAGCAGCACGAGTAACATGGCTACTATGGGGAGGCTGCTCAAACCGAAGATGACGCGGTTGGATGTATTCTCGGCGATTAGTCCGGCTGCCATAGCCCCCATGGCTGGTAGGCCTCGAAAGATCATTGTATAGAGTGAGAGCACTTTTCCTCTCACCGACTCTGGCACCTGTGTCTGCAGAACAACTTGCGTACACACACCATTGGCCAGGATGGCTCCTGACAAACAGGCGAGGGTTAATAATCCTGCCCATAGCACATGACTAATCAGGAATAATCCGCATGCCAATACTGCTGATAGTCCGAAGCCTATGGCCAGTGAGAGAGGAGAGCCTTTTGTTAGTAAGAAGGAGGTCATCAACCCACCGCCTATCGCACCGAGCCCTTGAGCTGATGTCATCAAAGAGAAGGCCTTTGCTCTTGCTGCTTCTCCAATAACGACCTGACCGGCAAAAGCCGGTAATAATTCGAAAATAGGCCTATAACATAGCGCTAGAAGGGCGAAGAACAGCAGCAAGAGCTTGTGATGTCCAGTCAGTGCATGTATTACCGCTGACCATGTTGAGTGGCTGAGTTTGCCTTCCGTCGACCCTTCCAGTCCCTCAGACCCTCGCCTTTGGTTAGTATTTTCTGATTGGGAAAGCCGCGCTAGTATCAGTGCAAAGAGCAAATAGCTAATTGTGTTAAATAAGAAGACCGACCAAAGTGCTTCCAGCGTTAGCGCCATGCCGGCGGCGGCTGGACCTAACATCCGCGCAAGGTTAAACACCATGGAGTTGATCGTTATCGCTCCAGGCACATCTTCTTTAGGGACGATGCTACCGACAACGACCATACGCGTTGGATGATCGAATCCGTTCAGGATGCCAGTTAATCCAGCCACGATTAGCAACATTGTCGGGCTGACAAGCTCGGCCATTATGGCAATCAGCATAATGCAAGGCGGCGCTATTGAGAGAAGCTGCAGCCACAGGGCTAGGCGAATTTTGTCTTGTCTATCGACCAATGTGCCTGCAAAGGGAGCCACGACCATTGATGGCAGCAGGTCCGCCATTGCCATTAGCCCTAGCATGAAGCTCGACTGTGTCATCTCCCAGGCGAGCCATAGCAGCACCACACGTTGCGCCCAGGTGCCAACAGCCGAAGCCGCGTTACCCGCCAAGTACGCGCGAAGCCGAGCGTTTGCCAGCGGGGCGGCGGCTTTGGGCAGGTGCAAACTCAGCCTCGCAGGAGGCTGCAGCCCGTCATTTCCAAAGCCTTATCGACCCAGGTGCGGTCGTTCTCGCCAGTATGTATGGCGACCATTTGCTTCTCTTCGGAGGCCTGTTTCGCTTGGGCGGCTTTTAGCACTGTCTCGGCATCAGCGTAGGGAACGGCCAGCACGCCATCGGCGTCACCCAGAATTAGGTCGCCCGGCTCGATAACCATCCCGCCAAGGTTGATCGGAGTATTGATCTCACCTGGCCCGTTTTTGTATGGGCCGCGATGCGTGACGCCCACGGCGAAGGTCGGCAGGTTGGTATCGCGAAAGCCGTCCAGGTCGCGCAGCGCACCGTTGAGCACGAAACCCGCAACGCCTTTCTTGACCGCGTAAGCCAGCATTAACTCACCCATCAGGGCATTGGTGGTGTCCCCTCCGGCATCGCAGACGATGACGTCACCGGGCTGGGCCATGTCGATGGCCTTGTGCAGCATCAGGTTATCACCGGGGCGCGTACGAACAGTAAGGGCGACCCCGGCTAAATTGCCAGCGCGATGCATCGGGCGAAGGTCTGGGCCACCGGCGAAGACGCGGGACATGCTATCGCTGACCACCGCTACGGGCAGTACTGCGAACGCCTTAACGAGGTCGTCGTCGACACGGCGCTGGCGCTGAAGAACTCTATTTCCGACTGTCATGGCATTACTCCGTCATGTGACTCAACATTAAAGATGGTGCGTTCAGGCTAGGGTGTTGACCAAGCGGGCTTTCGGTAGGGTTTCTCCAGCGAGGAAGTCCACGATACCGCTTACCGCCAGTTCGCCGACGCGCTTGCCAGCTTCTTTGGTGACGCCTGCGATATGGGGCGTGAGAATGACTCGCTCAGACGCGGCCAGAGCGTTCACGTCCAATGGCGGCTCCTGTTCGAAAGTGTCTAGTCCTGCGCCTGCGATATGCCCACTCTCTAGGGTGGCAAGCAGGGCCGCCTCGTCGATCAGACCACCCCGAGAAGTATTGATGACGTAGCTGTCGGCCGGCATCAGGGCGAGCATCGCGGCGTTAAGCATGTGCGTATTGCTTTCGGTAAGGGGGCAGTGCAGGCTGACGATGTCCGATTGGCGGAGCAGGTCCTCGATGCGTTCGGCGCGGCGTGCGCCCATAGCTTCGATGGCGTCCACCGAGGCATAGGGGTCGTAGACGAGCACGTCGAGACCCATGCCTTTCACCAGCTTCGCTACGGCGGCAGCGATGGCGCCGCCACCCACTAGACCTAAACGCATGCCGGATAATTCTCGACCGAGGAATCCCGCCTTTTCCCAGCGTCCTGCCCGCATGCCTGCATCCAGTGGCAGCAAACGTTTGATCGTCGAGAACATTAGAGCAACCGTGTGTTCCGCAACAGAGACTGCATTGCCACCTGCCGCCCGGATGACTTGGATACCATGTTGGGTTGCTGCATCGATGTCGATATTGTCGACGCCTGCGCCATGCTTGGAGATAACGCGCAGCGATTTCCCTGCTGCGACAGCACCGGCACCAAATTGCCCCATTCGAGACACGACCCCAACCGGGTCGTACTGTTTGAGGAAGTCAGCGAGTACCTCCTCAGATGGATAGGGGGGTGTGTGAACAAGGGTATAGCCAGCGTCTTCGGCCATTTGCTTTGCAGTGGGGGCAAGGTCGGGGCCTGTTATTAGAATCAAAGGTTGTAGTGCCAAATCAGATCCTCCCTGTTGTAACGAGGGCAGCCAGACACTGATCGGCGTAGCATCACAGGCGACTGCTTTCGAATTGATTTTTAGAATACAGGAAGATTTTTTATACAAAAGCGAATAAAATTTGCCTTTATGTTAAGCATTTCTTCATTTAAGGAGGGTTTATGGACACTCGCCAACTACGAACATTCGTAGCGATCGCTGAGCATGGCACATTCGCGCGGGCGGCCTTGATCGTAAATTTGACCCCTTCCGCTGTTAGCCAACAGGTCCATTCGCTTGAGCAGGAACTGGATACCAAGCTGTTCAATCGTGACTCCCGCCCTCCTAGCCTCAACCTCCAGGGGCTGAAAATGCTTGAAACGGCTAAACAGATTCTGGCCTTGGTGGATGAAACGCGTGGCGTTCTGTCCGGGAAGCAGATAACGGGTACGCTCAATATTGGCTCGGTGCGCACCAGTACTATCGGCCTACTGCCACGTGCCATCGTGGCACTGCGACAGGAGTTCCCCGAGCTGAACGTAAACCTACGAGTGGGCATGTCTTCGACGCTGATCAGTGATGTCAACGCCGACCGGCTGGATGTGGCGGTGGTCGCCGAGCACTCCGGCGTGTCGCGCGATCTCTTGTGGTCGCCGTTCATACGCGAGCCGTTAGTGGTGATAGCGCCGCCCGGAACACCGCCGATGCCGGTTCAGCAGTTGCTGGAAACGTTGCCCTTCGTGCGCTTTGGCAGTAACGTGCCGCTGGGCGCAATGATCAACAACGAGCTGGCCCGGCTAGGCATAGCGGTGCAGGACATCGCTGAGATCGACACCGTGCCAGCCATCGTGGAGTGCGTGGCCGCGGGCCTTGGTGCCAGCATCGTGCCAAATGTCGCGGTGCGCGAGAACGGTCGCGACATGCTGACATTGCCGTTCGGTGAGCCCCAAGTCTTCAGACAAATTGGCATGATCCATCGCGCCAGTTCGGCCAAGGCCGAGCTACTGACAGCGTTACACAATAAGCTGGCGGAAGTTGCGGGAGAGTTTGGTGTTTATCGAGAATAGTCGTCATTACGGAAGTCGTAGATACAATATCGCACTTGCCCGAGCCGTCCCCGCTACGCTGATGAAACGTCAACAGGCCCTAGAATATACTGGACGATTCAGTTTCTACGAAAAATCGTCTCGCAACCAACGATCTATACATGCCAAGCAACCATTTCCCTAAAGCTACTGGCGAATTTTCATAGCGTGTAGTGATGTGGAGACTATGCTTTCCCGCCTTGGTCTGATCACGGCCCAGCTTGACGGGTGGTGATCTCACTGCCTCTCGCCGATCGCCATACTTATCACAGCATACGCGCTGTCGATATCCGCCTTCAGCGCTTCTACGGCAGCCTCGGTATCACGGGAGGAGATTGCTACCAAAAGGTCGCGATGCTGGCAATTTGACACGCGATAGTGCCCCGATGACTGCAAAAGGTGGAACTGCGGCGTTATTCTCAACCATAGCGTCGCGATGATATCGAGAAGCAACGGCGATCCCGCATACCGATAGATGGCGAAGTGGAACTTATAGTTTTCATAGATAAATTCCTTAACCCGCCCAGCCTCCTCGGCTTTTTCCATCTCGGCGAGGATTCCGGCCAGCTGATCGATAAAGGCCTCGTCCGCAGCCGCGACCGCCCAACGTAATGCGGTCGTCTCGACCTCGATACGAACCCTACGTAGATCGGCAAGTTCTGCGGGGCCTAGCCGGGGCACGCCGACGGATCGTCCGGAGACCACGGTCAATGCTCCTAGCGCCATTAACTGTGAGATCGCCTCGCGGACTGGCATGGGACTCACATCCAAAGCCTTAGCAATACGCGCCACTGTCACTGACTCCCCAGGCACGAACGCACCCTGGAGAATCAATTCACGTAATTGCTGATGCACTTGTGACTGCAAGGTCTCATGCCTCAGCGGCATCACTCCTTCAAACATTGATTTCAGTCCTTGTTTCTTTACCACAATTATACTCCTGCTGCGTCTAAAGTATACCTTTTAATAATTGATCAAAAATCAAAAACTGCCTATCTTAAAAAAACGGCTCGAAAGAAGCCGCTTAAACAATAGGAGGTCATATGCTGAATTTGAGTTACAAGGGTGCTGTGCGCGCCGCAGCCGTTGCACTTTACGCGGCGGTGCCAACGCTAGGCCATGCGCAAGAGGAGCCCTATGACATTTACCTCTCGATGAGCTACAGCGGCAATGACTGGCAGGCCGAAGCCTCAAACATGATCAAAGCGCTGGCCGCTAGCAGCGACTATGCCGACAAAGCGAATCTGGAGGTGCAAGTTGCCGGCCCCAACACTCAACGCCAGATTCAGCAAATCAACGCAATGGTGCAAGCGGGTGCCGATGCCATCGTGGTTTATCCGATATCACCCACAGCGTTGAATAACGTCGTCAGAAGTGCCTGTTCACGTGGTGTGGCAATCATTGCCTATGATGGCGAGATTACTGAGCCCTGTGCCTACAACGTTACCATCAACCAGTCCGAGGCGGGCCGAAAGACGGCGGAATGGCTGGTCGACCAGCTTGATGGAGAGGGGGACATCATTCTCGTCAAAGGGGTACCTGGCACGTCGGTCGATACCGCCCGAACGCAGGCTGCCAAGGAGGTTTTTGCGCAGCATGATGGTATTAATGTCATTGGCGAGGCCGATGGTATGTGGAGCCAAGCCGTTGCGCGTACGGAGCTTAACAAGCTTATGTCGACCCGCGATTGGTCTGATGTGGATGGTTTGTGGATGCAGGTTGGCTGCTATACCGCCAACGCTATGCAACTCGAGTCCGGGATCGCCCCCGAGGATGTGGCCCCCTGTGCTGGCGAAGGATCAAATGGTGGACGCATTCAGATGCTTCCGTTGGGGACGGAGGTCGATGGTGCAGAGTTACCCTATGCCCCATTCGGGGCCCCTCGCATTTCTTACGCTGCGCCTCCCTATTCCGGAGCGATGGCATTTAAGCTTGCCGTAGATATCCTTGAAGGAAAGGAGGTCGACAAGCGAACCGAACTGCCACTACCACTCATTACGAATGAAACGGTTCAACTGTGCGAGACAGGTAGTTGGGATGAGCAGAAAGCGGGCTGTAATGTCTTCAACCCCAGCTTGGTGTCGAACCCCGGATGGTTCGCCTCGATATTTTCCGAAGAGCTGCCGCAGTTGGGCTTGGACGCAGCCCTTGAAGGGCTGCCGGAAAACTGAGCCCTTCCGAGCTCCGACGGCCAGTGCCGCCGGAGCTTTCGAAATTCCGGGACTCCAAGGAAACACTATGTCCGCAGACCATGAAACTGTGCCTGGGATCGAGGTACAGGGCCTAACCAAGGCCTATGGCCCGACCCTGGCAAACAGCGACGTTACGTTTAAGGTAGCTCCCGGCTCCGCCCATGCATTACTTGGGGAGAACGGTGCTGGCAAGTCCACCACAATGAAATTGCTTTCGGGACTGATAAGGCCCGACAGCGGTGAAATTCGTATTCACGGCCAACTTGTTACCCTTAACAACGCCCGCGACGCCCACGCAAGAGGCATCCAAACCGCCTTTCAAGAATTAACATTGATCCCCGATCTGACGGTGTTAGACAACATGCTGCTGCCGCGAGCGCCTTGGACGCTGTTCGGCACACTGAACCGAACCCGCGTCCGGCATGAGATGTTGCAACATTTCGCGGCACTTGAGCTAGATATCGATCCCGACGCGCTGGCATCGGAGTTGAACCTCGCCACTCGGCAGAAGATTGAGATTGCACGCGCGCTTAGTCGCAACCCTTCGGTATTACTGCTCGACGAACCAACTTCTGCGCTCTCTGGAGAGGATGTTGAATGGCTTGGCCGAATCATAGCTGGTGCGAAAGCACGTGGCATCACTGTGTTGTTTATTTCCCACCGGTTGCCTGAGGTTCGCGCATTCTGTGACACGATGACGATCCTGCGCAACGGCAAATCGGTCTATTCGGCCCGTGTGGATGCGGTGACAGACGACGAGGTGGTTGAGCTGATTATCGGTCGGTCGGTCGAAAATGCTTTCCCGCCGCGCCGTCCGGTGTGTGATCGCAGCGGCGAGACGCCGGTGCTCGCTACGCGTGGATTATCCGCAGGACCGAAGTTGCGGGAGCTTGATTTGTCCCTGCATAAAGGGGAAATCGTGGGCATCGCTGGGCTTCAGGGCATGGGGCAGGAATCACTATTTCCCGCGCTTTTCGGTGAAGAGATAGTAACGGCAGGGCGCATTGAACTGGATGGTAAGACGCTACACCTGCGGTCGGCAGCCGATGCACTGGATCCTTCCGTCGCAATCGGTATGGTGCCTGAAGAGCGCAAGACAGGAGGGCTGTTCCTAAAACTGTCAGGACGTCAAAACGCCACGCTGCCAGCGCTGGGGCGTTTCCATCGTGGCTTGCTGCTAAATGAAGGCGCAGAGGCGCGTGCGGCCGCAGGGGCTTTTGCGGCGGTCGAGGTAGATGAGCGTGCACATTATATGCCAGCTGGAGCGTTCTCCGGCGGCAATCAACAGAAGATAGTAATAGCCAAGTGGCTGGTGGCGCAGAGTCGGATCCTTTTACTCTTCGACCCGACTCGCGGCATCGACGTGGGCACTAAGGAACAACTCTACGCACTATTCCGCGCATTTACCGATGCGGGTGGGGCGGTGCTGTTTCACTCCACTGAGATTCCCGAGCTTGTGCATCTCTGCGACCGGGTGGGTGTGCTCTACGAGGGTCGGCTGGCCTCCTGGCTGGAGGGCGAGACGCTGACGGAAAACGCGATTCTGCAGGAGACTCTGGGTGGGGTAGACCCATTGGCTAAGGCCGCTGTGCGGGAGGCGAGCACATGATTGATCAGGCGAGAAAACAGAGATTTCGCTATCGGTTCGGAGTGCCTGGTGGGAGCTTAAATGGGGTGATGCTCGCTGCGCGCCGTGGACAGGCAGTCATCGTTACCGTCTTAGTCTTTTTGGCACTGATGTGGCTGAATGTGGGGCTATCCCCTTACCCCCTGAACTACTTCGACATTTCCTTTTTGGCGAGCGGCGGCGCAACCACTGCCATCGCCGCTGCGGGGCAGTCGTTAGTGATCCTTTCTGGAGGTTTCGACCTGTCGGCCGGGGCAGTTGTTTCGCTGGTCAACGCCGTGCTGGCGACCTCAATGGATCCTGCACAGGAGGAGGCCTCCGTGCTCCTCTGGACGCTTATAGGCATCGGAATCGGGGCCTGTGTCGGTGCAGTGAATGGGTTCTTTGTAGCGGTAATGCGGCTGCAGCCCATCGTGGTGACGCTCGCGGTAATGTTCATCGTGCAGGGCATCACGCTTCTGGTAATGGCTACCCCGGGCGGTTTCGTGTCGCCCTCGCTGGGCATGGCCTACCTGGGGGATGTGATCCCTGGTCTGCTACCTGCACCGGTGGTGCTGTTGTTGGTAGTGGCCGTGTTGTGGCTCTGGCTGAAGCGCACTTCCTTCGGTGTGACGCTGTATGCCGTGGGAAGCGACTCAGAGGCTGCGGGCACCACCGGGCTACATACTAAGGCGGTGACTTTCGCGACCTATGTTCTCGCGGGTGGTCTCTATGGTCTTGCTGGTGTATTCGTGAGCGCGCAAACCGGGGCGGGCGACCCGCTGGTGGGTAATTCCCTGTTACTGCCAACCTTCGCAGCAGTGGTGATAGGTGGTACTCGATTGGGGGGCGGGAAGGGCGGCATAGTAGGCCCACTCTTTGGTGCTTACGTGCTAATGATCGTTGTCAATCTGCTATTGTCGCTGAACGTCTCAGCCTATTACTCAACCATCGCTGAAAGTGCGGTACTTATGATCGCCGTTCTGATGGGGTCGCTGTCGCGTGATAGCGTGCTGTCGAAGCGACTGCGTGATTTGAAGGCAGGGCTTGGCGCGCGGCGCGCCGGGCAGCTTGCTGTGCAACGCGCGCGAGAGGATAAGCGGTTGACCTTCACCGCACCCGGCGAAGATGTGCCACCTTCAAGTTTTCTGCAGCGACATGGTCCGACGCTACGCCATGTACTGCCGAGCTACATCTGCCTGCTATTAGTGGTAATCGTCACGCAAGTAGTTCTGAGCAATGTCTTCGGTAATCAACGCTACTGGGACTCCCTGCTTGTGCTGTCGAGCTTCCTGGCCATCCTCGCGCTGGGGCAGGGAGCGGTGATCCTCACTGGTGGACTCGACCTGTCGCTACCTTGGTGTATCGCACTCTCGGGTGTGATGCTCACCGGTCTCGTCGGCGGGCAGGATGTTGGCCTCTGGTCCGCGATTCCGATCGTACTTCTCGTAGCCACCGCCATCGGTGTGCTCAACGGGCTAGGTGTGGTCGCTCTAGGCCTCTCCCCCATCGTCGTGACGCTTGCAATGAACGGCTTCCTGCAAGGTGCAGCTCTGATCTGGTCGGATGGCTCGCCTGCCGGCTTCGCACCTCCCTCCCTGCGCTGGCTTATGACCAGTAAGGTAATGGGCTTCACTCCAGTAACCATGTTTATGGTGGTCTTTGTCGCTTTCGCCATTCTGTTGCTTAACCGTACCAAATTCGGTCGTCAGGTCTATGCCGTGGGCAACAGTGAGCTTGCTGCACGCTTGTCGGGCGTGCCCGTCGGACGGGTCATTGTTTCGGTCTACGTGCTCTCAGCGCTTTGTGCGGCGCTGGTGGGGATTCTACTTGCTGGATTCTCGGGGCAAGCAAGCCTTGGCATGGGCGATGACTATCTGCTGCCCTCGATTGCCGTTGTGGTGGTTGGCGGCGCCCTCATCACCGGTGGCCGGGGCCATTACGTAGGGATGTTGGGTGGGGCGCTGCTGCTGACTGCAATGCAGATGTTGTTGGCGGGTACGTCACTGCCAAGCGCCTTCCGAGCGGTGTTCTTCGGATTATTAATCCTGGCGGCGGTGGTCGCAATCAAGGAATGAAGGAGAAGAGACAATGACTAATATGAAATTGCCAGGCCTAAACGGTTTGCGTGTGGCCGTTACCGCTGGGGCCGGAGGAATCGGCTTCTGCATCGCACGGGGGCTGGTACAGCAAGGAGCCCGAGTCGCTATCTGTGACGTGGATAAGATGGCGCTCGACGCCGCGGCAGAAGAGCTGGGTGTCGAGGTCGCCACCGTTGCCGATGTTTCTGACGAAGCACAGGTCGCGGATTTCTTCGCTGCAATCAGGACGAAGCTCGGCGGTCTCGACGCGCTAGTGAATAACGCGGGGATCTCCGGGCCGACTGGCGGTGTCGAGGAGATACCTCTTGCCGACTGGAAGCGCTGCATCGATATCTGTCTGACCGGTCAGTTCCTGTGCTCGCGACACGCAGTGCCCATGCTTAAGGCCGCCGGTGGCGGCGCCATCGTCAACATCTCCTCGTCAGCGGGGAAGTTCGGATATGCTTACCGCACCCCCTATTCCTCAGCCAAATGGGGTGTCATCGGCTTCACACAATCCTTGGCCAAAGAACTGGGACCGTCGAACATCCGTGCCAACGCAATCCTACCTGGGATCATCGAAGGGCCACGTATGGAGAACGTGATTACTGCCCGTGCTGAGCAGACTGGCGTTAGCTACGAGCATATGAGAGCGGAGTACCTTGGCCGCATTTCGCTGCGCCGAATGACCCCACCAGAGGATGTGGCGGACATGGCAGCCTATTTGATCTCGGAGGCTGGGAGGAACCTTTCGGGCCAGAGTTTTCCCGTCGATGGCAACGTGGAGGCACTGTGATGTTAGCTCCTGTCGCTTGTATCGGCTCCGGCCTGATTGGACGGTCCTGGGCGATAGTCTTCGCCCGAGCGGGCCACGAAGTTCGTTTATGGGACGCCAAGCCCGAGGCATCCGAGGCCGCTCGCGCCTTTTGTGCCGAGGTACTACCCGAGTTGGAACAACTTGGGCTCATCGACTGCACCGCCACCGATGCCTTGGCGCGTATCCACACAGCCAGCACGTTAGAAGAGGCTCTTGATGGCGCCATTCATGTACAGGAAAGCACCTTCGAGAATCTCGCAATGAAACGGGAAATCTTTGCGTGGCTTGATGCGGTGGCTGCACCGGAGACAGTGCTAGCCTCCTCCACCTCGGCGCTGCTTCCCTCGGCCATTTCCGAGGGGCTAGAGGGCCGCGCCCGTGTCATGGTGAATCATCCAATCAACCCATCCTACCTCGTGCCGGCGGCCGAGCTGGTACCAGCGCCTTGGACCGACAAATCGCTAATGAACCGCACGGCGGAAATGCTGCGGGCCGCCGGTATGCATCCCATCGTAATGACTAAAGAGGTTGATGGTTTCGTTATGAATAGGATGCAAGGCGCGCTTTTGCATGAGGCGTTCCGACTTGTCGCAGGCGGCTACGCAAGTGCTGAAGACGTCGATATCGGAATCCGGGAAGGTCTTGCGCTGCGTTGGTCTTTCATGGGGCCCTTCGAGACTATCGATCTTAACGCTCCCGGCGGTGTGCGCGACTATGTCGGCCGTTACGCCGGGGTCTATGAAAACTTAGCTGGCCAGCCCGCAGTCGACTGGCAGGGTAAAGTGTTGGACCAGATCGAGGCGGATCGCCGTGTGGCGCTGCCGCAGGAGAAACTTTCCGAGCGCCAAGCTTGGCGTGACCACCGGCTGATGGCGCTGGCCGACCACAAGCGGCGTGCCGCGAACGAGATTGGAGACTAACTCATGCCCAACAAGGTTATTATTACTTGCGCCGTGACGGGCGCAATCCATACCCCGACCATGTCGGAACATCTGCCCATTACACCTGATGAGATCGCTGAGGCAGCAATCTCTGCAGCAGAGGCGGGCGCGTCGATACTTCACCTCCACGCCCGTGACCCTAAAACGGGCAAACCCGATCAGTCCGCTGAAGCATTCAGGCCATTTCTTGGGCGGATCAAACAATCTACCAATGCGATTGTGAACATCACCACGGGCGGCTCACCCTATATGACCGTGCAGGAACGAGTGCAGCCAGCCGCGCAATGGCAGCCTGAGGTTGCCTCGTTGAACATGGGGTCAATGAATTTTGGTTTCTTCCCACTGCTCGCAAAGTATAAGGAATTTAAGTACGAATGGGAGCGAGATCACCTTGAAGGTTCGCGAGACTTGGTCTTTCGTAACTCGTTCAAGGATATCGAATACGTGCTCGAAACCTGCTATGGCAATGGCACACGGTTTGAATTCGAATGCTACGACATTTCGCATCTCTATAACCTCGCGCATTTCGCTGACCGAGGCTTGGTGAAGCCACCTTTTTTCGTGCAGTCGGTGTTCGGTCTTCTGGGCGGAATCGGCACACATCCCGAGGATGTGATGCACATGAAGCGCACCGCCGATCGTCTGTTTGGTAGTGATTACCGCTGGTCCGTACTTGGAGCGGGTAAAGATCAGTTCCGTATCGCCACGCAGGCAGTTGCGATGGGTGGAAATATCCGCGTGGGGCTGGAGGATTCGATCTGGATCTCCCGCAGCAAACTCGCGGAGTCTAATGCCCAGCAGGTAGTAAAGGCGCGAAGCATCGTCGAGGGGCTAGGCCTGGAAATTGCGACGCCCGATGAAGCGCGAGAGATGCTCTCGCTCAAGGGTGACGATGCGGTGAATTTTTGAGGAGGAGGAGGAGGAAATATGCAAATTGACATATTGCTGGACGTCAAGACTACCCTGGGCGAGGGGCCGGTCTGGGATGTGGAGCAACAGCGACTCTATTTTATCGACTCAATGGACGGTCGGGTATTTCGCTGCGCCGCTGACGGAACAGATCTGAGAGCTTGGGACGTACCGGGCAAGATCGGCTCGATGGCGCTTCGCAAGAATGGTGAGGGGGCTATACTTTCACTCGATAAAGGATTCTGGCTCCTGGATTTCAAAAGCGGCCACTGCGAGCTGTTGCATGATCCTGAGTCCAATCTGGTGGATACCCGCATCAACGATGGAAAATGTGACCGGATGGGGCGCTTCTTTGCCGGGTCGATGGATATGATGGAAGAAGGTCCGAAGGGGGCACTCTACCGCGTTGACCCGGACATGACCGTGACCAAGATCGAGGATGGAATCATTTGTTCCAATGGACCCTGCTTCAGTCCCGACGACAAGACCTTTTACTTTACCGACACCTGGACCGGCGAAGTCTGGGCCTATGACTATGACATCACCACGGGCGAGATTTCTAATCGGCGAACCTTCGCCAAGGTTGATACGTTAAATGGCGGAGCTGCGGACGGAGCAACGGTGGACTCCGAAGGTTACTACTGGATGGCATTGGTCTATGACGGGCGGATCTGTAGGTTTGCGCCCGACGGCACACTAGACCGAGAAATCGAGATGCCGGTAAAAAAAGTGACGAGTGTGCAGTTCGGCGGACCCGATCTAGACGTGCTCTACGTTACCTCTATGGCTAAGCCGCCGCTACCTCGCTTCCCGAGCGACGGCGTGCAGCGCGGCAGTCTCTTCGCCATTACTGGGTTGGGCGTGACGGGTGTGCCCGAGCCCCGCTTCGGCGGCTGATTCAGGGATACCGGCCAATTATACTGGCGGGATTCTGCTCGGTCGCGGATCATGTCTGATTACTTACGTTTTGAGTCAGTACAAGATGAGCCGACTGGGCTCTAAATACACCCTTTGCCACCAGATCCGCCCCTCGAGGGGCGGATCTATTTCGGTTTGAACTAACCTCTGTCCGACACTGATCTGGAGGCGCCACTAGCCACCTACATGCATGGAAAGAAGCCAGTATGCGTCGGACACCTTCCAGAAGCTGCTAACGCAACATGGTTATCGGTGCAACATGAGTCGTAAGGGAAATTGCGGGGATAATGCCCCATCAAAGGTGAGTATTAATATCTTGTCATGATGCTCAATATTTACAGCCGCAAAATCATCGGCTGGGAAGTCTTCCACGCGGAATCGGCACATAACTCCCGCACGGTTCTGGAACGTGCAGTGCTGGCCGAGAAGGTCGTCGATCAACCCTTGGTACTTCATGCCGATAATGGCAGTCCGTTTAAGGGGGCCACGTTACTAGAGAAACTACATGAGCTAGGCATCGCCCCCTCGTTCAGTCGCCCACGGGTCAGCAACGATAACCCCTACTCGGAGTCGCTGTTCCGTACGTACAAGTATCGTCCCTGTTATCCCACGAATGGCTTCGCCCATGTTGATGCCGCACGGGAGTGGGTAGCTGGCTTCGTTCAGTGGTACAACCACGAGCACCGCCATAGCGGAATCCGTCTCGTCCCCCCCCCCCACGCAACACCAATCCAGCGCGATGGAGCGGCCACACCCTTAACTGGACGCCAGTGAAGACAGTATCACTTAACCCAGAAAGGGAGCTGAGTGTTACGGTAAACGAACCAGAAAAGAAGGCTGCATACATATAGTCAGAGACGACAACTTACTTGACGATTATCGCCGATATGGCGACGCTATTTCACCTCGACAGGGCGCTGCTCAATACTCACCCGATTGGGATCTTGCCTAACCCCGCCCGCCACGCCAGCGTGGTACCAATGAGAACACCAATGGACTGATTAGGCAGTATTTTCCTAAAGGTACTGACTTCCGAAAAGTGACCAATGCCGAGCTACGAAGTGTCGTCAATAAGCTAAACGATAGACTAAGAAAGCGACCGGGATAGCGAACCCCAGCCCAGGTGTTCTTGTGTGAATACTAAGGAGCACTAGAAACCGCAGGCGCTGCACTTATTAGTTGAATTCAGGGTTGATGCCTATCATGATGAACTAACAGCACTAATGACTGAACAAGGTATTGATTCGGAAGATATCGATATCGCAAGAGATAGCAGTAATAGGCACTCAATTGTGCTCAAAACCCCATTTTTTGGCGGCCCTGATGACAGTCAAATAACCGCTTTAAGAGAAGCTTTGCAAGCTATCATCGAAACTAAAGATACAGCCTTGGAAGTAAAATTTACTCTTCGCTTCGATCAAACGAGTGATATATCTCCAAGTGAGAGAGAAGAAATTGAGGCGTTAGAACAGGAATATACCGTTGCGTTAGAAGTGGAAGAACACGTGATTCTGGTAGATTACGGTATCCAAGACGGGCTGAGAACCGCTTTTTCACAAGATGGAACGATACATAGCGACGCTAGATGCAGTATGGCCATGACGGTCGAGCCGGCGCTCCCATTCCGGAAGTTAACGATACGCAGTAAGTCTGAAGAAGCGTTTGAGCATATATTCGTTAAAAAACTAAATACCAGCAATAGTTTAAGGGAGACTCCAGTAGAAATTACGACCGGCAATCAAAAACTGCTGGAAGCTTTAGAAAGCAATGAGGTAGCTATGCTCGTCAATATACGAGAGGAGTATATCAATCCCATAAGACAACATTTTGAAGGAAGGGATGATAGCCAACAGTTAGAGCTGGATCTCGGATCAATGGGCACGATACGTCATGAGTATGGAGCCGTAAATAGATCCCAAATGTGGGGGCTAGAAGAGAAGTGCACCAATATAGCTGTCACTTATGGTCGACCGTTCACCTAAGTACGGGGAATCATTAGACAGGTTGGAGTCGGTTAGCTTCAACTAGAATAGCCGCTCTTTTCTGCATGCCGCTGAATAGCGTGCCCCATATCCCCTAGCCTGAAGCGCTCATATGTTTCAGGGCTCTAGCAATAAATTCATTCCTTTTGAGAATGGCCCGCCTCATTCATGAGGGTGTCGATTGAGAGTTTTTGAGCCAGGGGTTGTCAGCTTCGGTTTGCCGCAGCCGTATCGATGGCGTGATGGTATATTGATCAATACCCCAGGTGCAGCGCTTATCTCTGCTATTTATAACGTTCAGGCAGAGGCTGTTCAGGTGGCCGCCCACCATGTCGTTAGTCTCTGCAAACGACGCGACCAGCGGCGAGTAGGTGTGGGCACCGTAATGACCATGAAAGGCCATCCACTATCCAAGGAGGGGGTTGCACTCAGAGCCTGCATCCGCCCTGTGGCCAACTGGCGCGTCCCATACCCAGTGATCAAAATTGAGCTTTCCTTTTCTCAATGGCTATATTAAAGCTATAATGCGTAAGATATATGTTTAAGGGTTACCTTAAATTTTAAAAATATAGGAATTTAGACTATGGCGTCGGTACTGAGTAACTATCTCAAAAAAGAACAGATGTTAAAGCAGCTGCAGGAAGAACTGCAAGCGCTGGAAAACAACAGTGAGCTAAAAGCAGAGCTTGAATTCAAAGAAAGACTACAAGCACTTATGACTGAGCACGGAAAATTAGCGCGCGACGTATGTGAAATGCTTGACCCATCTTACCGCTCTAAACCAGCAAAAGCTGGAAAGGTAAGCACCAGCAGCACAGATGGGCGTAAAAAACGTCCCTTGAAGGTATACAAGAACCCACACACTGGTGAGGTAGTAGAAACCCGTGGCGGGAATCACAAAGTTATCCAGGAGTGGAAGGCTGAATTTGGTAATGAAGAAGTGGTCAGTTGGGTTGTGAAAGAAATCGCGCAATAAGACTAATTTTTATTAGTGGTGACAACGCCAGCTTGGCAAAGTTACCCTTTAAAACGCTCACTGAGCCCGCTCAGTGAGCGAAAAATTATTTAAGCGATGTGCTGGGAAAGAAAAGTAACGAGTAAGTCCATCAGCCATTCGTTAATTTCGCGACAGGTCTTCCCTGAGGATAGGTACTTCTACTCTACTAAGGCCGCCCAATCTCCATGCCTCGACTGAGTTGCTACCCTCTGGCACGTTGAACGACCCCCAAATCACTCGAAACGTGGTTGCGTACACAGACCCGTCTCCCATGACGATGTTTGCATCAATGTGAAATCGACGCTTTTGCTCTTGCATTAATGCATCATCAAAATCAGATGTCGTTTCAATATCTGCTATACCGTTATCTCTGCATGCTGTATGGAAGGCAGAGAATTTTTCCTCATAATATAGATCGGGTTCAATTTTCCGCTGGTGCATTGAAAGATGTCTTTCTTTATCACCCTCGCAGATCGCTTGAACAGCGGCTTCGACCATACCGGTTGCTGTCTCGCTGTACACCTCATCCGCCAAAGCCGAGGAAGATAGCAGCAGAGAAAGAGCCGTGGCGGTCGAACGAGAGATTAAATAGCTGTTTTTTAACATTCCCATTTCCCTTTATTTTTTAGCTCCGCTCAACTAGAAGCCGAGCATAAGCGTAGGGCGACTGATGACCACATAGGCTATAGAGGTTTTCCTCTGCTGCCCGATAGAGTGCTCTAAAGCAATTCATGTCATGTGGGTGCAGGCCTATGGGCACCTACCCCAGCAAGCAACCACAATACCCCAGTTCCGTGCCGTGATTCGGACGGCGCCTTCTAATATTAGTGGTAGTGAGCGGGCTCGCAAATTTAACTTTACTAATGCAGTGATTCTCCTCGGTGGTGCTGGGGGATGTAGATGCTAAGCCTCACACGGGTTGTAATCTGATAGCTACCCTATCGCAGTAGTATAAAGCCGTAATGGCTGTTCGTAGGTTCTTGTGCTTTGATCAGGTCTGATCAATAGATTTTGTATTTGACCGTACCGCTGAAGTACGAGGGATAAAGAACTTAACCGTTGTCGACGACGATACCCATGAAGCATGGCCATCGTGCCCGAGCATGCTATGGGCTGTCATTAACGCAGATTCTGGATCAACTGGCTGTGTAGCGTGGGCCATCTAGCACCATTCGTACAGATGATGGAAAGGAATTCTGTGGGCGCGCTATGTTGACGTGGGCTCATCAGCGTGACGTTGCACTGTTTTTAATTGAGTCTGGAAAAATCAATCATAACGCCCACATAGCATCGTTCAACGGGCGGTTTCGAGATGAATGTCTGAACGAGCGTTGGTTCACCAGCCCTCATCACGCCAAGGTCGTCATCGATACTAATTGCTGCTAAGACGCTTCCAGAAAGTATCAGCAGTTGCATCATGATTACCTAGCCATCTCACCAAAATTATCTCTAAATGATTCGAGGGCATATCGGGGTATAGTCTAACCAACCGGCCTTCCTCGACTAGAGGAGCTATCATGTTATGTGGCATACAGGCGATGCCCATCCCTAACGAAACCATAGGCTTGAGCGCTTCTGATACAGTAGCTTCGAAGGTTCTTTTTAGGCGATTTGGTTCAGGATGCCGAGCTACTTGAGGTCGCGATAATTCATGTAATTGAGCCGATCTGGCATAAGTGAGCCAAGGAATAGTGCCATGAGACTGTTGGCACAATTTGGCCATCTCCGGTGTGCCTACCCAATAAAGCTCTTCTGTTCCTAGCGAGAGCACTTCAAAGTCATCGCGCTGAAAATACCGCTCCGATTCAGTGTCACGGTAGAACAGAATAAAGTCGCTGCGCCCAGACACAAGTGACATGTAATAATTCTCGGTACTTTTATGCCCTGTATCGATCCGTGTAAATAATGGTTCGTCTAGAGTGGAGTACTGGGATATCCATTGTGGAAAGAAGTTGCAGGCAAGCGTATGCAACGATGCAAAGGTCAAAGGGTGGTCAAGTACTCTTACACTCTGTTCGCATTCTTGAGAAAGCCGTACTAACTCAGACGCAGTAGGCGTGAGCGCTTTACCAGATGGGGTCAGGCGAATAGGTGTGACACGTCGATCAAAAAGCTGTGTGGCTAGGTGATTTTCCAGCAACTGAATTCTGCGACTTAAAGTCGATTGTGAACATTGCCTTAAGCTTGCAGCAGCTGTGAACTTGCCCGTTTCAGCAAGTGCTAGAAAATCTTGGTACCAAGTAATGTCCATGTCGTCTCCAGATAGACCTTAGGGATAGCAGTCTCTGTTTGTAAGCCATATGCGGAAGTTCAATAAAATTGCTAACCAATATTACTTGAGAACTGCACTGGAACTGGTAGCTAGTGTGCCAGATTAGCGGGCATCTTTAATATTAGGCTATCCGTATATTAGATACTGGGTGCAAGAATGGCGATCAGTCAGCACTCGCGACCGATTCTTAGGGGGAGTAGAGTTATTGAGAAGAAACAAAGCAATATCAATAATAAGTCAGATTAAAATCTTGACGAAACAAGGATAAAGATATGAAAAAACCACTCTTATTGAAAAAATGCGCAGTCTACAGTGTTCTAAGTGTTGGTATCTCCATGATGGGCAGCGTTCAAGCAAGTCTGCTCGAAGATGTGAAATCCCGCGACACACTGCGCTGTGGTGTCAGCAGCGATAAGGCAGGTTTCTCTCATCTAACAGATGACGGTGAATGGGGTGGGATGGATGTCGATCTCTGTCGCAGCGTGGCCGCAGCGGTACTCGGTGATGCCAGTAAGGTCGATTTCGTGATCACTACGGCGAAAAACCGATTTACTGCACTCGCCTCAGGAGAGGTGGATGTGCTGGCTCGCGCTACTACCTGGACAGCTTCGCGTGACGCCAACCTCGGGGTTGATTTCACAACACCTTGGTTTTATGACGGCCAAGGTGTAATGACGCATGCCGACTTCGGTGTTAGCACTATCGAAGAGCTCGATGGGGCTGTCTTCTGCCTTTCTCCCGGCACTACCTCCGAGCAAAATCTTGAGGATTACTTTGGTCGTCGCGACATGAGTTATAGCTCTGTGGTGATCGAGAAGAGCACTGAATTGTATAACGCCTTTCAGCATGGCCGCTGTGATGCCATCACCAACGATATGAGTGGCCTTGCGTCAAGGCGAACACAGTTTGCTGATCCAGATGCCTTTACCCTTCTACCCGAAACCATCTCAAAGGAGCCTTTGGGTGCTTATGTCCCTCAGGGTGATGCTCAATGGCGCGATATTGTTACCTGGGCAGCCTTCGCATTGATGAATGCTGAAGAGCTCGACGTGACGTCAGAGAATGTCGAAGAAATGCGCAATAATTCTGACAACCCCAACGTTGCGCGGCTGCTTGGCAGCGATGGTCATATTGGAGAGAAGTTCGGGCTGGATGATGCATGGGCATACCAGGCCATCAAACAGGTCGGGAACTATGAAGAGATCTTCAATCGCAATGTCGGTCCCGATACTCCACTGAATTTCGAGCGCGGGCTTAATCGTCTGTGGAGCGATGATGGCATCCTCTACGCTGCTCCCGTTCGATAACTCTGTGCCTACTTAGTAGGCATTGACTGACTGGGGCGTTCGAACAATAAGGCTATCAGGCCGCCCTTGTCTTGCCTCTCATGTCTCAACTGCTATTTCGTCATCACACGGCCTAACAACAGGTAACACTTATGTGGACCAAGATTGTTCATAACGCCCGCGTACTCAGCGCATTACAGCAGTGTATTGTGTTAGCCGTTGTTGCTGTTGCTTTCTATGTGCTGATCACTAATGCCAGTGCGAATATTGATGCTTTAGGCATCGCCTCGGGATTCGGTTTTCTTCAAGAGCGGGCTGGCTATGCGATTAGCTTCCAACTGATTGACTATAGCCCGAATGATACCTATTTGCGTGCTTATGCAGTAGGGCTTCTCAACACATTACTTGTTTCAGTATTGAGTATTGTTTTCGCGACGATTATTGGTGTCTTCCTTGGTGTATGCCGCGTTTCTGAAAATTGGCTGCTTGGGCGTCTTAGTCACCTAGCAGTTGAGTTCCTCAGAAACGTGCCACTCATTGTGCATTTGATTTGGTGGTACGGGCTTATGCTGGCCCTCCCTAATGTTCGCCAAGCGATCTCTTTTCAGGATGGTGCCTTTCTTAGCAACCGTGGGTTGACCGTTGCATGGGCATCCGATGGTTCTTTAGTCGGCTGGGGAGTCGTGTCTATCATCGGAGGCGCTGTCCTCGGTTACGCACTGATTGCACGTTATCGAGCAGGTTTACAATGGAAGGGATTTGGCCCTCCAGTGTGGCCAGCGATATTGGCCGGTGCCATCGCAGTTCCGATACTCGTATACCTCTTTACTGGTAGTTCCTGGCAATGGGATGTGCCGGTTTCGCGAGGTTTTGGCTTTGCAGGTGGGGTCAACTTACCACCCGAGCTACTGGCTCTTTGGTTAGCGCTCTCCTTTTATAGCGCGAGCTATATTGCCGAGATCGTGCGGGGCTCGATTCAGTCTGTTTCACGCGGCCAGTACGAAGCAGCCAGCGCCTTAGGCTTCTCTGAAATGCCTACCATGCTGCGTCTGATCGTACCCCAAGCAATTTACCCAATGGTTCCCCAAGTCACCAGCACCTATCTCAATATCATTAAGAATTCTTCTTTGGGCGTGGTCGTAGGCTACATGGAGTTAGTGTCTGCCACGGGAGGCACAACGCTTAACCAAACTGGCCAGGCGATCGAATGCATTGCCTTAGTGATGGCTACCTACTGCGCTATTAGCCTCATTACATCGCTGCTGATGAATATTTACAACTACCGCATCAGCCTGCGCACCCACGGTTAAGGAGCGATGATGACCGTATCAGCTACACAAAGTCATAGCGGTGTACAAGTACCACCTCACCATCCTTTGGGGCATCAAGTGACTCGATGGATCAAGACGCAACTCTTCCCTACTCCATTTCAGTCTTGTTTGAGCCTGATCACATTGGCGCTATTGGTATGGTTCACTCCGCTCGCACTGGATTGGTTGCTGTTCTCCGCTACCTTTGTTGGCGACAGCAAGGCCGATTGTGTCGGTGGCGGAGCCTGCTGGCTACCAGTGACACAACGTATCGAGCTATTTGTCTATGGGTTTTATCCTGATACCGAAATTTGGCGCGTCAATATCGCGTTCGGTCTAGCAGCGGCAATCTTGCCTTTGCTGTATATCAAGCAAATTGATCGCCGCTGGGTGTTGGGATACCTAATCGTTCTTCCGTTTTTGATGTGGTGGCTTCTAAAGGGTGGTATTGGCCTGCCCGAGGTCTCCTCAACGAAATTTGCAGGGATTCTGGTTACCGTATTTCTTGGCGTAATCGGCATGCTATTCGCTCTGCCGATGGGGATTCTGCTTGCCCTCGGTCGACGCTCTAATAAGCCGGTGATCAAACTACTTTCAGTACTTTATATCGAGCTCGTGCGCTCGGTACCGGTGATCACGCTGCTGTTTATGGCGTCGCTCATGATCCAACTGCTATTCCCCGAAGGGATGACCATCGACATTTTCCTGCGCGTGCTGATCGTGTTGATTATGTTCACTGCGGCCTATATGGCAGAAACCATTCGTGGCGGCCTGCAGGGCATGCCAAGTGGGCAATATGAAGCCGCAAAAGCCCTGGGTTTTTCCTATTGGAAAACGATGGGGCTGATCATTCTGCCGCAGGTCTTACGTAACACCATACCTCCATTGCTTACCCAGTTCATTGGTCTCTTCAAAGAAACCACCCTCGTCGTGGTGGTCGGCGTGCTTGATGTCGTCGGTATCGCGATGAGTACCACAGCAGCTCCTGAATGGCTCGGACTCGAGCATGAGGTCTACCTCTTCCTAGCCTTATTCTTTTTTACGATCTGCTTCACGTTGTCTCGCTACGCGCGACATTTGGAAAAACAAATGGAAAAGAGTCGCTCATGAGTACTGCATCCCAATTCAGCAGCACAGTATCAGCTAACCACGACACTACTGCGATTAGCATCGACAATCTCAACAAGTGGTATGGCGACTTCCACGCGCTAAAAAACATCTCTCTCAAGGTAACCAGTGGCGAGCGTATTGTGGTTTGTGGGCCTTCGGGGTCTGGAAAATCAACGTTGATTCGCTGCGTCAATCAGTTGGAACGGCATCAGCAAGGGTCTCTGACCGTGCTAGGAGAAACGCTGGATGAAAACCGTAAGCGCCTGCAACGGATCCGGCGCAACGTCGGGATGTGTTTTCAGCATTTCAATCTTTTTCCCCACTTGAGCGTACTCAAGAATTGTACGCTGCCTCAAACTGCGAATTTGAGGGTTCCCCAGGCGGAGGCGATTGAGTATGCGCTGTCTCTTCTGGATCGTGTTCAGATGCGAGAGCACGCCAATAAATATCCTGGCCAACTCTCAGGTGGCCAGCAGCAGCGTATCGCTATAGCTCGAGCATTGTGTATGCGGCCAAAAATAATGCTCTTTGACGAACCTACTTCGGCACTAGATCCCGAAATGATTGCTGAAGTACTGGAGGTAATGGTGGATCTTGCCAATGATGGCATGACCATGCTGTGCGTCACTCATGAAATGGGGTTCGCGCGGCGCGTCGCCGACCGTGTTGTCTTTATGGATCAGGGCGAAATCGTTGAAGAAGCTCCACCGCAGCAGTTCTTTGATACCCCTCAGTCAGCCCGTACCAAGCGATTCCTGACACAGATTCTCGACCATGGAGTAACTGCTGCATGAATAAGCCCCCTATCGCCATTGCGATTCACGGTGGCGCCGGTGTGCTAACCCCCGGCTTGTTGTCGCCTCAGGATGAGGACGCGATTCATGAGGCCTTGCGCCAAGCTATTGATGCTGGCCACCGGATACTGGCAGCAGGTGGCACCAGTCTGGATGCAGTTGAGGCCTGTGTCGTGTCGCTGGAAGAGTGTTCCTGGTTCAACGCAGGTAAAGGTGCTGTGTTCACTGCAGACGGCATTCATGAAATGGATGCTGCTATAATGAACGGAGCTGATCGGAGTGCAGGTGCCATTGCGGGTGCTCATTATGTCCGTAATCCGATCCGTGGAGCTCGTGCTGTTATGGAGCACAGTGATCATGTCATGTTGGCTGGAGAAGGCGCCGATCGTTTCTTGCGTGAGCAGAATCAGCCTCAAGTAGCCAATGATTGGTTTGATACCGAGCTACGCCGTCGTCAATGGCAGGGCAACCGCTCTAGCTCAACAGCCCCCAGTCTCGAACCAAGCCACGCTGATCACCATATTGAAGAAACTGCGGTAAATGATAACTCGGGACATAAATTTGGCACCGTAGGGGCTGTTGCTCTTGATAGCCATGGTCATGTCGCAGCCGCCACATCGACCGGCGGCATCACTAATAAACGTTACTCACGTATAGGCGACACGCCGATTATTGGCGCGGGCACTTGGGCAGACGACCGTAGTGCAGCGATATCGGCGACAGGGCACGGTGAATACTTCATGCGTGCTGTAGTAGGGCATGACATAGCCGCCCGCATGCGCTTTGCTGGCCGCGATCTTCATAGGGCCTGTGACGAAGTCGTCCATCAGGAGCTAAAAACGTTAGGAGGACAGGGTGGCGTTATCGCCGTGTCACCGAATGGAAAAACCCAGTTGAGCTTCAATACACCTGGCATGTATCGGGCGTGGAGGGATGATTACGGTCAGCTTCACACTGCGATTTATGCAGAAGACGACCGAGTGCATGGCTAATCGGATATTAAGGGAAAAAGAGGTTGGGAAGCCAATGGCTTCCTACCATCTTGGCTATAATCTGGAACTCAATCAATAAGTGAAGCACCTACGGTGTTCGTTCCTCAGTCCTTTGCTCTGTCATTCTTCTCCAGCAACGATAGACATTGGTTTAAGCGATTATCCGGGCTTCAAAAGCCTCCGGGCTGATCATCTCTGCCGCCGCTGCTTGTTGTAGTCGATTTCCTTCGGTGGTTCATCACCCGCTAACGGCTGCGCCTTTTGATCTGATACATATGGCTGTCAGCACGGCTCAGCAGGGTATCGGCGTCTTCCCCGTCGGCGGGGTAGCAGGCCACGCCGATGCTGCAGGATGGCATTTTGACCTCGCCGAATTCAGCACCTAGTGGCTCGTTCATGACCGTGAGAATCTGTTCCACCTTTTCTGTCACAGCGTGCGCTGACTTGATGTCCGTTAACAGCACCGTGAATTCATCACCGCCCATGCGGGCCACCGTGTCCGTCTCGCGTACACAGCCTTCCAATCGTCTTGCTACCGTGCAGAGCACCCGGTCACCCGCCGCATGTCCATGAATATCGTTGATGCTTTTGAAGTCGTTAATATCCAGAAATAGCAATGCCAGGTTGTTCTGATAGCGATGGGCCATGCTCAGGCCCAAGGTAAGGCGGTCATAGAAGAGCGCTCGGTTGGTCAACTTTGTCAGTGGATCATGGTGGGCGAGGTAGCGTAACTCTTCCTCGGCCTGCATAAGCGCTATGACGTTGCGCGCTACACCGACCCGCACTTCCTCTGCTTCGTACCAGCGGGCAGACCACAGGATATGCACGATACCGCCGTCTTTGCGGATATAGCGGTTGCGGTAATCAATATGGGGCTTACCGCTCATCACACGAACAATGGAGTCCCGCGTGGCCGCTAAATCGTCAGGGTGCATGTAGTTCGTGATTAGAGTGCCGATCAACTCTTGAGGAAGGTAACCGAGCAGCGACTCACAGGCATCACTCACGAAGACGATCTGGTTGTCTTTATCGACCACGAAGACGGTGTCCAGCATCAGGTGAATCAGTTTGGGGTAAAGGGCTTGCAGGTCAACGGTCATAGACAAGGGATAATCCGGTTAGCGTTCCTCGACTATAGAGCAATCGCGAAGTGGACGATAAAGAATTCTGGAAATTTTGGGGGAAAGGTCACTCCCGTAATGACAAGCGCGTATCGGCCATCGCCAGGGTAGGCTTTGCCCTCCCGGGGCGAGTGCCAACGGACGACATTCAGGGGTTGAAGCTTTAGTTACTAGAGGTTTTATAGTACCGGGAATGAAAAAACTTAACGAGGTTTATATATGGGACATCATCATGATCATCCCCACATTGATCCTGCCTCTGGCGACCGACGTGTCAGTATTTCCATTTGGGCAAATGGCTTATTAACCATCGCCCAGATCGTCGGCGGTATTATGGCGGGCAGCCTCTCGCTGATCGCTGATGCGCTGCATAATTTTTCTGATATGGCGGCGCTTGTTATTGCCTTTGCTGCGCGCAAGATCGCAAGACGGCCCGCCGATGCGCAAATGACCTTCGGCTATGGCCGAATAGAGATAGTGGCAGCACTGATTAACTACACTACGCTCATTCTCGTTGGCCTCTATCTGATTTACGAAGGCGCCATGCGCATGATTGAACCGCCAGAGATCCAGGGTTGGTTGGTCGTTATCATCGGTGGCGTCGCTCTTGTTGTCGATGCCCTCACCGCCATGCTTACTTGGTCAATGCAAAAAGGTAGCGTCAATATTCGCGCCCTTTTTCTGCATAACCTGTCTGATGCGTTCGCCTCCATCGCTGTGATTATCGGCGGTTCATTAATTCTGCTCTACGACATGCGCTGGGTAGACCCTGCGATTACGATAGGTATTGCGCTGTATATCCTTTACCTCGCCTTTTCGGAGATTGGGGGGCCTATCCGCACACTGATGCTGGGCTCTCCCCCAGATATTAACGGTCAACTCGTCATTGAAGCCGTGCGTGGTGTCGAAAGTGTCCACGATATTCATCATGTGCACCTATGGCAGATGCAGGAAAACATGGCCGCCCTTGACTGCCACGTGGTCATTACGGAAGCAGGCTGGCAGCAGCTTGAGGCAATTAAGACAGAGATCAAAGAGCAGTTAAAAACGCGCTTCAACATTGTCCATTCCAGCTTAGAGTTTGAGCATATTGATCACGCACATCAGGATGCCAACCTCTATGGGCATGAGTAATACACGCTCACGCTGGTATACATAGGCAGTCATTTAGCTTGGTTTGTGCAATCAAATCTTGGCCTAATTTGCCAAATAATCACTGAAATCGAGAGAGAAAAATGTTCAAAAAAGCGACTTTAATGCTTGCGGGTACGTTGATGCTGACAGCTGCCATCGTGGTGGTATTGAAACCTGCACTATTGGACATGCAAGCTGAGGCGGCGAGTGAGGATGCTGGACAGGCCGAGAGCTCCTTGGTGCGTTCACACTCACCGATCCTGGGGCCGCAAGAGGCACCTATAACCATTGTGGAATTTTTCGACCCGGCCTGCGAAGCCTGCCGTGCTTTCTATCCTCTCACCAAAAGTATTCTGGAAACCTATCCTGAGCAAGTGCAGCTAATCGTGCGCTACACACCTTTCCACGGTGAGGTTTCTGATACGGCCATACGCGTGCTGGAAGTCGCTCGACACCAGGACGTATTCGAACCGGTACTCGAAGCTCTGCTCTCTCGTCAGGATCAATGGGCATCTCATGGCCGTTTCGATGAATCAGCTATCTTGGAGATTGCCAGCCAAGCCGGTCTTGACCGAGCTGCCGCTGAGGAGCAACTCAACTCAGCTGAGGTGCAAGCGGTGATTGACCAAGACATGGCAGACGTCAAAACGAATCAGATTCGCCAGACGCCAACCTTTTTTGTCAACGGTGAGCTGCTAGAACCCTTTGGTATGCAGGAGCTGATTGATGTCGTAAAGAGTGAAATCGAGGAGATATCTGAAGAAGCAAAAGCCCAATGAATCAGCGCTGGTTGCTGATAGGGCTTATGAGTTTAAGCCCCGCGCTGGTCGAGGGCGGTTGGCGAGAGCACCTATTTTTGGGGTAAACGCGGCCAAATTGACTGCCCAATCGGCGTTGTATTCGCCACAAGACAATAAGGCAAATCATTCAACTTTCATTTTACTGACATCGCCTCGTCACTTAATACCCGCAATCTGCTTAATGTTGGATCGTCTTCCTCCTTACGAAACAACGTCGAAAGAACGATCGAACGGCTTCAGCTTTGGCGTCATAGGCGCATCATTCGAACGACATCTCTCTGGATTAAGGAGCAGTAAAATGGCCGATACTCCCTCAGTAGATAATGCGGGTGGCGGTGCTGATTCCGCAATCGCCGACATGAAAGCAGTGTTCGATCAGGCGATCGAGAAGTCCGCAGAAATCACCAAAGTCACGACAGAGAAGAAAACCGAGCTCGACGCTACCAAGCAGCGTCCGCAAAACTGATGCTCGGAAGTCGCGGGCGGCGTCAGTCGCTCGCGGCCTTGTTGTCGTTTCCTGTCCACGCATTCCTGGACGGTAGAGATTTCAAAACCTCGCCCGGATGAATGCCCCTGTATCGAGACATTCGACGGAAGAGCCCCTCCAAGCTTCGTACGACACGGCGAGTTAAGTATATGACTTTATTCACCTCAGCTTCAGCGTCGGTACGCGAAGCCGTTACGACGCTCAAGGTTATCGCAGGCTTGCATCGTGGTGCCTCCATTACGCTCACTGAGCCGGTCTGCTGTATCGGTAGCGACGATTCTACTGATGTCATGCTCGGCGATCCGGGCACTGCGCCACACCATATTGTGTTGAGATTCTATGGTCGTTATATCGCTATCGAGGCGCTTGGTGGCGACATCACCATTAATGGTCGTAGTGTCAGCCAGGGCACTGGTTTGCGCTGTGAATTGCCAGCGAAGCTCCATTTCAACGACGTGGCACTCGAGCTTTCACGCCCCCCAGCGCCTGCCATATTCCCTGGGCTGCCGACAGTTCCTGTGCGTTGGCGTAAGTGGCTAAATCGCAGTGCCACGCTTGCCGCACTAGTCGTAACGCTGGGAGTACTGGCTTTCTATGAGTTCATCGATGTCAATCAAGCCGACGCCAACATTGGCTATCATCCAGTCACGGCAATGCTCGATGAGCAGCACATGATGGACACTGCTCAGAGTACTCCCCCAGTGATGGATGAGGTTCGCCCGAGCCCGGTTCAAGCACTGCGTGAGCGCCTGGCGGAAGCCGGGCTTGCATCGCTGGAGGTTGCCGACAGTGGCGACTATATCAGCGTCTCCGGTCACTACGACCCCGACCAGGTGGGCGCTTGGAATGCCACACAGCGTTGGTTCGACCAACATTACGGCAGCCATAATGTATTGCTGAATGAAGTCAAACAGCGCGAGGCCCCGGTTCGACCCGACCTGCAGTTGCAGGCCGTATGGTTAGGCAAGAACCCGTACGTGATCGACGCTCGTGGACAGCGCCTCTATCCAGGCGCGTCGCTGTCGTCTGGCTGGGTTATTTCCGCTATCGAAACGGATCGAGTGCTGTTGAGCCGTGGCGATGACCAGTTCGCCCTGACACTATAATCCGGCGTATATCGCTATGAAGATCACTGATCGTCTTGTTCCAAGGGATCGTTATCACGTCGCTGGCATTGATCCCGTCAAGCCTAGCGTCGTTGAGAAACCGCCGCAGCAGGACGATACGTTCACACACGCTGCCAGCGAAGCCCGGCAACGTGGCTCAAACCGCCCGGCGTGGACTGAGCGCCTCGAAGCACTCGCACGCCCGGAGGCCATTGATCCTGCCAGCTACGCTAACCTTCGCAGCATCGAGCTGCTCCAACACGTAGCTGACAACGTTCTACCTTCGCTGGACGCCGATGATGAGATCATGGCGTTGGCGAAGGAGGTGATCGGTGAAGAGATTGATTGGCGCCAGGCATGGGAAGGGCGGATGAGTGAAGCAAGCGCGCTGCCGCTGGACAACATCGCCGATCAGGAGAGCGTGCCATGAGCGATACCGCTGATCGCGATGCCGTCGACCTACTGCATTTGATGGGACACCTCTATCTCAAAAGTGGTCAGGTACAGCGCGGGTTGATATTGCTGCTTATCGCGACACGCATGGCACCGAATCACACCGGCGTGCTGCAGGCGCTGTGCCAGGGGTTCCTTGCCAGCGGCAACGGTCAGCGTGCGCTCAATGTGCTCGACCGGCTCGAGGCCGCCGGTGAACAGGATGACGCCATGCAACTCTTGCGTAGCCGCGCCCACTGGATTAACGGCGAACGTGATACCGCTCGTCGCCTATGGCGAGAGTATCTCGAGCGGCGGCGTCACCCGGAATCCCGGCAGGGAGAGCCCGTTACATGAATAAGCTCCTCGGCCGTCTCAATACCCTGGCTCGTCAGGCGTCCCAGCGCAGTGACGTGATCATCGCCGTTTTCATGGTGCTTGCAGTAGTGATGATGATCATCCCGCTGCCGACGGCAATGGTCGACACCCTGATTGGTATCAATATCGGTTTCAGCCTTCTGATTCTAGTGGTGGCGTTCTATATCTCGCATCCGGTGGAATTCTCCTCGCTGCCGCCGATCATTCTGCTTGCCACACTGTTCCGGTTGGCGCTGTCGATCTCTACTACCCGACTGATTCTACTAGAGGGTGACGCCGGCCAGATCGTTTCCGCCTTTGGCAATTTCGTTATCGCCGGCGAAGTGGTCATCGGCATGGTGGTCTTCCTGATCATTACGGTGGCCCAGTTTCTGGTGATTACCAAGGGCTCGGAGCGCGTAGCGGAAGTGGCGGCGCGTTTTACTCTTGATGCCATGCCCGGCAAGCAGATGAGCATCGACAACGACATGAGAAACGGCGACATCGAACCCGCTGAAGCCCGTCGCAGACGCTCGCTGCTGGAGAGCGAGAGCCAGCTCTACGGTGCCATGGATGGGGCGATGAAGTTTGTTAAGGGCGATGCCATTGCTGGTTTGGTGATTCTGTTCGTCAATCTTATCGGTGGGCTGTCGATCGGCATGCTCAAGCACGACATGCCCTTCGGCACGGCGGTGGAAACCTATTCGCTGTTGACCGTCGGCGACGGCCTGATCGCACTGATCCCTGCATTACTGATTTCGGTTGGCGCGGGTACCGTGGTGACCCGCGTTAGCTCCGATAACGCCAGCGATTTGGGCAGTGAGATTGTCGGCCAGCTTGGCAGCAACGCCAAGGCACTTGGTTTGACGTCGGCGGTGCTGTTCTGCGCGGCCTTCGTGCCGGGCTTCCCATCGACCGTCTTTCTGACGTTGTCAGCACTGCTGGGCTTAGCTGCCTTTTTCCTGCATCGCCGTCGCCAGACGGCCGATGCCGAGACGGAGCAAGCAGCGCAGTCCGAAGTCATCTCAGCGCCCCCAGCCGCGGAGATCAACGCCGTGAATGAGGCGATGAACGAAGCACCACCGCCCAATGCCGCCGACGATCCACGCCAGTACCGCGTGATGCTCTGCCTGGCTGCAGGGCTTGTCGATAAGTTATCACTCGACTTACTACGTGAAAGCGTTCAGGCCACCCGCGAAGGTGTTGAACGCGATCTGGGAATTGCCATTCCTCAGGTCGGACTACGCCTGGAACCCGCCCTCAGCGACCAGCGCTTCGCCATTGAGCTGGATGAAGTGCCGGTGCTCAACGGTGAACTACCAGACTCTTCAGTACTGCTCGACGACGATGCCGATGTTTTGGAATTGCTTGAGTTGACCGCCTTCACGCAACCAGCGCTCGTTGGCCGCGGCAGTTGGCAATGGCTTCCTGATGAGGCGACTTCAGCGCTGACGGAAGCCGGGATTCGCTATCGCACGCTGGATCAGGTGCTGGAGCGCTGTCTTGAGCGCACGCTAACGCGTTACGCCGGGGAGTTCGTGGGGATTCAAGAGGCGCGTGCCCTGCTTTACAAGATGGAAACACACTATGCCGAGCTGGTGACCGAGGCCGTTCGGGTGGTATCGCTACAGAAAATCGCCGAGATTTTACGTCGCTTGGTCAGTGAGGGCGTTCCGGTTCGAGCCATGCGCACTATTCTTGAAGCCATAGTGGCCTGGGGGCCGCAAGAGTCGAGCAGCGCTCGGCTGAGCGACCGCATACGCCTTGCCATGGCGCGGCAGATCAGTCACCGCCATGCCCGCAGCGATCGGGTTCTGCCTGCCTGGATCGCGACCCGACCGTTGGAAGAGGCCCTGCGTACCGCCCAGCGAAATAGTGAGAACCAGCCCGTCCGTAGCGGCATGCCGGCACCGCTTTCGCGGGCCTTGAACGGCTGGTTCCAGCAGCAACTTGAGGCGCTCGATAGCGACCTTCAGCCAGTGGTAGTAGCGGCAAGCGACGTGCGTGCCGCGCTGCAGCAGTGGCTAAAACAGCACGATATCGATCTTCCGGTCATGGCCTGGCAGGAGATCGCACCGGAATTCAGCCTGCAAGCAATTGCTCAGATACGCCTGCCCAAACCGGTTCCACGCCGGGAAACGGAAACAACCGCCAAGTTGTAACACGCTTGCGAAACAATGGCGCCGTGCGTCGATGATTCAGCACCCATGCAAATCGCTACAACAGGGATGAAGAACAACCGTGATCAGCATAAAACCCGCCGATAGAAACCCTCCCCAGGCTGTCCGGAATTCGACGCTTTGGGTATGGGCGTTACTGCTGTGGTTCGCGGTAATTACTGCCAGCGCTGATGTTTCCGTGGACGCTTCCGGAGGTGCGATGACGCTGGAGACCGGGCAGGGGCGTATCCTGCGCTTCGACCAGGACGTTGCGTCGGTGTTCGTCGCTAACCCTGAAGTTGCCGATGTGCAGGTGGTTTCTTCCGGCGTCATCTATCTCTTCGGCAAACAGGCCGGCGACACCAACCTTATCGCGCTGGGGGCCGACGAGCAGAGCCAAGCCTCGTTGCGGCTGCAGATTCGCGACGATAGTGCGTTGGCTTCTCAGGCGCTACGGGATATCGACGGTGACAGCCAGATCCACTTGCGTATGGCGGGCAACCAACTGGTGGCCGAGGGCAGCAGCCCCACGGTCGAGAGCGCCATGGCCACGCAATCGACCCTTGATGCCCAGGCGCCGGCCGGCGGTAGCATCAATCGCTCGACTTACGACGGCGCCACTCAGATCAACATTCGGGTGCGCTTCGCCGAAGTCGCCCGGGATGAACTGCTCAGCTATGGAGTCAGTTGGAATACGCTGATCAACAACGGCTCGTTCTCTTTCGGTGTGCTCACCAGCAATATCGCCCCCAATCCTATCGGTGGGGGTACCGATAGCATCGACGGTTTACTCCAGGCGCTACAGCAGAACAATCTGCTGCAGATCCTCGCCGAACCCAACATCACCACCGTCTCAGGGCAGACGGCGAGCTTCCTTGCTGGCGGCGAGATTCCTATACCGGTACCGGTTAACAGCGAACTGGTGGGTATCGAGTACAAACAGTTCGGTGTCTCGCTGCTGAGCACGCCAACGCTACTGCCTAACGGCCGCATCTCGATGGAAGTCCGCCCCGAAGTCAGCAGCATTGCCAGCGATAGTGTCCGTATTGGTGGCTATGACGTTCCGTCGCTTCAAGTTCGGCGCGCCGATACCGTAGTCGAGGTGGGTAGCGGGCAGACCTTTGCTATCGCCGGCCTGTTTCAACGCCAGGCGAGCAACCAGATCGAACGAATCCCGCTCCTCGGTGATATGCCGATTCTGGGCAATCTATTTCGATCACGACGTTTTCAGCGTAACGAGACCGAGCTGGTCATCCTGATCACCCCCTATCTGGTGGCGCCATCCTCCGCGCCGGTACCCAGAATGCCGCTGGATCGGGCACAGGTCAGCCGTAATCCCCAACTCGAAGATGACCCATTCGGATTCTATCTGCAATGAGTAGAGGCAACGTTTGCATGTCGCAGCTATTTACCTATTGGACGCGTACGGCTTCACGCCTTGGGCTCTGTTTGGTGGCGTTGCTGCTGGCCGGCTGCCAGTCCTCGATGGGGCCGATGGGCTGGGATACCGGGTACCGTCAAGTGACGACTGCCGCGGCGACTAACGCCCCCCATGAAGCAACGATCATGCCGCGTCTCTGCCAGGCTGGGCCTGACGATGCAGAGCGAGTCGGGCTGCCACCCGGCTGCGCCAACGACTTCAATCTGCAGCAGATGATCGTTGAGCCACAAGATTTGGTAAGGGGAAGAGCAATGGGGCCCGCCATGGGGGCGCCGGTAGCAGATGCCGCGAATGAGTATCTAAACGGCCGCGAACGTGCCAACCAGCGTCGTTCGCTATTGGAGCAGGAAGCGCGCAATGCCATGGGCACCAACGCCACTACCAGTGATCTGTGACGGTATTAGTTAGAGGCTGATGCCAACCCGAGTGCCCGGGCGCGAGCGGCGGCATCGGGCAGCGTTGCTATGTGCTCGGCACTGGCTATCAGGGAAAGGCGGTTGGCCGCTGATAGGTCGGGGATATCGACTTGCTGTGCCTCATCGCTACGCCCGGCCAGTACCAGCACAAGAATCAGGTTGCGGAAATGGCGTTCCTCTGCCAGCGGGGAGCCCGTAATGCGCTGCATGTTCGCGATGGCCTGGGTATTTTCGCCGGCTAACGCTTCGGCTAGCGCCAGGTTGGCCTGAGCGTCGAGATCACGCGGCTCGAGCGCTACGGCGTTAGCAAACGCACTGGCCGCTCGGGCGGGCTGACCGGCCAGCGCTTGGGCGGCGCCAAGACGGCTCCAGGCTGCCACGCTGTCCAATTCGGGCGCCGCCAGGGAAAGGTTGCGCAGGGCGCTTTCCGGTTGACCTAGGCGCAGTTGGGCCGTTCCGAGGCCGAGTAATGCTGGCGCGAAGTGGATGTCTTCGGCAAGCGCGGCACGAAACGCCTCAGCGGCTGCCTGGGGCTCGCCACTGGCAAGCAGTGCATTGCCCAGGCGAACCTGAATATCTGCGGAGGGGCCGTTCTGCTCCAGGGCGCGCTCGTACATCGCGGCGGCGGTCGCATGGTCGCCTTGCTGATCGACATCTTTGGCCAAGTTTAGCAGGCGACCTTCATCGATCTCGACAGGCGTCGCAGCGCAGGCTGACAGTAGCAGGCTCAGTATCAGGCTTGGCCCGGCGACGAGTGCAGGCCGGCTCATGCTGGGCAAAAACGTACAAAATTCCTTCATCCGTGACTCAGTCCAGAGGGTTAGGAAATGAAAATCAGTGTACCGGAGAAACCAGGCTTGGGGCAGCAGGGATATGGATGAAGCGTGATGCGTGTTTACCCCAGAAGGGCAAAAACTCAAAAAGACAGATTGCCGGTCACTCAACTGTCATCGGGGGGTGGGTAGGATGATGGCAGATAGGTGGAAGCACCCCTGGCTGGGCCATCTTGTGATGCTGGTGCTCGGTTGTTGTTTGCCAGACAGCCCCACGCTGGCCGCCGAGGCGCCTTGGGCGGATCGTGAATATCGCTACATTGTGATTGAGCAAAGCGTGCGTGATGTGTTGCAGGAGTTTGGTCGCAACCTGTCCCTGCCCGTTGAGGTCAGCGACGCGGTGGATGGCGAGGTGCGTGGTGATATCCGCGCCAGCACCGCTGGCGAGTTCCTCGAACAGGTCTGCGAATCCAATGGCCTGGGATGGTTTTACGATGGCTACGTACTGCATGTCGCCGCCCGACAGGAGCTGAGCCGCCGGAGGTTTGAACTCACGGATGTCGATGTACCACGCCTGCGCGCGGAGATTACCCAGGCACAGGTCGGCAAGCCGTTGAGCGCAATGATTAATGCAGAGCACGACAGTCTTGAAGTGATGGGGCCACCCGCCTGGATAGCGGACATAGCCCAACGGGTCGACGCGTTGCGCCAGCCGAGTGCGCCGTCGATCCCCGCTGAAGTTGAGGTCTTTCGAGGCAGTGTGGCCCAGCCGCCTGGCTCGTGAGTGAGCAAGCGATGAAACCCACAGGAGGCAGTCCATGGCTATCGATCCCGTCAGCAGTAGTAACCCGGCAACAGAGTCACTCCCCGATTCCCAGGCTTTCGACGACGCCGTCGATAACGCGAAGCTGCAGGAAACAATGGTAGAGGGAATGGTCAAGGTCGGCGGGCAGATGATTCTGATGCCGATGATGAACAATATTCTCAAGGAAGCACAGTCCGACGAGTAATGACGAGGGCGCGACCCCAACCGCGGTGTTCGCGCCTTTCTCATTCTATGCGGCGGGCTCTGTTCTGTAAGGAGCTATTGCGACGAGGTGAATGATGACTCCCGCGACACCACCGGGCAGCGGTGCGCTAACTCCGACACCCATGCCAGAGGTTAGCGCCGATACGTTGGCATCACAGAATATTTTCGAACATATGACACAGCAAGCCGGTTCATCTTTATCGGGGGCCAGCCCCAGTGAGCTGGGGTCAAGTCTGCTCAACAACCTTGATGGCTTTATTGACCGAGTCAATAACTTCGCTCAGCAGGCTAAGACTCCCGATGTGCAAACACCTGATCGTTTAGCTCAGGTGATGCCCCAGAGCGTGCCCGACGCTGGCGACACGCCACCCGCCTTGGGGGATGACAAGCTGGCGCAAGTCGTCGAATCGCTGGGGCGTGTTTTTGATCACTCCATCGAAACCACCATGATCGTTCGCGGCGCCACTCAGGTTTCGGGGTCGGCGAATACCTTGCTAAAAGGCCAATGACACTTGCACTTTAATAAACAATTCGACGGCAAGCAGCAAGTGTCACAACGCAGGTGGCGTAACGCCCTGCGGGGCATGGTGTTTCTGGTAATGGCGCTGCTGCTTCAGGCCTGCGACACCGATCTCTACACTAACCTCGACGAGCGCGAGGCGAATATCATCGTGGCAACGCTGGCCCGCAACGGCATACCTGCCGCACGTCAGGCACAGGACGAAGGTCAAATGACCGTCACTGTCAGTGAGGAGCGCTTCGCCGAGGCGGTAGAGATACTCGATCGTGCCGGGCTGCCGGAACAGAAATTCGCCAATATGGGCGATATTTTCCAGGGTAACGGGCTGGTGTCGTCTCCCGTGCAGGAACGCGCTCAGATGATCTTTGCGTTGAGCCAGGAGCTCTCGCACACCGTGTCGCAGATCGACGGCGTACTCTCGGCGCGGGTTCATGTTGTGCTGCCGGACAATGATTTGCTGCAGCAGAACAGTACGCCGTCTTCGGCCTCGGTCTTCGTGCGCTACATTCCATCGCTTGAGATCGCCCCACTGATTCCACAGATCAAGACGCTGGTAGCCAATGGTATTGCTGGCCTCTCCTACGAAAAGGTCTCGGTGGTGCCTGTTGTCTCTGCTATTCCCGAGGAAATGGACACGCTGCCGCAGCCGATGATGGGCTCATTTCTGGGTGTCGCGATGCCAGCGTCCAGCGTTTCCCGTATCGGCTGGATCATCGGTCTGCTGAGCGTTGCGGTGATCGGGCTTGCCGGTGCGGTGTGTTGGTTGGTCTGGCGTCAGCGTCGCCAGCGTCCCTATTCATTGACGACAGCGCCATGAATAGTGCCTCTAAACGCGCTAGCGAATCGACCGCACCGGTCTCTGGTATCGAGACGGATATCGAGCCTGCTATCGAACCACCGGTACGAGTTGCTCTCGACCACTGGGTTGACTGCCTGGACGGCATTGCCGCCGACGCGATGCTGCGCCGTTGGTGCACTCAGCCGCGCTTTCGCCAGCGCTTGCTTGCCCGCCTGCAGCGCCGTCATCAACTCACCTCTATCGCGGAACAGCCGCTAATGGATGCCGCCGACCAGGCGCTATGTCAGCTGGACAGCGATGATTTTACCGCCTGCGCCCGTGCCGCTGGAGTGATCATTCACGCCAATGCCTTTGTGCGCGAAATTCATGCGCCGCGAGTTGCGGCACTCAAACAGTGTTTCGGCGCTGAGCTCTATTCCCTGGCGCTTACCCATCGTGACCACGCCAGTACCGAAGCCTGCGCTGAGGATGATCTCGACGCGCTGGAGGCCGCTGTCGAGCACGATGGTCGACGCTGCTTGGAGCGATGGTGGCAAGCGCAAACGGTGGCGTTGCGTGCCTGGCTACGGCTGGGGTGGGCTGGCCAGTTTGAGGAGCCTGAAACGATCGCAGCAGATACCGCAGCTGTTGATATTGCCCGCTTGGCCGCTACACACGGCCTCTTCCAAGCCGACGATAAAGAGCGAGCAGGGATATGAATTCACTGCCACCACGCCCCGGGAAGATCATCCTGCGCGCAGAGGAGGCCAACGCTTGGGTCGATGGCTACGCTTTTCTCGAGCGGGCGCGTCAGCGAGCCGATGATAAAGAGGCCTTCATTCGTCGCGCCCGCGAAGAGGGCCATGCCGAAGGCTTTGAAGCCGGTCGCCGCGATGGTGAAGCCCGCGCCGCTGAGCTGCTGGCCAGCACCCAGCGTGACGTCAAACGTTATCTCGACGGGCTCGGCCCCGAGCTGGCCGAACTGTCGCTGACTCTGATACGGCGTATTCTCGGCGAGTTCGACGATGTAGAACTCATCACTCGCTGCGTACGCCATGCCCTGAGCGAGTGGCGCCATGAACACCTTATCCGTATTCGTGTTGCACCGCCGCTAGAGGCGCGAGTCGCCGAGTCTCTCGCCGCGTATTCGCCTGCGACGGCCGACTATCAGGTCGAGGCCGACGCTCAATTGGCGCCAGGTCAGTGTTTGCTGGTGAGCCCCATCGCGGTTATGGACATCGGCCTGGAAGCGCAGCTCGAGGCACTGCGGCGTGCCTTGCGGGATGATTGGGAGGGTGCATGAGCGCGAATGCGTTCGGGGATCTGCTGCCGCGGCTCGGCGAACGTTTTGCCCTAGCCCAAACTCGCCCCGTCAATGGCCGGGTACGCCGCATTCGCGGTTTGTTGGTTTACGCTAGCCTCGAAGGTGCTGGCATTGGCGAGCTTTGCTACCTGCGCGATCCCGTCAGCGGTCGCCGTGTCGCCGCGGAGGTGATCGGCTTCGAAGAGGAGAACGTCGTGCTCTCGCCGATTGGCGAGCTCCAGGGACTGTCGACCCGCAGTGAAGTAATTGCCACTGGCAGTGCCCAGGGTGTGGCCGTGGGTGATGCCCTGCTCGGTCGCGTCATCAGTCCGCTCGGCGACTGGCTTGATGGTCGCGCTGCACCAGCGCCCGGCTCACTGCGCCATTACCCCGTCCATGCCGAGCCCCCCGCGCCGCTGTCCCGCCAGTTGATTGAGCAGCCGCTGGCACTCGGGGTACGTGCTATCGATGGTCTCAATACCGTTGCCCGCGGCCAGCGCGTCGGACTGTTTGGCGAAGCCGGCGTCGGTAAGTCATCACTACTTTCGGCCATCGTCCGTGGCAGTAGTGCAGAGATCGTGGTACTAGGGCTGGTGGGCGAGCGCGGTCGGGAAGTCCGCGAGTTGCTTGATGTGCAGCTGGGTGCCGACGCGCGCCAGCGCACGGTATGCGTCGTGTCCACGTCTGATCGACCGGCGATCGAGCGCGCCCGTGCTGCCATGGTGGCGACCAGCGTGGCGGAGTATTTCCGTGATCAGGGGCGCGATGTGCTGTTGTTGGTCGACAGTCTTACCCGCTTCGCCCGCGCCCAACGCGAGATCGGACTGGCTGCCGGTGAACCGCCGACGCGTCGTGGTTACCCGCCTTCACTGTTTGCGGCGCTGCCCCGTTTACTCGAACGCGCCGGGCCCGGTGGCGCGTCGGGAGGCACCATTACGGCAATCTATACGGTATTGACCGAGGGCGATGGCATGCTGGATCCGGTGGCCGAGGAGGCCCGGGCCATTCTTGACGGTCACATCGTTCTGAGCGCCGATCTCGCCCGCCGTGACCACTTTCCAGCCATTGATATCCTCGCCAGCCGCAGCCGCTTGATGGAAAACGTTGCCAACGCCGAGCATCGCCGTGATGCCGGCAAAATGCGTGAGTTGATGGCGCGTTATCGCGATGTCGAGCTGCTACTGCAAGTGGGCGAGTACCGGGAAGGTAGCGACGCCGCCACGGATGAGGCGATTCATAAACGTGCTGAGATCGAGGCGTTCCTACGCCAATCCCGCGATGACCACAGCGCCTTTGAAGACACCTTGAAACAGTTAAGGGAGGCCGTCCAATGACATCGCAACGTCAGCTTGACCGGCTGATGCAGCTTCGGTGCCAGCGTACGCGTCTCGCCGAGGAAGCCCTGGCAGCAGCGCAGCGCCACTGTCGGGAGTTCGAGGTTCACTGCCAGACGCTCGGGCAGGCCCTGGAGCAGCACCAATACCAAGCAGTTCAGCGCGAGCAGGCGCTGTTCGAACAGGGTGAACAACGACCGCTGAACGCCGAGGATCTGGCCGGTTGGCAGCAAACACTTGCCGACGATGCCGCCCACCAGGAGGCATTGCTTGAGCAGCAGGCAAGCAGCATCCAGACCCTGCGGGCCGCTGAGCGAGAGCGCGAATACCGCGCTACGGAATGGGCGTACCGGTTACGCGCCCAGCGTGCGCTGGAGCAACTCCAGACTTGTCAGGGGCAGGCGCGGGCGGTCAAGGCCGAGCATCTGGCCGAACTGGAGATGGAAGAGAGCCGGATCGGCCGGGCAGGTGAAGTATGACTGCCTTCAGCTCAACCGTTCGCGCGGAAGTGACGCCAGTGCCGCTAACCTTGACGCACTATGATGCCGAAACGCTAACCCTGCATAACGCGCTGCATCGTTCTCGACAGCCGCTGACTTTCGGTTGGCATGGGCGTTCTGCCAGCTTGTACCTGATGCCGGAAGCGGCGGAGGTCACCGCTGACATGACCGTCGCGGTATGCCTCGGCAACGAGCAACTGGCCTTGAGCGCCAGTTGGCGCACATTCGACCATCTCAGTGAGCACCCTGATCGCAGGCGCTCTATGGAGGACGTCGATGCGGAGCTGGCCGCGATGTGGCTGGAGGCGGTGTGGTTGGCGTGGCTTGAACCGCTGGAGGCGACACTGGGTGTCGATATCCGTGTGCAGCCCGCCGACCTGCATGGTCGAACGGCAAACCCGATCCACATCACTCTGGCCTTTGAGCTCGACGGCGATGTTCATCCGCTGCGTGTGGGGCTCTCGGCCGCTACTGCCAAACACTTGCTGCCCCTGTTTGATCGCTATTTCCCCACGCAGCCCGCGATGGCGAGCAGCGTAATGGTGATGTTGAGCCTAATGGCCGGAGCCCAGACATTGACCCTGGGGGAGTGGCGCAGCCTTCGCCCAGGCGATGTGGTTATGCTCGAGTCATTCGCCACTAGCGACGATCCCAATGGCGCAACGTTGAACGTTGGCGACCGGTTTAGCGTCGGCGTCAGCTTAAGCGCCGATAGCGTGTGCCTTAAAGGCCCGCTGACCTCTCTTACCTCTTCCCAAGCGTCGAACCCACCATTCGAGAACCTCATGAGCGCCCCCCCCGTGGATAACCCAAACCTGGATGATCTGCCCGTCCGCCTGACTTGTGAAATGGGCAAACTGGAGATGTCGCTCGGCGAGCTGCGCGCGTTGGGCGAAGGCAGCGTACTGCCGATGCAGCGTCGACCTGAGCAGGCGGTTGACCTAATCGTCAACGGCCGCTGCATGGGGCATGGCCGCCTGGTGATGATCGGTGACAGCATCGGGGTGCAGATCGAGAGGCTCGCGCTCGATGAAGGACACGCCGGGGATGAGTGAATTTCAGCCCAATTTGATCGCCATCATTATCGTCGTTGCGACCATCGGCCTGGTGCCATTGGCGGTGGTGACCATGACGGGCTTTCTCAAAATTGCCGTGGTGCTGTTCTTGATCCGTAACGCGCTCGGCGTGCAGCAGACGCCGCCTAACCTGGTGCTCTATGGCATTGCCTTGATTCTAACGGTCTACATCACCACGCCGCTGGTCGGCGATATGCTTCATCAGTTCGAGCAGCGACCCGCAGGGATGGGCAGCGTCGAGGAGATCAAGCAAACCGGCGAGGCGCTGCGTGGGCCCTTGCAGGATTACCTTTCTCGCTATGCCAGCGAACGCGAACGGGCTTTTTTCATTGATGCGACGCGCACACTTTGGTCGGAGGAAGCCCGCAGCGGTCTTCAGGACGACGACTTAGTGGTGCTTATTCCTGCCTTCGTGAGCTCGGAGTTGACCCGTGCATTCGAGATCGGTTTCTTGCTCTATATCCCGTTTCTGGTGATCGACCTGATCGTCTCCAACGTGCTGATGGCAATGGGCATGATGATGGTCTCACCCACGTTAATATCAACACCACTCAAGATATTTCTGTTCGTTGCCGTGGACGGCTGGTCACGGCTAATGCACGGCTTGATTCTTAGCTATGGTGGAGGCTGAGATGAACGACGATATCTTTCTCTCACTAATGCAGAATGCGCTGTGGACGGCGTTGTTGGTGTCGGCGCCAGCACTGCTGGTGGCCATTGTGGTCGGTTTTGGGGTTGGGCTACTGCAGGCGCTGACACAGATTCAGGATCAGACGTTGCCACAAGCCGTCAAGCTGGTTGCCGTGCTGCTGGTGCTGATCATCGCCGGGCCGCTACTGGCCGGGCCCGTCGTCAACATCACCGATCAGGTGTTGAACAACTTTCCAGCCTGGTCTCGTTGAGCCGGGCCGGCGTCGCTTATGCATTACGACGACTTCGCCCGCTTCCTGACCGATTTCGCCTATCCAATGATCGCGGCGGCAGCGGTCGGCGTGGCACGGGCGCTAGGCATGGTGCTGGTCACGCCAGCGTTTAATCGCCTGGGGCTGACCGGCATGATCCGCTCGGCAGTGGCGGTGACGATCTCGATTCCGCTGATGGTGCCGCTGTTCGATGCCATGGTGAATGCTGAACAGCTATCAAGCTTCACCCTTACCGGCATGGTCATCAAGGAGTTGCTGATTGGCGTCGTCATCGGGCTGGTCTTTGGTGTTCCGTTCTGGGCCGCGGAGGTGGCTGGCGAACTCATCGACCTGCAGCGCGGCTCAACCATGGCGCAGATACTCGATCCCATGGGCTCGACTGAATCCGGCGTTACCGCCACGTTGCTGACCGTGACTTTGCTGGCGCTGTTCTTCATTACCGGCGGCTTCATGCTGCTGCTCGGCGGCTTTTATCGCAGCTACTCGTTGTGGCCGGCGGTGAATTTCACGCCACTCATGACCAAAGCATCGGCGATGGCGCTACTTGGCCTGCTCGACCAGGTGATGCAGATTGGTGTGTTGATGATAGCGCCGCTGGTCATCGCGCTTCTGGTCGCAGATTTGATGCTCGCCTACCTCGCGCGTATGGCGCCCAACCTACACGTCTTTGACCTGTCACTCCCTATCAAGAACCTGTTGTTTGCATTCTTGATGCTGGTCTACGTCATTTTCCTGATCCCCTTTATGCTGGAGCACCTCGATGCAGCCAATCTCTATATGGAACGCCTAGAAGCTATATTGGGCGCTATGGGGGGAACGCGGTAACAGCAGGGGGGACGCGGGGTACTTTGAAAAGAGGGTATCAAAGCAGCATCACAAAGTTGCCATTAGAGTGTCACGCAGTCTCTTCAGACTGGTTTTCCGTCAGTGAAATTGGGCTTCTCGTTGCCTGCCCCATCAGCTTGCGCTAACCGTGGAGGAGTATTCGATGCGTGTCGACCCAAAAACCAACCCCAAAGCAACACCGTTGACCAGCGCCTTTGGAAATTTTGGCTTTGTCCTCGACCTGGCAAAAAAGGCGGAAGCGGGCAAAGATACTGTGGAAGCGGGCAAAACGCCGTTGATGCCGGGCAGCCAGGATTATGAGGACACGCTGAATTCACTGGCAGTGGATATGGCGGATGGCATCGATATCGACAACCGCAAGGTGTCCGCCCTGAAGGGAGACGCTGCGGATAAGTTCGAGGCGCTGGTCACCGCCGAGCTCAATGCGCAGCGCGCCGATGGCAAAAGCGCTGATCTGTCCAAGGCGATCGACAGTGCCAAGGACGCGCTGTTTGACCGCATCGGGCATGCCCTGGACAACGCAGATCGAAACGCCGACAAGGGCCTAGATGTCTTCGAGGGTTACTGGAAGCGCCATGGTGGTGAAGAGGCTGCGATCAACGCGGGCTATGACGCCTATGATGACTTTCTGGCCGATACCACGCTGACCGACAACCCTAGCTACGAAGATAACCTCAACGCTCTCGCTTCCGGGTTGGCCGGCGGCACGCTGACCGATCAACGCAAGATATTGCACCTTGACTCCTCCGATACACTGTCCCAGCTCTATAAGAATCTGATCAAGAGCAAACTGGATGAAGGTGCCACTACTGAGGAAGCGCTGAGCGAGGTCAATGATGAACTGCGTGACCGTCTCGAAAACGCTGGCGGCAAGAGTGTAGTCAATGTCTTCGACGGCTACTTCAAACGTCACGGTGGTGAAGAGGATACCAAGGCGCTGGCCGAAGAGACTTACCTGACCAATCGCGACGAAGATGACATCGCCTACGACGATACCCTGGATTCGCTTGCCAGCGACATGGCTGAAGGCATCGACATCGACAACCGCAAGGTGCGACCGCTGACAGGAGACGCCAGCGATCAGTTCAGCCAACTGGTGGAGTACCAGCTTAACCAGCAGCGTGAGCGGGGCGAGGCGCCGGATCTACAGGCAGCCATCGACGACGCCAAGGATGACCTCTTTGATCGTACCGGCAACGCGCTGAGCGATACCGACAAGGACAGCAAAGATGGGCTTGATGTGCTCAATGGTTACTGGGAGCGTCATGGTGGCAAGGATGCTGCCACCTCCGCTGGCTTCGAGGCCTACGACGACTTTCTCGCCGACACCACCGTGACGGATAACCCGAGTTATGAGGATAACCTCAACGCACTGGCCTCTGGCTTGGCGGGCAGCACGCTGACGGGGTCGCGCCAGATTCTGCATATCGAAAGCTCCGAAACGTTGTCGCAGCTCTATCAGAACCTGATCGACAGCAAGATGAGCGACGGTGCCTCCCTCGAGGACGCCACTGCCCAGGTTAACGATGACCTGCGCGAGCGGATCAGGCACGCTGCCGGAGACGACGGCAAGGCGGTTCAGAATATCTTCGACGGTTATTGGTCGAGGCACGGTGGGGAGACCAACACCCAGCGTCTCGCCGACAATGCGGAGCTGGACACAGCCCGGCGCGATCATGATCTACCGGCCTTCAGCGATGTCGATATTCAGTCGATGGAAACCAGCGAGACCGATCCGGACGACAGCTCACGCAAGCTGACCGTCAGCGAGCTGACCTGGCAGAACCTGATCGAAGAGTGGAAGACGGGGATTGAGGACGGCAGTATCGATAAAAACGATGAGCGCGCCCAGTTCTACCGTGCGCTGCGAGCCCAGGGCGCGCTTGAAAACGGCCTGGATCTGGTCGGTCTCGATATGTCGGAAGGCTTGAGTCTTGACAACGTCACCGGCGAGGATCTCTCATCCATCATCGACGGCGAGAAGCTCGATGAAAGCCTCGGCGAGCTATTCGCCTCCGAGGCGGTGCAGGAGGATTACCAGGCGACCCAGGCAGACGCGATCGACAAAGTCGCCAATAAGGACGCGATCGCTTCGCAGCTGGAGGAGACCGCCTTCAGCGAGGAGTACATCAACTACATCAACGACCTGCGCGAGAGCGGTCAGGGGGAACTCGCCGAGCAGGATATCTCGCGAACCTACAATGCACTTTCGGCGATGTTCCCGGCAACGGAAGAGAGTGACAAGGCAGCCGAGTTCGCCCAGAGCCTGCAGCTCGACTCGATGATCACCGATCTTGATGATCTGATTGCCAATCCTGATCAAATCAATGATGCCAACACCGCGACGGCCACGCAGGATGTGGTCAAGATGGTATTGACCGCGCTCAAGCGTGCCGGTGTCGATATTCCGCGGCGCACGGCGGAGACGATCGACAAGTTTGTTAACGAGTTTCTTGACGATAAGCAAACTGCTAAGAACTTCGGTAAGGCGCTGCAGGAGCTCGGGGATCGCTTCCAGAAAAATGGTTCGATCACCCAGTCGGACATCGATGGCCTGCTGAAGAACGGTGTCTACAAGGCGCTCAACGAACAGACCAACGGCGGCATGATGGCGCTGATTGGCACGCTCAACAGCAACGGCGCGTTGGGCACGACCGGCGGGCTGATCTCGCTCGCCTCGGGCATCTATCAGCTCGCAGGCGGCGCCAGCAAGCTGGCGGACAGCCACGAGGCGCGAATGGCCGTGGCCAAGGAGTTCATCAGCTTTCTGGGTGCCAGTCAGCACTTCGTCAACCTCGGCAGCAACATCTGGGACAAGGCCAAGGGCACCAACGTCAATACCATGCTGGGGCTCGACAAGACGCTGCCGCAGATATGGGCCGACGACAAGGTCAAGGGCAAGGCGCCCGCTCCTGATGCCCACACCTGGGAGCGTTTCAGCGAGAACTTCCAGCAGATCATCGACGATGCCCCGGTAGGTGATCAGAAGGCACTGGCCAAGAAGCTGGATATTTCCTATGAAGACGCTAAGAAGATAGTCGAGGGCGCCCAGAACGGATACGCCAAGAATCCGGCTCTGCCCGATGCCACGACGACGACCCGCACCGTCAGCTCTTTCCTGCGTGTGCTGGATGGCGCTGCCAACTCCGCCACTGGTGCGCTGGACATTGCCCTCGGCGGGCTGATGATCAAGCGCGGCGTGGACAGTGGCGACGGCGCTACCATCGGTCAGGGCGCCGTCACCGTCGCGGCGGGTGCCTTCGGCCTTGCCGGTGGAGCGTCATCGCTGGCGGCGCTCAAGGGCATTGCCGTCGCCCGTGCCGTCACCGGGCCGCTGTTCTGGATATCCGCCGGTCTGACGGTGGCGACGCTGCCATTCACTATTGTCCAGGATATCAAGCGCACCAACGCGCTGGAGGGGCATAAGGCTGACCTCAAGGAGCTTTTCTCGTCGCTCGATGAGGATGGCCTACTGACCGAAGACGGCCTGACCCGTTATGAGTTTCTCGAAGCGTACGTCCGGAGCTACGGTCAGCGCGATGCGCCGGACGACGAGAGCATTTTCGACTACCGCAGCGACGAGTATGAGTTCTACGTAGAGGAGGGCCATCTACCTAACTCGACCTGGGACGATTTCGAGCACGAAGATTATGCAGGTGATGGCAACAATCTCGATACGCAAATGGATAAAGGCTCGACAGTAGGTTCATAGGGTCACAGCAGCGCCATGAGCCAACAGCCCTCTGAAGAGAAATCGCTGCCGCCATCGTCGAAAAAACTTCGCGATGCGCGCAAGAAAGGCCAGGTCGCCAAGAGTGCTGACCTGGTCACCGCGATGGTGATGTTGGCCTGCACGCTTTATATCGCTATCAGCGTGAATGACATCATTGCCCGTGTGCAGGGGTTGATCGACTCGACCGCGCGACTCTATACCGAGCCGTTCGATACGCTGTGGCCACAGTTGATGACCCAGGCAGGCGAAGTACTGCTGCTCTCGGTGTTGCCGCTGGTCGGTCTAACGCTGTTGGTGATCGTGTTGACCAACATCGTGGTATTGCAGGGTTTTGTATTCTCCACAGAGCCTGTTCAACCCAAGCCTGAGAATATTGACCCGATCCAGGGGGCCAAGCGCATCTTTTCGGTACGTGGGTTGGTCGAGTTTCTTAAATCACTGTTCAAGATGGTGGCATTGGCCGTCGCGCTGGTGATTGTCTATCGTATGGGCCTTCAGTCGCTGATGGAGTCCTCACGCTGCGGCTATCCCTGCGTTCAGGGGACTTTTCTGGCTTTACTACAACCGCTGGTTATCACTGCACTGATTGCCTTCTTACTGGTTGGCGCTTTCGATGTCCTGCTCCAACGCTGGCTATTTGAGCGCGACCAGCGCATGACAAAGACCGAACAGAAGCGTGAGCGCAAGGATCAGGAAGGCGATCCGACAATGAATCAGGCGCGCCGTAAACAACGGCGCGAAATGCATGAGCTGAACGCCAAGATCGGTGTTCAGTATAGCTCGCTGATGATCGGCACCGCAGACGGTTGGCTGGTCGGCATTCGTTACGTTCGCGGCGAAACGCCAGTGCCGTTGGTGACCTGCAAGGCCTCACCCGATCAGGCCGCTAGCTTGTTGGCCAGCGCTGCGCCTCGCCGAGTCCCGCGAGTCGCCGACCCGAGGCTGGCCGAACTCATCGCCAAACGCGCGGGCAATGGCGATCCGGTGCCTGATGGTACCTTTCAGGCGGTCGCCGATATGCTGGTGGCAGCCAAGCTGATTTAGCCATCACTCGGCTGCAATCGTTTGCCATGCCACATGATTCATACGAATGACATTAAACCGGGCAACAATAAACAGGCTGTCCAACCAAACCTCTGCTTGGGAGATATCCGATGTCTACTGTAGTGTCACCTACAAGCGTAAACGCCCCCACTCAAAAAACCTCCACCTCATCCTTCGACGACCAGTTGAATATTGCCAAATCCAGTCAGGTTCTAGTGGATTATCTGAAACAGCAGGGCAAGTCGGCGATCAATGCCGATGAGCTCGCTCAGCTTGCCAACAATTCGTCAGGCGGTGTCCCTGCTGAGGTTTCGGCAGCCGCCTCTTATATGACGCGCCACACCAGTGTTTATACGGCAATCGAAACCCATGATGTCCAGGGTAAAGATGGCCTTTCCGGTGTCTGGAATTTCGAGTGGGCGGCAGACGGTGGCCTCGAAGGCACATCGGTAGAGGCGATGGCGAACATGCAGGATGTCTTTGATCGTGCCATTACGAAGTCTGCAGAAATTACCAAGTTGACTACCGAAAGCAAAACCGGATTGGATGCCACCAAACAGCGTCCGAGCAACTGAGTTTGCTTGCACGGTGAACAACTAGACGCATTAAATCGTTTGTCGAGTGGCGGATAATAAAGGCCTAGGCCTAATAAACCATCGGCGACGTAGCTGCATAAAAAAGCTCTGGTGGGTATACAGTCCTGGTAGGTATAAACCTAGCGGGTATATAGAATACCGTTAGTGATGCTTACCCTGTTCCTGGAGCTGCCTTGGATAGATTCGAAGAGATGCGCGTGTTTGCAGCGGTGGCGCAACTGGAGAGCTTTGCGGACGCCGCACGGCAGCTTGCGTTGTCGCCGCCTCGGGTTACCCGGGCGGTGGCAGCGCTTGAGGCGCGTTTGGGCGTTGCCTTGTTACAGCGCACCACAAGGCAGGTGTGCGTGACGGAGGCGGGGCGCCGGTATCTGGAGGATGCCCAGCAGGTGCTTGCTCAGCTTGCGGAGGCCGAGGCCGCTGCGACCGGCAGTTACCTTACCCCACGTGGCCTGTTGCAGGTGACCGCGCCGGTGCTGTTCGGCGAGTACTTCGTTACCCCGCAGATCGTCGATTATCTGGAGCAATACCCTGACGTGCAGGTGCGCGCTGAACTGATCGATCGACCGGTCAATCTGCAGGAGGAGGGCATCGATGTGGCGGTGCGCATCGGCCATGTGCCCCAGGATTGTCAGCACTTGACCGTGCCAGTCGGTGAGGTGCGGCAGGTAGTTTGTGCAAGCCCCGCGTGGCTGGCCGAGCACAACGAGCCAACGCACCCGCAAGAACTGGAAGCATTGCCTACCGTGGTGGCCGAAGGCGGCAACTTGAGCGGCCACTGGTGGTTCGAGGAGGAGGGCAAACGCATTGAAGTAACGCCCTCGCCACGGCTGCGCATCAGCGCTATTCATGCGGCGTTAACGGCGGTCGAGGCAGGTGCCGGGCTTACTCGGCTGCTGTCTTACCAGGTGGCTGCCAGTGAAGCCGAAGGTCGAGTACGGCGCGTGTTAACGCGTTTCGAACCAGTGGCCATTCCCATCAATATCTGGGTGACAGCGGGCCGTGGGCGTGCCGCCAGTGTGCGTACCTTCGTTGATTTTCTTGCCGAGCGGCTACGTGCCGACCCGGCGCTCGCCTACCGCAGTTAACCATGGCACTCTCCCCTGAATCACCGCTACGCTTTGAGGCCTTAAAGGCGCTTTCCGCCGTTGCCAGGCACGGCAGCGTGCAAGCCGCGGCTGAAGCGTGCAGCCAGTCGGCGGCGAAGCTCCACCGTCTGCTGCGTGCTCAGGAGCAGCATCTGGGGGTTGCTTTGGTCACTACCTCTGCCAGAGGCAGCACGTTAACGGCGGCGGGCGAGCGATTGCGCGCCTACGCCGATACGCTGATCCACGCAGTCTCCGACGCCGACACCAGTGCGCGCCAGGAGCACCGCGAGCTCAACGGCACGCTACGTTTGCAGGCGCCCCAGGCGTTGATGGAGCCACTGCTGGTGCCGTTAGTGTTGCGGCTGCAAGAGCAGCATCCTGCGCTGAAGATCTGCCTGCTGGCTGATGAATATCCCATCCGTATAGAAAGCGATGCACCGGCGCACCTACGTCTGATGCGTGGGCCGCTGCCTGCCTCCGCTTATGCCAGGCCCCTGGGTGATTTGCGCGTTGGTCTGTTTGCTAGCCCCCGTTACTTGGACAAGACCGGGCGCCCCGGTAGCCTGCAAGGCTTGGCCCGTCATGCACTTATTCACTGCCCCAGTGAAGGACAGGCGCCTGTCTGGCGCTTGTCTGAAGACTACCCGCTCCGTTTTGAGCCCAGGCTTGCCATCAGCACCAGTGCTGCTGCGCTGCGGGCTGCCATTGAAGGTGCGGGTGTCGTGTGTTGCTACCAACTGGAGGCGCGTCGCGCCTGCGAGCGGGGGCTGCTTGAACCCGTTGCTGAACCCCTCTGGCCTGCGGGACACCCTCTGGCGCTCACCTATCCCCTTGGCATCCGGGCGCCCGCCAGCGTTATGGCCTTCCTGGAACTGGCAACACCCTGGTTGCGAACGCAGTTGGTCGGCTGATTATTTCATTCAGCGCAATTTTGTATTGTTCAGTATCGCTATTCTTGCACCCCTTGATTTGGCTCAGGATAGGTGACGTCGCTTAACACATGTGACGTTCATCTATCGAGGCGCTCAATCAAGGAGATAATCACATGTCACACGCTATCAAGGTTTACCGCCACGCTCTTTCCGGCCACTGCCACCGTATCGAGCTGATGCTTTCGCTGCTCGGTTTGCCTGCCACTTTTATCGATGTTGATCTTGCCGCGGGCGAACACAAAGCGCCGCCTTTCCTGAACCTGAACGCCTTCGCGCAGGTGCCGGTGATCGATGACCAAGGGGTTATCCTGGCGGATTCCAATGCCATTTTGGTCTATCTGGAACGCCGCTATGGTGCTGGGCAGGGTGCTGGTCGCTGGTTACCGGACGATCCGTTGCTTCAAGCCCAGGTACAACGCTGGCTGTCTGTGGCGGCAGGGCCTTTGGCGAACTCCGCGATGAAGGCCCGGCTGGTGACGGTCTTTAATGCCCCTTTCGACCCTGAACCGCTGATTGCTGATGCCCATGAGCTGTTCGCGATTGTCGATGCCCACTTGGCGCATCAGCCCTTCCTGGCGAGTGAGCACGCCACGCTGGCGGAGATTTCGCTCTACAGCTACATCGCCCATGCGCCCGAAGGGAATGTCTCGCTGGAACCCTACCCGCATATCCGTGCTTGGCTGCAGCGTATCGAGGCGCTGGAAGGGTTTGTACCCATGAAGGTGACCAAGGTGGGGCTGGTGCGCTAGGCCAGCCGATATAGCATTTCAAATCGGTGCGGGCGGACTGCTCGCGAGGAGTCTAGGGTGAATAACGACGTCACCAGCAGCCCATGGCATGAAGGCGAGCTTGCCTTGCAGCGCGTGGTCGGCGTGGAAAAACAGATGGCGGAGGTGGGCCGCAAGGTGATGCGTCCCTTTCTAACGCCACAGCTGCAGCACTTCTTTCCCCAGTTGCCCTTTGTGGCGGCAGCAGCGGTGGATCATGACGGCTGGCCTTGGGTCACGCTGCTGGAGGGTGCGCCGGGCTTTGTTCATGCGCCGGACGAGTCACGGCTCGATTTAGCATTAACGCCGCCTGTGGATGACCCTCTTGCACCGCTACTTAACAGCGGCACCAGCATTGGCCTATTGGGCATTGAGCTACACACGCGCCGTCGTAACAGGGTCAACGGTGTATTGCGGGGCTCAGCAAGCCAATGGCAGTTGGAAGTGACTCACGCCTTCGGTAACTGCCCCCAGTATATTCACGACTGGTCGGCGATGAGGCCGGTGCAGCCCCAGCCGGGCCCCGCGCTAATCAAGCGTGACGCGATCCTCGATCAGTTGCCAGAGCCGGTGCTGGCGCATATCGACCGGGCGATCACCTCCTTCGTGGGTAGTTACGCGCATACCGACCAGGGCGTCCAGGTGGATGCCTCTCATCGCGGAGGGCAACCGGGGTTCATTCGGCGTCAGGGAAGTGATCTGATTCTGCCTGATTTTGCAGGCAATCGATTCTTCAACACCTTAGGTAACGTGCTGGCCAGCGGGCGCGCGGCCTTGGTGATACCGGACTTTGCCAGCGGGAATGTGCTGCATCTGACCGGCGAAGCGCGGCTTGTGGACGAGGAGACCGCTGGAGCGCGTTATCCTGGCGCTGAACGCTACTGGTGCCTGACGCCGCGGCATATCGTTTGGCGACCAAGGGCCTTGCGCTGGCGTAGTCATGCAGGTGCCGTGGCCGTTGAGGCGGCACCCCATGGGCCCTGGCAAGCGCTTGCGCCTTCCACTCAACAGCGGGTTCAGGTGGCCGCCGTGGTGCAGGAGACACCTGAGATCCGCTCTTTCTATTTGAAGAGTGCCCGACAAGACAAGGTGCTGGCGCCCTTCAACGCGGGCCAGTTTATTACGTTACACGTGCCGCGCCTGGATGGCACGGCGTTGGTACGCAGCTATACGCTTTCGGGTGACAGCCAGCAGGCCGGTTATCGTATCAGTGTGAAGGCCGAGGGTGAAGGCTCGCACTACGTGCACAGTGCGCTTCAGGTGGGTATAGAACTAGCTGTGAGTATGCCAACGGGATCATTCACTGCAGAGGCTAGTGGCTCCGAGCGTGCTCACTGGGTATTGCTGGGTGGCGGTATCGGTATTACACCGCTGGTGAGCCTGGCCCATGAGTTGACCGGCGCAGGACGGGGGCCGGTCACCCTAATTCAGAGCGTGCGCGAGGCTGCCGAGGCCCCTTTCAGTGATGAACTACGTGACCTGGAAGCTCAAGGGCTACGTTTACAACGCCATGTGACGGGCGCAAAAGCAGTACCCAACGACTGGCGGGCTGGTCGGGTGTCGCTGGCAGAGGCGCTTACCGGAGAGGCGCTGGAGGAGGTACTCCTTTATCTTTGCGGCCCTGCCGCCTTTGTAGAGCGCTATCATCAAGAAGCGCTGGAGCTCGGACTCATGCCCGCGCAGATACACACAGAAGCGTTTGGCCCCTCGGCGCTGGCGCAAACATATACGGTCCCCACCGCTGAACAGCCGGTAGAAGTCAGCTTTGCCAGCCCCAGCGCGGTGACCCACTGGCAGCCGGGTGAAAGCTTGCTGGAAACCGCTGAAAAAGCGGGGCTTCAACCTGCCTATGGGTGTCGTAGCGGTAGCTGTGGCGAGTGCGCTTGCACGCTGGTGCAAGGGGAGGTTACCTACCCAGATGGCATCTCAGCGCCAGATGGGGAAATACTGCTGTGCAGCGCCCGCCCAGCAGCGCACTCGGGGGAGATAGCCATCACGCTGTCTAACGGTTAACTGTGCCGCAATCGATTAAAAGGTTCCTGGATAGGCGCCGCCGTCTAGCAGGATATTCTGTCCTGTTAGATAACCTGCATGCTCGCTGCACATAAAGGCGCAGAAGGCGCCAAACTCCTCGGCGGTGCCGAATCGCCGTGCAGGAACCCCTTGGGCTCGCTGCTCGCGTACCTGTTCGATAGTTTGCTGACTCTTCTCGGCGACATTTTTGAAGTTGCCGCGCAGGCGGTCGGTATCAAAGGAGCCGGGCAGTAGGTTGTTGATCGTGACGTTGTGCGAGGCGAGTTGCGGCTGGCGTGCAAGCCCCGCGACGAAGCCGGTTAGCCCGCTGCGCGCGCCGTTGGATAGCCCAAGAATATCGATGGGGGCTTTTACCGCGCCCGAGGTGATATTGACCACGCGGCCAAAGCCGTTGGCGGCCATATGGTCTACCGTGGCCTTGATCAGCTCAATAGGCGTGATCATGTTGGCATCCACGGCCTGTATCCACGCCTCCCGATCCCAGTCGCGAAAATCACCCGGCGGCGGCCCGCCATTATTGTTGATCAGAATATCGACCTGCGGACAGGCGGCCAGTAGCGCCTCGCGTACCTCCTCGCGCCCGATATCCCCAGCCACAGGGCGAACTTCGATGGCTGGATTAAGGGCCCGCAACGCGTCGGCGGTCTTTTCGAGCACCTCGGCATTGCGTGAATTAATGGCCAGGTTGACGCCCTCTTTGGCCAGCGCTTCGGCGCAGCCTCGCCCCAACCCTTTGCTCGCTGCGCATACCACGGCCCAGCGTCCCGCGATTCCAAGATCCATACCATGTACTCCTGTGTGTTCGATATTTGCGCTCAACGTGACGAATAGCCACCGTCTACCGGTAATAGTACGCCCGTTATAAAGTTAGCGCCCGGTGAAGCCAAGAACAGCGCTGGCCCAGCGAGGTCGTCGGGTTTGCCCCAGCGGCCCATGGGCGTGCGTCCGACGAGTTCCGCCGAGCGTTCGCTGTTCTGGGTGAGTGCTGCCGTCAAGTCGGTGGCAATCCAACCTGGCGCAAGGGCATTGACGCGAATACCATCGCTGGCCCAGGCGATCGCCAACGACCGTGTGAGTTGGGCCACGCCGCCCTTGGAAGCAGAGTAGGCCGGGGCATGGCCGCTGCCAAAAAACGACAGCATAGAGGCGGTGTTGATAATGCAGCCACCCGCTGCCTTGAGAGCTGCATGCGCGGCATGGCAACAGCGCTGTGTACCGTTTAGGTTGATGTCGATGACCTCAGCAAAGCCTTTGGGTGTGAACTCCTTGCCGTCACGCTGGATGACGCCAGCGCAGTTCACCAGCACATCCAATGTTGGGAACGCCGCGAAGAAGCGCTCAACCTGGGCCGGGTCACGCACATCGAGTTGGTGTCGGTCGGTTACGTCTTCGGCTTGCTGTTCGCTCTTAGGCTCGATGCCGGTGACGTGGACTTCGTCACCCTGGGCGGCAAACGCCAGCGCGATCGCCCGACCAATGCCGGTAGTCCCGCCAATAACGATAACAGTGTTCATATCGCTCCTTTTTAGAACGTGAAAAGGGGGTTAGGTCGCAAAATGGGTCGGTTAAGCTGAGGTAGCTGACGCACGTGTCTGCCAGGCCGAGCGAACGCTGGAGACGATAATGGCCAGCCACACCAGCAATGCGAGCCCACCCAACATGGCGGCGATGGGGCGTTCGAAGAGCACTAGCAGTTCGCCATTGGCTTTGATCATTGAGCGCATAAAGTTGCTCTCCACTACCGGGCCGAGAATCACTGCCAGGATCATGGGGCCGATAGGGAAGTCGTTCTCCACCAGAAAATAGGCCAGCAGGCCCAGCCCAAGCATCAGCCAGACATCCAGCAGGCTGTTGTTGGCAGCGAAGGCGCCTACGATACAAAACAGCAAAATCAGCGGGTAAAGCACGCTGGAGGGCACCGCAAGGATATGGCGCGCGCCGCGTATAGCGAGCAGGCCAAGAGGTAACAACAGCAGGTTAGCCAGGATAAACACGATGAAAATGGCGTTGACCAAGGTGGCGCTGGAAGTGAAAACGTCTGGCCCTGGCGTAATGCCTTTCATCATCAGTACACCGATAATAATGGCGGTGATAGTGTCGCCTGGGATGCCAAACACCAGGGCGGGAATGTAGGCACCCGAGAGTGCTGCATTATTCGCCGAGCTGGCCGCGACCAGCCCTTCGGGATGCCCGGTGCCATACTTCTCGGGCGTGCGCGAGAGCTTGCGCGACAAGGCGTAGCTGATCCACGAAGCGATATCGGCACCCGCACCGGGCAGTGCGCCGATCAGCGTGCCAAGTACGCCACTGCGTGCGATCCCTGCCTTGTATTGCCACATCAGGCCGCCCACACCGCTAAAAGGCTTCTCCACTGGAGGGGGCGGTGGAAAGTGGGTGTGGCCAATTTCGGGCATGCGCCGCAGTAGCTCGGCGACGGCAAACAGGCCTATCAATACTGGTAGAATTGAGATGCCGCTGAGCAGATCAGAGATACCGAAGGTAAAACGGATCTGGCCTGAAACTGAGTCCATGCCCACCATGGCGATTAACAGGCCGATGAGCATTGAAATTGCACCTTTAAGCGGGTCCGCGCCGGATACCAGTACGGCGCAGGAAAGCCCGAGCAGTGCCAGCCAGAAGTACTCGTCGCTGGTAAAGCGAAGTGCGAAGTCGGCGACCAGTGGAGCGAAAAACGCCAGAATTGCCACCCCGATGAGCCCGCCAACGACCGAACACGCCAAGTTGACGCCGAGCGCCTGGCCGATCTTGCCCTGACGGCCCATCAGGTAGGCTTCTTCGGTATAAGCCGCCGAGGCGGGGGTGCCGGGGATGCGTAGTAAGGCACCGGGGATGTCGCCGGCTACGATGGCCATCGCCGTGGCGGCCACGATAGCGCTGATCGCCGGGAGCGGCTCCATGAAAAAGGTTACCGGGACGAGTAAGGCGGTGGCCATGGTCGCAGTCAGGCCAGGAATGGCGCCGATCAGCAGGCCGAATAGCGAAGCGCCGAGGATCACCGCGAGGACATCCCAGGCGAACACCATGCCTAACGCTGCTTGTAGTTCCGCCATTAGTAGATCACCTCTTCGAGAATGCCCAGATCAAGCGGCACGTGCAGCAACAGGGCGAAAACACTCCATACCACCGCACTTGCCACAATGGCGACGATAACGGCCATCCCCCAGCGGCCGTCAGACAACCAGCCAATCAATAATGCGAGCATTAAGGGCGCTACCAGCGGGAAGCCGAGCAGCGGTGTTAGCAACACGTAACCAGCAACGGCGGCGATAACAGCGAGCAGGCATGTCAAGGTGCGCGACAGCGTCACCTGCCCCTGCCAAATGAACAGTGCTCCACGCTGCTGCCAGCCACGCAGAGACAGTAGCAGGCCAAGCCCAACCAGAAAGGTGCCGATGATGGTGGGAAAAGTGCCGGCCCCGTAGGGCTGGCGCGCTAACGGCGGGAAATCCTTGGAGGCCCATATAGTAACGGCGCCAAGCAGCGCCATTACCAGCCCCAGCAAGAGGTCGTTGATGCGCATGGTGTTATTCTGCCAGGCCCAACTTATTGATTATCTCGCCGTTGTTTTCGTCGGCTTCAGCCATGAAGTTGCGAAAGCCTTCCGGACCTTCCCACTGCATGCCGAAGCCCTGATTGGTCATGAACTCCTGGAATTGGTCAGATTCATAGACGGCTTCTGCGGCCTCGGCCAGAGTATCGACCACATCATCGGGCAGTCCTGCGGGGCCGATCAAGCCACGCCAAGTACCTGCCGCCCACTCATCGCCAGTGACTTCTTCAGCAGTGGGGATGTCAGGGAAAGCATCAAGACGCTCGTTGGCGAACACAGCAAGCGTTCTCACGCGCTTCGCGTCGCGCATGGATTCAGCCTCAGGCAGCGAGGAGAACACGAAATCCACGCCACCGGCGGCGAGTTCCTGGAGGCCCGGGGCAGCGCCTTCGCTCGGGACGAGTGAAACGGTGTTGGGATCAATACCCTGCTGGTTCAGAAAACCCGCGAATGCTAGGTGATAGGCGGCACCTGGCGCAGAGCCTGAGACAGTGTATTCGTTGGGATTGGCTTCAATGTCTTGAAGGGCACTGTCTAGATCTTCCCAGTCTGATTCGGCGCTGACGTTAAATGCCGCGGCGTCGAGATTGATCAACGCAATCGGCGACAGATCCTCATACGAGATTTGAGAGCTGCCAATGTGTCGATAGGTGGTGATCTCGGCGGTCACCAGGCCAAGGGTATAGCCATCCGGCTCGGCGTTGGCCATGACCGTGTGACCCACCACGCCGGCGCCGCCGGTGCGGTTGACCACATTGACCGTTTGACCAAGCTCTTCCTGCAACCCGTTGGCCAATTGGCGGGCCACTGCATCGGTGCCGCCGCCCGCTGACCAGGGGACGATCAGTTCAATCGGTTTTTCGGGGTAGTCGGCTTGGGCAGTGCCGATGGATAAGGCGAAGGCGGCCAGGCTGATGGTTACGGCTAGCGGGGTTTTGTTGAATATCATGAGGGTGCTCCTGTCGTGTTTTTGTTGTTGGCGTTAGGGCCTTAATTCATGCGTTGGGTTTTTAAGGGAACATCTCGCTTTAGCGAATGAACCGGTCGACATAGTCACGGCCAAGCCCACAGCTTTCATAGTGCTTGCGGCACATGTCGACCTTGGTGAAGACATCTTCGAACCCGAGGTGCTTGCCCCATGGGTCAACGTAATACATGACACCGTTGACCTGAAAGAGCGTGATCATTTCCTCGACATCCTCGTCGACGACCAGGGTGTGGGTCTCACCTGGAGGCTCGTAGACATAGCTACCCTCGGTAGCCACCCAGTCATGTTCGAGATACCGCCATTTGCCTTTGAGCACCATGCCATGCACCGGGTTGGGGTGACGGTGGCGGCTGAGCACTCCAGACTTGCGGACACGCAGTAGGTTGACCCAGTAGCCCTGGGACACGTTCAGACACAGCGGACGGAAATCAACGTTTTCCGCTTGCGGCACCCAGATACGTTCATCCTGGGGAAGGGCGTGCGGCTCGACAATTTCTAGAGCGGCCTCAGCGGGTTGCGGATATTGGTAAGGCATCCGCTGATGATCATCAGCTTGAACCGGCATATTCCCTCCGTCCACAATGTGGACATAAAGATCATAATATGGACAATATGTTCTCAAGGTAAGAGCCAGGGCGAGATGCGTCAATTGACCGTGACGGATTACTGGTTAGACATTCGTATTATTTGAAGAGGCGATTAATGACGGCTGACGACGAAGAGCGAGTGCCGCGGCCCAACGTCCAGGGTGCCGCCGCGGTGACCAAAGGACTGCGCCTGCTGCAAGTGATAGCTGAGCTTGGCGTTGACGCGACCATCCGTAACATCCAGGCACGCCTGGGAATGCCCCGGCCTACGGTCTACCGGTTGCTGAACACGCTCGAACAGGAGCGGTTTGTCGAACGTAACCCTTTAGGTGGAGAGTACGTACTGGGTCGCGAGTTGCTGCGTCTCACTCATCAATCGCTGGCGCGGAGCAGCTTGCAGGAACGCGCTCGGGCCACTTTACGCGCCATTGGTAAGCAGACCGGTGAAACGGTGCACTTGGGCGTACCATTTGGCTGCCATATGACTTTCGTTGATAAGGTGGAATCGCCCGAAGCGGTGCGCATGGCTTCGTATATCGGCATGCCAGTGCCAATGCATTCTACTTCGGTAGGTAAGGCTTATCTCGCCGCCCTCGACGAGGCAACCCGTGAGCAGTATCTGGCTCAATTGACCTTAGAGCCTGTCACACATCGCACCTGCACGACGCTTGAGGCGTTACGCAATGAACTCACGCTGACGCGAGAACGTGGTTACGCAATCGATGACCAGGAAAATGAACTAGGCATTATCTGCTTCGGTCAGGCAGTTCGCGGCGCCGATGGTCGCGTTGAAGGGGCTATCAGCGTCAGCGTGCCACGCTATCGACTGCCTGATGATGGGCATCAACGTATATTGGAGTGTATCCATTCGCTATGCAGTGACGCTGGCTTGGTGTAGTGCCTTGGCTTAAGGCGTAATGAGCATTAATTAAATAGAGTGTAGTGCTGTAGGCAAGTCGTGATTAGCTAATATTATTGCGAAATGCCTAAGTCTCTTCGGTAATGGCACTCGCGTAAGCAGTGCCCTCCCAGCGGCGCACTCGGGGAGGTTAAATATCATGATTGTGTAGTCGGTAGCTATGGGGGTAAAAAATTCGATTAGCTTGCTAACATCAGTCTATCATGCTGATTCAATTTTGCGATCCTTACGGCTAGCTCATGGATATACTGGATAAACGTGCTTTCTATTTGTTGGAGGTGAACAGCTGTGGCGGTATTCGCGCAGCGGCAGAGCATCTGCATATCAACCCTTCCGTGGTGAGCCGCCAAGTACGAGGCCTCGAACGAGACTTGGGTATGGCGCTGCTAGAACGGCAGGGGCGTCATGTCATGCTGACGGAAGCGGGCCAATTGGTGGTGGATAGTTTTCTAGCTCAGCGGCGGTTGAACTCAGAGCTGGGGGATACGCTGTCTCGTCTGCGTAACATGCAGGCGGGGAAAGTGGTGGTATCTGTGGGTGATGGCTTTGTGGATAGCTTCATCAATTACGTGATGCGACGGGTTTCGAAGCAGTATCCAGATGTACTGATCGAGATAAAAACAGGTATTTACTATCCACGAGAACCCCATGAAATGGTGGCTAACGACGAGGTTGATATTGCTATTACCTATGGTCCAGTTTCTGATCCGAGGCTCATTGTGCACTCTTTTGAGCGAGGGCCGCTGTGTGCTCTGGTTGCAGTGTTTCATCCCCTCGCCAGTCAGGAAAGTGTTTCGGTGGCGGAGCTATTAAAACATAAGCTAATTTTTCTACCGGATGTGTCGGGGTCGCAGCAATTCGTCAATGCTCTGTTTAGCGCCGCTGGGCAACCGGCAACGCCTAGCTATCGCTGCAATTTGCACTCCGTATCCCGACGCATGGCGAGTGCTGGCATTGGAGTGTCATTTATGACAGCGGCGGCTGCGCGCAATGAAATAGAGTCTGGGTTACTTAAAGCGGTTCCCATTCAGCATCCTATGGCTGCCAGCAGTCAGGGCAACCTAGTGCGCCGAGTCGGCAGAAGGCTGTCGCCTGCTGCCGACTATCTGTGGAAACTTATGCTGACAATGCAGTGATGCTTAGCGGCATCAGTTAGCCATCATGTAAACGCCGGGGCCAATCGGCCATCCCATGGCTAGCCAGAACATCAGAAACGCAGACCAGGCGATCAAGAAGCTCAAGGCAAGTGGAAGCATGGTGGCGATGAGCGTGCCTAATCCCATATCAGGCTTGTAGCGCTGCATATACACCAGGGCGACCGAGAAGTAGGGGCTCATTGGGGAAATGATGTTGGTACTAGAATCACCGATGCGGAACATCGCCAATACAAAGGCGGGATCAAAGTCGATCATCATTAGCATGGGTACGAAGACCGGCGCCATTAATGCCCACTGTGCCGAGCCACTGGTCATAAAGACGTTAAGTACCGCGCTCATCGCAATAAACGCACCTACTAGCGGAAGCCCAGTAAACCCGGTGCTTTGTAGAATGTTTGAGCCTTCAATGGCAATGTACTGACCAAGCTCCGACCAACGGAAGTAGGCAATAAATTGCGAAATGGCAAAGAACAGCACGAGGGTGGGTGCCAGATCGCTAGCTGACTCGGCCATGTGTTTGGGCACGTCACGGCTACTGGTGATCTTGCTGGTAGTGATGCCATAAACCAGCCCAATAGTGACGAAGTAGATAAACATAAGCGGCACCAGCGAGCGTAGGAACGGTGATGGAATCAGGCCGCCCTCTTCATTACGCAGTGGCGATGCCTCCGGTACCACGGCTATTAGCACCAGCGCGAGATAAAGCAAAGTGGCAATGCCGACATGCTTGAGGCCTCGCTTTTCTGCCTCAGTCAATTCTGGTTTGACGATATCAGTTTTAAAGTCCTTGCCCATCGGCAGGGTACGTTGAAGTCTGGGCTCCACTATTTTATCGACAATCAAGGTGCCCATAGTCGCAAGTACAAATACTGAGCAGGCCACGAAATAGTAGTTGTCGATCGGTGACACATAGGCTTCAGGGTTGACTAAACGCGCAGCGTCAGTGGTAATGCCGGCAAACAGTGCGTCCCCTACGGTAATGAAGAGGCTAGCATCAAACCCCGCTCCAGCGGCAGCGTAGGCAGCTGCTGCACCGGCAATCGGATGTCGCCCAACCGAGTAGTACACCATAGCCGCTAAGGGAATTAAGATTAGGTAGTTGGCGTCTGATGCGATGCTGCCGCAAATGCCGGCCATAAATACACAGAAGGTAAGCAGAGAGGGTGGCGCTTTCGCCACACTGACCTGCATCAACGTTGACATCAGGCCGACTTTATCCGCCAAGCCAATGCCAAACATGACGACTAGAATCAGTCCCAGTGGGGGGAAGTTGACAAAGTTACTGACCACACTGGTCAACATGAACTCGATCCCATCCGATGAGAGCAGGCTGCGAACGTAAACCTCTGCATCGGTTTGGGGATTAATCGCAGAAACACCCAAGGTAGCGAGTATGGCGGAAATCATCACGACAATAGCCGCTAGAATGGTAAACAAAATAAAGGGGTGGGGCAGCTTATTGCCCACTCGTTCTATAGAAGAGAGTACGCCTTGCATCATTTTGACCCTTATTTTTAAACGTTATTTTTAAACCTGATGGCTTGGTAAAGGACTATTAGTAAGTGGGTTTTTAGTGCTTGGTTAGCAGTTCTTTGGCTAGGGCTACGAACATTCCGCCTGCCACTGGTAGGATTTGATCATTGAAGTCATAACGCTCGTTGTGCAGGTAAGCACCTTCGCCGTTGCCGACAAAAAAGAAGCAGCCAGGTACTTCCTGGAGATAAAAAGCAAAGTCCTCCGCGCCCATGGTGGGCATATAGTCCAACTGCTGAATATCATTGCTCACGGTGTGCTTGGTGGCTATAGACAGCACTCGTTCCGACCAGGCTTGATCATTGACTAGCGGGGGGACTTGGTGCAGGTGCTCCATATGGTAATAAGCACCATGCGCTGCACAAACACCTTGGGTCACTTGCTCAAGTTTTCCCGCCAATGCTTCTCGGGAAGAGGGTCGGTCGCTACGAATATTAACCAGTAGCTCGGCGTGGCCGGGAATAACGTTGGCAGCATCGCCAGCATGGAAGGAAGCTACTGTAATAACGCCCGCTTCCAGTGGCGATTTATGACGCCCTACCAGCCCCTGCAACTGTTGCACCAGCGATGAACCTATATAAATAGGATCTACCGCCAGGTGCGGCATGGCTGCGTGGCCAGAGACGCCTTCTATAGTGACTTTATAAGTGTCGTTTCCTCCCATTGCCGGGCCAGGTTTAACGAACAGCTGACCGGCAGGAAAGCCTGGGCGGTTATGGTAGCCAAACACGGCGTCCACTTGTGGGTTTTGTAGCACGCCCGCTTTAACCATTAAATCGGCACCGTTTCCACCTTCTTCGCCCGGCTGAAACAGCAGTTTGATATGGCCGCACAGCTCGTCCTGCATTGCCATCATAGTTTCTGCGGCAAGCAGCAGTGTGGCGGTATGTCCATCGTGGCCGCAGGCGTGCATTAGACCTTCTCGCTGGGAACGGTGGGCAAAGGCGTTGGTTTCATTAATCGGCAGTGCGTCCATATCGGCACGAAAAGCAAGCACGGGCCCTTCCCGACCTGTATCCAGTTCCGCCATGACACCAGTGGTGGCGATGCCTTCCGTTACTTGATAACCAAGTTCGCTAAGCCGCTTGGCAACGAGTCTCGCAGTATCGTTTTCTTGGAATTTAAGCTCTGGGTTCTGGTGAAGCTTATGCCGCAGTTCGGTGGCTTCATGCAGTTGCTGTTTTGAAAATACTTGCTCTGAAAACATGTCCTGTCCTTGCCGTTATCGATGTATTTTTTGGCGCTTTTACGTTAAGCGACTTGGCAGGCAGAAAAGAGGCAGTTGAGTAACGAGTTTGTTGCTTTGAAAGCAACATTGGTGGGGGAAGTGACCCCTTGCATAGTTGCACAAGCTATAGCGCAGTGTTCAGGGAGACGAGGATTAGCGACGAACCTATCGTCAAACGTTGAACGACCAAACGACAAGCCGCGGTGATGATGGATATTTTAAAGGCAAAACCACGGCCGTAGGGTGGCTCATGAGTATTCGCTCAGTGTCTCCGAAGTCGATGGTGGGGTCGAAGAGAACCAGCGCAACATAGCGAATGGTTTCCGAGCATGCCCGAAGGATTTCTGTGGACAGTATGAATCCGAGCGGCGGGAGCCAGGGAGACTCCGGGCGAGGCCCTGCATACCGAAGCACGAAGCGTTCCATGCTCTTGTCGAAGTGGTTGCCATGGATGCCTTCTTAGAGGCCACTATTACTACCAAAGTATACCGTGATGATTGAGGCCCTATGAGCTATCGTGTGCATTGTGGTATGCAAAGGTATTCAAAAGTATTCGTTTGCAGGTGTTAGCTTGATTAGCACTCTTGGTTTGTTTGGCCTGAGGACGACGGATGACCTCATGTGTAAAAACGTGGCCGAAGGGGCTGATAAGAAGGTGTTGGCGTGTGAACTACCTGCTGATGAGGTGACGTTTGCCGATGCGCCCGTAGTGATTATTAGACAGCCAAAACACGGCCTTTGAGTCGTTATTAACATTGGCGCACTGAGGTTTATCATGGCGACATTACAGGAACACAGAACCATGACAGGTCATATTGAACAACCCGGCCTGATAAGAGCGTTGGATAAGGTTTGTAGATGCCTGGAAAACGCTCTTATTTTTGTTGCCGGATCTATGATTATTTGCGCCATGGCAATTACTTTTGTCGATGTCGTAATGCGTTATATCTTCAACTCGCCGCTTAATTGGTTTTTTAACCTAATCACCATGTACCTTCTTCCAGGGTCTTATTTTCTGGCGTTCTCTTATGCGTTGAGAACGGGAAGCCATCTGAAGGTTGATTATTTCAAAAGCAAGCTGCCTTTAAAATTTACCAGCTTTTGCCTTTTGGTCTTCGGCCTCATCGCCACATTGATGTTTAGCTATATTGCTTATACCTATTCTTTAAGGGCATACAGTGCCTGGCAAGAGAACGAGATCGTTTATGGCGTTGTGAGCTGGGTTGTTTGGCCGTCTGAATTTATTATCGCTATCGGCTCCTTTGTTTTCTCGTTCAGGTTGTTAATAACAACAATAAATAACTATGTTTCTAAAGGGGGCGAGCTGTGATGGTCATTGCTTTATCTTTTCTCTTTCTGTTTTTTCTTTTGATAATAGGCATTCCGGTTGCAATCAGTCTTGCGATATCCGGTGCTTTGGGCATTTTTCTAACCAATGGGATAGATGTCCTGCTGGGGATCCTATCGGCTTCGCCAGGCTCTGCTCTGACGACCTACGAGCTGCTCACCATTCCGATGTTTATCCTCATGTCGGAATTTATGGGGGTCAGCGGTATCACCGGCTCCCTGTTTAGCGCCATTGCCAAGTGGACAGACAAGATACAGGGTGGCGTGGGGATTGCTGCTGTTGTCACAGGTGCTGCTTTTGGTGCAATTTCTGGCTCCAGTACAGCGGCTGCAGCCACGCTGGGGAAAATCAGCACGCCCGCCATGCAGGCTGAGGGGTATTCTCCGAAAATGGCCGGCAGTATTGCCGCTATTTCGGGCACTATTGCCATGCTGATTCCTCCCAGTGTCGCACTGATTTTCTATGGGCTGCTCAGCGGGGTTAGCATCAGTGACCTTCTGATTGCTGGCATAGTGCCTGGCATATTGGTGACGCTCACTATCGCCATTACCATCAAGATTCTGATCATCCGAAATCCAGTAGCCTCTAATAATAAGACCTATAGCTTCCGCGAAAAGCTGACAGCACTGAAGGTAGCTACCCCCTTTCTGATGCTGTTCAGTGTTGTTACGGGATTAATCTACACTGGCATTGCCACACCCGTTGAGTCCTCGGCTTTGGGTGCACTAGGCGCACTTTTGCTTGCTTTGAAATCAGGCAATCTCAATGCTGAAGCATTCAAAAATGCCGTTATAAATACGTGCTGCATTTCTGCCATGATCGGCCTTATTGTTGTTTGTGCACATGTTTTCGGTTACTTCATAACCATGACCGGCATCACCCGAAACTTAGTCAACTATGTGGGGCTGCTGGATGTTTCGCCATACCTTATCTTGTTCTTTTTGGTGATCCTCTATCTGGTTCTGGGGTTGTTTCTAGACCTGATCTCCATTTTGATTCTCACTATTCCTGTGGTTCTTCCGGTTGTTGTTTCGCTCGGATTCGACCCGATCTGGTTCGGTGTGATCGTCATTTTGTTGGCTGAGATAGGTATCGTCACGCCACCGGTCGGCATGAACGTCTTTGTGGTGGCGAAAGTGGCCAATGTGCCTGTCGAGGAGCTTTTCTCAGGCGTCATACCCTACATCGTCATGCTGCTTGGTTTGATCGCTTTGTTAATAGCATTTCCACAGATTGTGCTGTGGCTTCCATCAACGGCTATGTACTGACGCGTAATGTTGGTAACTAGTCTTCGCCAATTTGTAGGAGTTTGGGTCAACGATAGATAGGGTTCATCTATATAAAGGTGGGTTAAGGTTTAAGCTTGTTGTAAAAACGTTATACCTATCATCAATGCACCATGCATTATTGGAAGATTTTGTTTATCCCGCTGTATTGATTAATGACTGGCACAAAAACTGAAGAGCGATAAAAAAAGGGAGTACCATCATGAATAACTATAAAAAGCACCTTCCACTGCTGTTGACGGGTGTTTTGGCATGCGGTTCAGTCTCCGCGGCAGAGGTTGAACCAGTGACATTGAAGTTTGCCGAATGGCTGCCCACCACTTCTTTTGCCATAGAGTATGGGGCCAACCCGTTTATGGAAAAGGTGGCGGAGCTCTCCGACGGACAGATACAGTTCGACTTTTATCCGGCAGAACAACTTGGGCGTGGTTCTGAATCTCTGACCTTGTTGCAGACAGGTGTGGCGGATATTGCCAACGTATCTCCGGCTTATATACCGGAAAAGCTCCCTTTGTCTGGCGTTGTCGAGCTACCGGAAATCGTAAAAAACTCCTGTAGCGCGGCGGATAGCTTCTATGAGATGGCCCAGCCAGGTGGGGCTATTTATGAAGCGGAGTTCAAGCGGCATCACATCCGCCCTCTTTGGGTGGGCAATATGGGGCGCTATCGAATACTGACCAACAACAGCGATATTTCGTCGCTCGATGACTTGAATGGTCTGCGAATGCGTACTGCCGGTGGACCTATGACACTCACCGCTGATGCTCTGGGTTCAAGCCCTGTCACAATGCAGGCTTCAGACGTACTAACATCACTCTCTCGCGGTACGCTGGATGGTGTGTATTACCCGCTTCGAGGCATCCTGGACTATGGCCTTGCACCAGCACTGGATCAATTAATTCCGAACTTCTCCGTCGCTAGCTTTGGTCTCACCTACTCGATTAGTGACCGAGTGTGGGAGCGCCTGTCACAGCAGCAACAGGATATTCTGGTAGAGGCAGGAAGGTACGCTATGCAAACCTACTGTGATTACGTGGATAACTCTGAACCGGAAATCATCCAGACACTTGAGGAGGAGTACGGTATTGCCCAAGTGCCCCTATCTGATAGCGATCTTGAACAAGCACACGCCAACCTTGAAGGCGTCTATGACCGCTGGGCAGAACCCTTGAAAGCGCGCGGCCTGCCAACTCAAGAGGTAATTGAAGGCATGCAGTAAGTGGTGTCGCCGGGCTCAGCAAATGGCCCGGCAGTTTTAGGCGGGTGTGCAGGGCTGCGGGAAAAGCAGGCAGTTCACAGGAGAGATGACATGAGCAGAACAAAATTGCAGGGCAAGGTGCTAGCCAGTGGACTGGCGTTTCCTGAAGGGCCGATTGCCATGGAAGATGGCAGCATATTAGTCGTGGAGATTCAAAGAGGCCGCTTGACGCGTGTCCTACCTGACGGCGAGCTACAGACCGTGGCGGAGGTGGGTGGGGGGCCAAATGGGGCGGCTCTCGGGCCGGATGGGCACTGTTATATCTGCAACAATGGTGGATTCAGTTGGCGTACTGACGATGGCTACAGCCGACCTATCGGCGCTGCATCCGATTATGACGGCGGTTCGATTCAAAGAGTCAACCTTGTCACCGGCTCTGTTGAGACGCTTTACACCCACTGCCAGGGCGTTCCGCTGCATGGCCCTAACGATATCGTTTTTGACGATCAGGGTGGTTTCTGGTTTACCGATTTTGGCAAGAAATTTGATGACCGCATTATGCTGGGTTACCTCTACTATGCCCGATGCGACGGTAGCTCGATTCGCCGCGCGGCAAAGCATCTGCTGACGCCCAATGGGGTTGGCCTGTCGCCAGATGGGCGTATGTTGTACGTCTCTGAAACCGAAACCAGTCGGCTTTGGCGTTATCCGATCACCGCGCCCGGTGAGCTGGGTCAGGAGCCTTGGCCATCTCCCAATGGCGGCAAGTTGGTTCACGGCCTGCCGGGCTATCAGCGCCTTGACTCTATGGCTTTGGAAGAGAGTGGTAACATTTGTGTCGCTACCCTGGTGGATGGGGGGATCAGTGTTTTTTCTCCGCAGGGGGATTTGCTGGAGTTTCATGAAGCCCCTGAAGGGTATTGCACTAATATCTGCTTTGGTGGATCGAACTTGCAGACGGCTTACATCACGCTATCAGGTTATGGTCAGCTGTTAGCTGTTCCTTGGCCGCGCTCTGGTTTGCGTTTACATCACCAATAACTTAATCAGAGAGATATGCGCTTGGAAGGTATTTAACTGAATGGATTTAGGAGGATATAAAAGAGATTAATAATTAGCCATGCTGTTTTTGGTTCTCCTGAGAGCTGCGTTAAAGAAATATTTAAATATATAACAATTATTATTGAAGGACAGCCAACCCTTGATCCCTACAGGGCTATTAGTGCTCAAAAAAGTGCCGCACACCTTGGCGGCTCACTTCTCATTGTCATTGCCACCAGAACATACACTCGGCCAGTAAATTGCGCCCGAGGGATAACTTTTTGTTCTGGTACTGTTATGGCGCTCAGATAGTTCCCCCACAATTTGTGCAGCGGTTCGCTATCGGTTTTCATCATACATTGCGACCAAAGTATGTCGTGATAATTGCAGCTCTATGAGCTAGTGTGTGTATTATAGTATCCAACGGTATTCAAGAGTATTCTTATTGGAGGTGTTGGTTTGATTAGTACTATTGGTTTTATTGGCCTGGGGGCAATGGGTGAGCCCATGTGTAAAAACCTGGCCAAAGGGTCTGGTAAGAAGGTGTTGGCCTATGACCTTGCCTCTGAGCCGCTGGAGAGACTGGCGGCTGAGGGTGTGCAGAAGGGCGAGGACGCTCTGCAAGTGGCGCGCGAGAGTGATGTCCTCTTCCTGTCTTTGCCAAGTGGCCAGCATGTAAAAAGCTTGATGCTAGGAGAGGACGGCATTGCCAATGAACTCAAGCAAGGCGCTACAGTCGTCGACCTGAGCACAACCTCCGTAGAGGATGCCAGGTGGTTAGAGCGTGAGCTGCAGGCCTACAAGGTGAAGTTTGCCGATGCGCCTGTCGCGCGCACTCGGCAGGCTGCGATTGATGGCAACTTGTGCGTCATGGTGGGTTGCGCCGAAACCATTTACGGAAATATTAAAGAGCTTCTGCAGCACATTGCATCAGACATTATTCATTGTGGAGATGTTGGCGCCGGCCAGTTGGCCAAGATTCTGAATAACATGGTGCTCTTCGATACTGTGGCCAGCCTGTCCGAGGCATTGGTGATTTGTGAGAAAAGTGGCGCCGACCCTAAAAAGATTTTTGAAGCTATGTCGTTAGGGTCCGCAGATAGCTTTGCCCTGCGCAACCATTGCATGAAATTCATGCTCGAAAATGATTTCCCAGAAAAAAAATTCCCTACCTCATATGCATTAAAAGACCTCAGCTATGCGCTGGAACTGGCAGAGAATTACGGCTTGACGTTGGGAATGGCAGAAAATACGAAGTCCCTATTTCAGAAAGCTATAAAGGAAGGATACGGAGAGCAGTACTTTCCGGTCATCGTCAATAGTATGCGCAATGACTGAGTTTAGTCTTTAACGGAAAGTTAAATATATAACAATTACGAGAGGTGACTATGGCTTATACGAAGCAAGCATCCGTGCTGGCGGTGGTAATTTTCTTATGTGCAGCAGGCGTTGCCCATGCCGATACTCGATTGACGATTGGTTCTACATCCTCTTCGTCATCACATTATGGTTATTTCGTCGCCGTTTCGCAGATCATTAACGAGAATGTCGATGGTGTGCGCTCTTCCGTCATGGAGACGGGGGCAACCATTGATAACTTGAGAAGGATCAAACGTAATCAGGCCGATATGGGGTTAGTGACCACCAATGTTGCCTATGATGCCTATCACGGCGAGGGGGCGTTCGAGGGTAATGAAGTCCCCACTAATGTGCTATGGGTGTATGGCCCTTCGGCTCAGAATGTCGTAGTGAGAGCGGATGCTGGCCTGAACACTATTAGTGATCTGGAAGGTGTCAAATTCAACCCGGGTATTGTTGGATCGGGCACGGAAGCGACTGCCGAAGCGGTGTTTGATGTGATCGGTGTAACGCCTGACTATGTGCGTGGTTCCACAACCGACATGGTTAACCAGATCAAGGATAATCGTGTCAAAGGTTATGTGAAGAGCGGCAATGGCCGAATGCTGGATGCCTCCAGTATCGATATCGCCACTATGACCCCAGTTAATATTCTTGGCTTGAGCGATGAGCAGGCAGATGCCATTCGCCAGGAACTGCCTAGCTTGGGCATCATGAATATTGAAGAGAATGAGGCTGGTGATGGCTATCCGGCATATACCACCTGGGCGTATGGCAACACGGTAAGTTCAAGAGCTGACTTGGATGAAGAGGTTGCCTACAACATCGTTAAAGCTATCGTCGAGCATCAGGATGCTCAGGCGGCCGCTTTCTCAGTTTTAAAAGATGCAGATATCCCAGAGATGACAATTGAGCTTGCAACGACGCCTCTTCATCCCGGCGCTATTCGCTATTTTGAAGAGCAGGGATATGAAGTTCCTGAGCATCTTAAACCCTAAGTTGTGAAATAAAGAGTGGTCGTTTTTATGAAATAGAGCTGACTTGAGTGTTAGCTCTATTGCCTTCTGGCGTGAAGTTATCTTCATGGTGAGACTTATGTTAGAAGCTGTTGAATCGGAATCACAGCCTATAGAAAGCACATCATCCAGGCTTCCTGAGGTGATAAAAAAGCTGGTTGCATTCTCACTTGGCATGATGATCCTTTATACGGGGATCGCTGGTGCTTTTGATTCTCTTGTGCAGCGTTCGGTGATGCTGGCAAGTGTGATTTTATTGGCATTCATGGTGTATCCGCCAAGTATAAAAGGACGTTTTCTTTTCCTGGGGCGAGCCATTGATGGCTTGCTGTGCGTTTTTGCCATTGCCGCGTGCCTTTATGTGGCCTGGAATCAAAACCGCATCCTCACGCAGTTGCCCATCGCTGGGGTGGTAGATATCACCTTATGTGTGCTGCTGGTGATCACGGTACTGGAAATATGCCGACGCTCCGTCGGGATCGCGTTTCCATTGATGGTGTTGCTGTCACTGGCTTACGTCTTCTTTGGCGATCGATTGTCGGGTGATTTTGGACATCGTGGATATGGCGTTGAGTTAGTGGTCGAAACCCTTTTCCTGTCGGATTTGGGGTTATGGGGCATGCTGACGGGGATTGGCGCAACGGTCATTGCCTCTTTTGTGCTGTTTGGCGCTGTACTTATCCGTACTGGCGGCAGTCAGGTGTTTATGGATCTTGCCATGATCTTTGCGGCCAACCGGGTGGGCGGGGCCGCCAAGATGGCCACGGTAGCCTCGGCTGCCTTTGGCTCCGTCAATGGCAGCGCGGTCGCCAATGTCGCCACGACGGGCGCCATGACCATTCCGTTGATGAAGAAAATGGGCTACCCAGCACCGCTGGCGGGGGCTGTAGAGGCGGTGGCTTCCACGGGAGGGCAACTGACACCGCCGATTCTTGGTGCAGCGGCCTTCATCATGGCTGAGACGTTGGGCATCAGCTATTTGTCGGTAGCGTTGGCGGCCCTGATTCCCGCGTTGATGTTTTATTCCAGCGTCTTTATGACCATTCACTTAATCGCCTTGAGAAAGGGGATCGGTGGGCTGCAGGGAGAGAGCGATGTGCCCAAACTGAGGGAAGCCATTAAGCTTTCCAAATCCGCACCGCTGCTAGTTGGGCTTGGGGTGTTGGTGGTGATGGTGTTAAGCGGTCGCTCGGTCGCTTTTTCCGCCTCCTTATCCATCGTGGGCATGCTGATCACCTATGCGTTGGCCGTCCTTGTCCGCGGGGAAGGTATCAAGCCGATCCTCGACACCTTCGTTGACTCGTGCGTGGATGCGGGTTACGGAATATTGATCATTATCACGATGCTGGTCAGCGCGCAGATCGTCGTCGCCATGATCAACATGACCGGCGTGGGCGTGACCATATCGTCCTTGGCCGTGGGGCTGGGCGGTGGTTACCTGTTTGGTGTCGCCTTTATTGTGGCGCTGGCCTGCTTGCTGTTGGGCATGGGCATTCCGACAACCGCAGCCTACGTACTGGTAGCGGCGGTCATGGCGCCCGCACTAGTGTCAGCAGGAGTGGAGCCGATTGCCGCGCATATGTTCGTCTTCTACTTCGCGACCATTTCGGTGATTACACCTCCTTTGTGTGTTGCCGTATTTGTTGCTTCCTCGATTGCCGATACCCGCTGGGAAAGAACTGCGCTGCAGGCTGTACGCTTAGCAGCCGTCACCTACGTGATTCCGTTTCTGTTTATTACCTACCCAGGCGTTCTCTTTAACGGAGATGTGTCCCAGATATTGGAAGCGGTGCTGTCTGGCGCAGTGCTAGTGGTATCAGCGTCGATCGTACTCTCTGATATTTTTGAAAAAGACATGAAGAGGAAAATAGGCGCACTGCTGTGCATTGTATCAGCGGCTATGGCCATTATCCCTTCCCTTTATGCCCTGTTCGCGGGAGCGGTTGTACTGCTGTTTGTTCTAGCGTTCGTGAAGCCATTCTCCAGAAATGCTGCAACGTTAAACTAATACATATAACTAAATTGAAGGAATGATGTAATGGGTGAGATGAAGCGCTATCAACTTCGTATTGGCGATCAATGGTGTGATGCGGCAGATGGAAAAGTGCTGGAATCGATCAATCCGCTTAACCAGCAGGCATGGGCATTGATCCCTCAGGCAACTGCTTCTGATGTTGACGCCGCGGTGCAAGCTGCACGACATGCCTTTGAAACCGAATGGCGGTCTACAAATGGCCTACAACGCGCTGCGCTAATGCACGAATTGGCTAATCTGCTCGAATCCGACACCGAGCGCATGGCCCAACTTGAGACCACCGACAACGGCAAGGTAATCCGCGAGACACGGGTGCAGATGCGTTTTGCGGCTCGCAACTACCGCTACTTTGCTGGCTGGGCGGACAAGCTCCAAGGCGAGAGCATTCCGCTAGACCGTCCTGAGCTGGTTGATTTCACTACTCGCGAGCCGCGCGGCGTGGCAGCCTTGATCACCTCTTGGAACTCGCCGATAGCGATCCTCGCCAACAAGCTTGCACCGGCCTTGGCGGCGGGTTGCACCGTTGTAATTAAGCCCTCAGAGATGGCGAGCGTGACCACCCTGGCTTTCGCTGAGCTGTGCGAAAGAGCTGGCTTTCCTCCTGGCGTGATTAACGTGGTGACCGGTGACGGTAGCGTCGGTGCGGCACTCACCGGGCACCCTGATGTCGACCTGATCAGTTTCACCGGCGGTACCGCTACAGGCAAGGCGATTTCTCGGGCCGCCGCCGAGCATCTAACACCGGTGACCCTTGAACTGGGAGGTAAGTCGGCCAACATTGTATTTGCCGATGCTGATCTTGAGCAGGCTGTGACCGGAGCCGTGGCGGGGATCTTTGCCGCCGCCGGTCAGACCTGTATTGCTGGCTCGCGACTGCTGGTGCAGCGGGACATCTACGATCAGGTGGTGGCGCAGGTTTGTGAACGCGCCCGGGCGATTCGTATTGGTGACCCTCGCGATGAGAACACTGAGATGGGCCCGATGGCGACCCAGGGGCAGCATCAACGAGTACTTGACTTCATCGAACGTGCCCGCACTCAGGGTGCTAAGTTGGCGGCGGGCGGTAGGGTGCCGCAGGGCGACGTATATGGTCGCGGCTATTTCGTCGAGCCGACGGTATTCTCTGATGTGGCGCCGGACTCCGAACTGGCTCAAGAAGAAGTGTTTGGGCCAGTGTTAGCGATTATTCCCTTTGATACGGAGGAGCAGGCTATCGCCATCGCTAACGGCACCGCTTACGGGTTAGTCGCCGGGCTATGGACGCAAAATTTGGCAAGAGCGCATCGCGTTGCCAGACAACTTCAGGTTGGTGGGGTATGGGTCAATACCTATCGCACAAATGCTGCACAAGCACCATTCGGCGGGGTTAAGGCCAGTGGTAGTGGCCGTGAGCGCGGAATGCACGCTTTAGATGAGTACCTTGAGATTAAAAACCTGATGATCGACTTGTCTAACGAAGCCCGCGATCCTTTTGCGATTCGTACTTGATTTAGTCGTCATAACTCTCAAAAAAAGCCTCTAGACGGATCTTGTAGGCCTCACGGATATGGTTGCGTGCCAGCTTTTCCGCGGCTTCCGGGTCGCGTGCTTCGAGCGCGTCAATGATTGCCTGATGCTCACTGCGCGCGGCTTCGGCACGGTTTGGTTTAGCTAGGGTGCTACGCCCAAGCAACATCATTGATTCATGCAGTGAGTGCAGCATTTTAAGCAGGTAGCGGTTGTGTGCACAGCGGTAGAGAGTGCTATGAAATAGCTTATTATTCTTAACTAGATCTTGGGTCTCCTTTAACCGTGCATCGCGATCGCTAATTTCGCGTAGGAAAGCGATTTCAACCTCTGAAGCGTGTTGTGCGGCAAAGCCCGCAGCAGTCCCCTCTAACATCTCGCGCATAGCATATAGCTCGCTAATCATGCTGTGGTCGAGTTCAGTGATGATGGTGCCACGGATCGGATCATTAGCTACCAACCCTTCAAGCTGTAAACGATTAAGAGCTTCGCGTACGGGTGTACGACTTAAGCCTATGCGCTCAGATAAGTCGACTTCACGAATCCTTGTCCCTGGTGGCAGGGTGCCTTCCTTAATAGCTTCGATGATGTAGCTGTAGGCCTGCTCACTGCGCGGTTCGCCGCGCTGATTGGCTGCCTGGGTGGCGGCGTGCTTGCGTGGTGTGGATTCAGTCATAGCTACAAGCCTTAAATTGCGATTTTGACGAATGGTAATGATATGACAATGAACAACACTTGTCATTTTGAACACTGTTGGATACATTTGTATGTATTAGAATTTGGTGTGCGCTTTTACCGTCACCATCTCTTCTTGTCAGTAATCATGAGGGAGTTCCAATGTTGTCATCGACTGGAGAGCGGCTCAGTGAGGCCGATCTGACTGGCCATGACGTGCTGGTGATTGGTGGAGGTAATGCTGCGTTGTGTGCCGCTTTATCGGCGCGTGAGCAGGGTGCCAGCGTGCTATTACTGGAGAGTGCTCCACGTCAATGGCGCGGTGGAAACAGTATTCACACCCGTAACTTGCGTTGCATGCATCGTGAGCCCACCGATGTGCTGAGTGACGCCTACCTTGAGGATGAGTTTTTCGATGACGTTTGGCGTGTTACCGGCGGCATCACCAACGAAGTGTTGACGAAGCATGTGATTCGAGCCTCAGAAACCTGCACCGATTGGATGAAAAGCTACGGTGTGCGCTTTCAACCATCGCTGGGTGGCACTCTGCACCTGGGGCGAACCAACGCCTTTTTCCTGGGGGGCGGCAAAGCACTCGTCAATACCTACTACCAGGCAGCTGAGCGACTTGGGGTGACAATCCTCTATGAGGCTGAAGCTGAACAGTTGGTCTTTGATGACAACCGCTTTGACCATGCGTTGGTGACTTACAATGGCTCACCACGCAAGGTGAGTGCTAAGTCAGTGGTGATTGCCTCGGGCGGCTTCGAGTCCAACCAAGCGTGGTTGGAGGAAGCATGGGGAGAGGTCTCCCGTAACTTCCTGATCCGTGGTACTCGCTTCAACCAGGGTAAGATGCTGCGCAGCCTGATTGATAACAGCGCCATGGTGATTGGGGATCCAACGCAAGGTCACGCGGTAGCTATCGATGCACGCGCGCCCAAGTACGATGGCGGTATCGTCACCCGTGTCGACTGTGTATCCCTGGGGATTGTGGTTAACCGCGATGGCAAGCGCTTCTATGACGAAGGCGAAGACTTCTGGCCCAAGCGTTATGCCATCTGGGGACGGCTGATTGCCAAACAGCCGGGGCAGGTGGGCTATTCGATTACCGACTCCAAGGCGCAGGGGCGCTTTATGCCCTCAGTTTTTCCCCCTGAGCAGGCCGATACGCTTGAGGAGTTGGCGCTTAAGCTCAACCTGCCGGTTGACGCCGTACTCAAAACTGTCGATGAATTCAATGCTGGCGTACAGCCTGGCAACTTCGATCACAGTGTGCTCGACGATTGCCATACACAGGGTGTTACACCCGAAAAGACCCATTGGGCGCAGCGTATCGACGAGCCTCCATTCTACGGCTACCCACTTCGTACTGGCATTACCTTCACCTACTTAGGCGCTAAAGTCGATGAAAAAGCGCGTATGTACATGGCTAACGGCGAGTTGGCGGACAATGTTTTCCTAGCCGGTGAGATCATGGCCGGTAATATTTTAGGCCAGGGCTATGTTGCTGGCTTTGGTATGACCATCGGCACCGTATTTGGTCGCATCGCAGGCACAGAGGCAGGCAATTATGCAAAAGATTGACGCACTAATCGAAGAAACCCGCAACAACATGACGATCTGCAATGCCTGCCGGTATTGTGAAGGGTTCTGCCCGGTATTTCCGGCCATGGAGCGGCGTCGTACGTTCACTCCCGAGGATCTTAAGTATCTGGCCAACCTATGTCACAACTGCGGTGAGTGCTACTACGCTTGCCAGTACGCTCCGCCCCATGAGTTTGCCGTTAACGTACCGCAGTCAATGGCCAAGCTTCGTGTCGAGTCTTATCGACAGTATGCTTGGCCACAGCCGTTGGCCCGTCTGTTTGACCGCAGTGGCTTGCTTGCCGCCTTGGCACTGGCGGCAGGATTGACTCTCATCCTGTTGATTGCCATTGCGCTTAATGGTGATCTGTCGGCGGTGGTCACCACTCAGCATAGTGGCGACTTCTACGCGCTATTGCCGCATAACACGATGGTGGTGACCTTCGGCTCGGTGTCGTTGTTTGTGCTACTAGCGTTGATCATGGGGATGGTGCGCTTTTGGCGCGAAAGCGGCGAGGGCGTAACTGGGCTTGGCGATGCCGAAAGTTGGCGGCAGGCACTCAAAGAAACTTTTTCACTCCAGCATCTGCACGGTCAGGAAGAGGCTGGCTGCACTTACCCAGATGCCTATCATTCGCACTGGCGGCGGCGCTTCCACCATTTTACCTTTTACGGGTTCATGCTTAGCTTCGCAGCGACCGTGACCGGCACCATCTATCACTATGTGTTTGGCTGGCAGGCGCCCTACGATTTTATCAGTCTTCCCAAACTGTTCGGTACCTTGGGCGGCATCGGCCTTTTGATAGGTCCGGCGGGGCTTTTGTACCTCAAGCTGGTGCGTGAGCAGGACACTGCTGATGTGCGCCAGATGGGAATGGATGTGGCTTTCATAGTGCTGCTGTGGCTGACCGGCTTAACAGGCCTGTCCCTAATGCTGCTACGTGAGACCTCAGCCATGGGGGTTATGCTGGTGGTCCATTTAGGCGTGGTTATGGCACTTTTCATTACCATGCCCTATGGCAAGTTCGTGCACGGTTTCTATCGCTTATTGGCGGTCTATCGTAACGCCCTGGAGCGCAATCGCCTTGACCAATAAGCTTCTCTCCAGAGGCAGCACCCGCACGCCAGCCGACATAATATCGTCTGTAGGCCTCTACCAGGTGCCACCTTACCGCTTATCAAGTGGCCGCGAATCGACTTGTGACTAAGGTTATTAGCCATGAGAGGTTGCCCTCTCATGGTTGTTACGACGAAGACGCTGAGCGGCACGGAAAGCGTCAATGAGGAATTGTAGCCCTAGTGCGGCGAAGCCGATCGGTAGGAGTACTGACGTTAAGCTCGCTGGCTACGCTTGTTTCACGAAGGTATTCGTTTGCCTGGTAATGGCCATTTAGAATCCGCTGGAGTCCTGAGAGGCACCTCAAAGGCCTTATTAATCCAGGTTATCGAGCGATCAGTTCGGCAATTCGCTGGGCAGCTGCTTTTACTTCCGTGATAGCGGTCTCTTTATCTAGATCCTCCATGGCCACCACGCCCACACAGGCCTCAATGGTAGGGCGAAACGATGTGGACGAGATAGCGCTGGCCACGCCTACTGCCCCGCGTTGTAGCTGCCCATGAGTCAGGCTGTAACCGTCGAGTCGTGCCTGCTTTATCGCCTCACCTTCTTCCGGGTGAGAGGGCCGTTCGGCAAGGATGGCAATACCGGCAGCGCCCAACGTCAACGGATGGCGGCTACCCACTCGGTAGCCGATTTGCAGAGGCATTTCTCCTGACTCTGCCACCATTAACACAACGCATTCCTCCCCCTGAGCGACAGAGATGAAAGCGGTGGCGCGGGTGGCTCTGGCTAGTGCTTGCAAGAGTGGCTGGGCAATAGCGCGTAGATGAGGTTCAAAGCGAGACGCAAGCAGTGCCGTGCCAGCACCCAGGCGAATGGGGCCTTCGGGGGTGCGCGTAATCAGCCCATGGCTGGCCAGAGTGGTCACGATGCGGTAGGCAATGGCTCGATGAATATCGAGGCGTTCAGCTAGATCGGCAATGGAAATGCCATCGCTATGCTCGGAGACAATTTCCAGTGCCTTGAGTCCGCGATCAAGCGTTTGCAACGTGTTGTTAGCCATAGAAAGGCACCTCGGTATTAGGGTTCGGTAAGTGGGCGCGATAACAGGACTCAATAGTTAGCCAAGCGATACAGACTAACGCAGCTACGCTGAGGAGTTGACTCGCCGACAGAAACTGCCTACCTTCATTGTGCATTAAAAGAAACTAAGTGTTCGATAAAAGTAAAACAAATACGAGCCACTTAATTTTACGGAGCCCTTCATGGCATCAGTGTCTCACCGTTCTGGTAGTGCATCAGGCGAGTGCCCTTTTCAACCATCACAGGCGTCCGTGGCATTATCGCCTACCGGTTGCCCAGTCTCCCCTGAAGCGGCCGAATTCGATCCCTTCGATGCGCCTTATCAGCTTGACCCCGCTGAGGCGCTGCGTTGGTTCCGCGAACAGGAGCCGGTGTTCTACAGTCCCAAACTCGACTACTGGGTCGTGAGCCGCTATGAAGATGTAAAGGCGGTTTTCCGTGACAACGTCACCTTCTCGCCCTCTATCGCGTTGGAGAAACTAACCCCCGCACCGCCCGAGGCGACGAAAATTCTCGAGGGCTACGGTTTCGCAATGCGTCGTACCATGGTCAACGAGGATGAACCGGATCACATGGAACGCCGCCGCCTCCTGATGGATGCCTTCCTGCCCGAGAACCTTGAGAAGCACGAAGCGTGGGTACGTGAGTTGGTGCGTGACTATATGGATCGCTTCATCGACAAGGGGCATGCAGATCTGGTGGGCGAGATGTTTCGGGAAATTCCCATGACCGTCGCACTGCGCTTCCTGGGTGTTCCCAATGAAGATGCCAAGGAGCTTCGCAAGTTCTCGGTTGCCCACACGCTGAATACCTGGGGCCGCCCATCCCCGGAGCAGCAACTGCAGATTGCCGAGGATGTGGGCCAGTTCTGGCAAACCGCACAAACTATCCTCGACCGCATGTGTGCCGATCCCAGCGGCGAGGGGTGGATGTACGACTCTATCCGCATGCACAACAGGCATCCTGACATTGTGCCGGAGAGCTATTTGCGCTCGATGATGATGGCCATTCTGGTGGCTGCCCATGAGACCACCGCGTTCGCCACCACCAATGCCTTTCGTACTCTGCTATCGAACCGGGAGTCATGGAACGACATCTGCGAGAACCCTGCTTTGATCCCCAGCGCTATCGAGGAGTGCCTGCGCGCCGCCGGTTCGGTCGTGGCCTGGCGACGTATCGCTACCGAAGACACCCTGGTAGGGGGCAAGAAGATTCCGAAGGGGGGTAAGCTGTTAATCGTGCAGGCGTCGGCCAACCGCGATCCGAGGCACTTTGAAAATCCTGACGAGTTCGATATCTACCGCCATAACTCAGCGGAGCACTTCACTTTCGGCTACGGTGCGCACCAGTGCATGGGGAAGAATATCGCCCGCATGGAGATGCGCATCATCCTTGATGAATTTGTCCGTCGATTACCCCATATAGATCTGGTCGAGGACCAATCGTTTGAGTATCTGCCCAACACCTCTTTCCTTGGGCCCACGTCGCTATGGGTGGAGTGGGAGCCTGCGCAGAATCCTGAACGGCGACACCACGCTGTGTTGGAGAACCCTACGCTTTTCCATATTGGCGCACCTATCAAGGAGGATATCGTGCGTCGGGTCGTGGTCGCCGAGGTGCAACGTGAAGCTGAGGCGGTGATCCGTGTTGGTCTGGTGGATCCCCATGGGCGTGAGCTACCCGACTGGACCCCCGGTTCGCATATAGAGCTGGTATCGGGAGAGTGGCGCCGCTACTACTCACTGTGCGGGACACGCGATGACCGTAACCGTCTTTCCATCGCCATCCTGCGAGAACCCGAGGGGCGCGGCGGCTCGGTGTACTTCCACGATACGGTCAAGCCGGGGGATGTATTGCATATCGCTGGTCCCAAGAACCATTTCCACCTGGACGAGACGGCAACGCGCTATACCCTGATAGCCGGTGGTATTGGCATCACGCCGATTATTGCCATGGCGGATCGACTCAAGGCTCTCGGCAAGCCCTATGTACTCCACTACTGCGGTGCCGGACGGCGAACCATGGCCTTTTTGGAGAGAGTCGAACGTGACCATAGCGCCGCGCTAACCCTCCATGCCGGTGATGAAGGGTGTCGCCTTGATCTACCGAGTGCACTTAGCAGCCTAGCCGAAGGTGAACAGGTCTACGCCTGCGGCCCTGAGCGCCTGCTGGAGGCGCTTGGGTCGCAGGCGGAGAAGTGGCCCGAGGGTACCTTGCACGTTGAGCACTTCACCGCTCGCTCCAACATCCTCGATCCTGAGAACGAGCACGCCTTCGAAGTAGTGCTGGCGGACTCCGACCTGACGCTGCAGGTCGGTAACCACCAGACCCTGCTTGAGGCGCTAACCGCGGCGGGGGTGGATGTACCGAGCGACTGCTGCGAAGGCCTGTGTGGTACCTGCGAAGTGGCTGTGACCGATGGGAATATCGATCACCGAGACCTAGTGCTCAGCCGTACGGAGCGCGACGCTAATGACCGAATGATGGCCTGCTGCTCGCGGGCAGCGGGCAAGCGTCTGACTTTGGCGCTCTAAACGTTAACACCCTTAAAAGAACCTCTGTTTTACACTGGCACCATCGGGTACATGAACCATCAAAAAGGATAATCACAATGAAAAAAATGGCGACTTTGACCACCTTTTCAGCCCTGATGCTCTTGAGCTCTTTTCAAGGCGCGGCAGCGGCCGATACCGTGCTTCAAGTGAGTACCTGGGCGGGCCCTAACCACGGCGTTAATACCATCGTCTGGCCCACATGGGGGAAATGGGTTGAAGAGGCGACCGATGGTCGCGTCAGTGTCAATGTGACCCACGACCTTGGGCCGCCTAACGCGCAAATGGAGTTGGTGGCAGACGGTGTCGCCGATGTCACCTGGCTCTTCCACGGTTTAATGCCAGGGCGCTTTGAGCTGACCAAACTACCGGAATTCCCCACCTTTGAAGACTTTTCATCAGAAAATGCCTCCGTGGCTTACTGGCGTACTCACCAAGAATACCTAAGCGATGCCGGAGAGCATCGCGGCGTAGAAGTCCTGGGGTTGGGAGTGCATGGCCCTGGGGCGCTCTTCCTGGCTGAACCGATCGAAAGCCTTGACGATTTGCAAGGTAGACGGGCGCGCATAGGGGGCGGCGTGATGGCAGATATTTCCAGCGCGCTAAGCCTCACCGGTGTCGCACTACCGCCAGGTGGGACATACGAAGCAGCCACGCAAGGGGTGATCGACGGTGCAATGCTAACCCTTGAGGGACTTAAGAGCTTTCGATTAGCCGAGGTATTGCCCTACACGGTACAAATGCCGGGCGGCTTCTATCGTGGCAGCTTTTCCCTGGTCATCAATCCTGATACCTGGCAGTCGCTTTCCGAGCAAGACCGTAACGCCATTATGGATGTCTCAGGCGAAAAGCTGTCCCGTCTGTTTGGTTTCATGATGGATACCGTCGATGTGCGTGGCGTTGAGTTTGCCAAGGAGGAGGGCAACACCTTTATCGAGTTGCCTGCTGAAGAGGTCGAAAACTTCATGCAATTGGCGGCTAACCTTCCCAGCGACTGGTTTGAAGTGGCAACTGCGAAAGATGTTGATGGAGAGGCTGCCCGCGCATTCTTTCTCGAACAATTGCAGGTTGTCGCAGGCGACGATGAAGGCCTGAGCGCTGACGATGTGGTTGATCCTGACGCCTAAACTACGTGTTTTTAATGTGCTAGGCTTTGTTTGAAAAGTCGGCGAGCGAAGGCCAGACAAGGCAAAAATCGGCGAAAAGACGGAGTTTACATGGTGTAAATGAGTACTTTGAGCCGATTTTTAACGCCGTATGGTCGAGCGCAGTCAGTTTTCAGACAGAGCCTAACTCATATTCAGTCAATGCTGCCTCGCTTAGAGAAAGATATATTGGCAAAACTTATCGGAATGAGGGAATCTTGATCTAGGCAGTAATAGGCTTTTGGTGAGTATAGCGTTTCTGAGGAGCTGTATTGCTCATAAGCGAACTCGTTGAGTTCGCTTATTATGCGGCTGAATAGTTGTGGAGTTTTATTCGACTCCATCACTATTGTCAGATGTTTAACTAGAGATGTGGGAATAAGTTATAACTTGTTGGTGAGTTTTTTTAAGGCTTTCTGTGTGCGATGCATAAGTTGCCTGCTAGGTCTTCAGATACAGGTATGGCGTCAAGTTTGTCACAGTCGCCTGTTAAGCAGTCTCCCGTTTTAATGTCAAACGCCGCCCCATGCGCACTGCATAGAAAACGGTGGCCATCTGATGAAATGATACTGTCCGACCGATAGTTTAAAGGTAAATATTGGTGGGGGCAGGCATTAACGTAGCAATAAATCGTGCCATTTATGCGTGTTGCAATGACCGGGAAAGATCCATTGCTGCTCATTACTTCCACGCAGCGTGCTTTGCCTTCTGGTATAGCGCTAGAAGGGCAAATAACAGCCCCCTCTTGGGGGGCATTTTCATAGTTACGCCAAGCGTCATGCACGGTGTGCCCTTTTACTATTCAGCGGTACTTTGCAACACGCCGCGGTTAATCTGATCCTCTTCGATGGACTCGAAAAGTGCTTTAAAATTGCCCTCTCCAAAACCATCATCGCCTTTACGCTGGATGAACTCGAAAAAGATGGGGCCAATCACCGTTTTGGAGAAGATTTGTAGCAAAATTCGAGTTTCACCGCCGCCCACGACACCTTCGCCGTCAATCAAAATGCCACGGCTGCGCAGTTTATCGAGAGGCTCCTGGTGGTCTTTAACACGCTCTAGCGACTTTTCGTAGTAGATGCTCGGCGGGCCAGGCATAAATTCGAGACCTGCATCAGCGATTAAGTCAGTACCGGAGTAGATGTCGTTTGTGGCAATGGCGATATGCTGAATGCCTTCGCCGTTATATTCGCGCAAGTACTCTTCAATCTGACTGTGATCGTCGGCACTTTCGTTAATGGGTATGCGAATTTTACCATCGGGAGAAGTCAATGCACGGCTGGTAAGGCCTGTCATTTTACCGGTGATATCAAAGTAGCGTATTTCGCGGAAGTTAAAGGTGTCATGGTAAAACTTATACCATGTGTCCATATTGCCGCGAATAACGTTATGAGTGAGGTGATCAAGATAGTAAAAACCAAACCCCTTAGGATTAGGATCTACCTCATCGAACCACTCAAATTCGTTTGAATAACAGCTGCCTTTTTCGCCATACGTATCAATAAAGTAAAGCAGCGAACCGCCTATGCCAATAACCGCAGGCGCATCGATGGACTTATTACCTGTGAACTCTTCTGCACCCAAGTCGACGGCACGTTTTAGCGCATGCTGAGCATCAACGACGCGCCAAGCCATTGCTGGAGCACAGGGGCCGTGCGCCTCAATAAATGCTGACGCATGCGAGTTAGGCTCACTGTTAAGCAGGTAGTTGATATCGCCTTGACGATAAACGGTGATCGACTTGTCACGATGTTTTGCAACGGGAACGAAACCCATTTGCCGAAATAAACTATCTAGTTTTTCCGGCTCGGGGTGTGCAAATTCAACAAACTCGAAGCCATCTGTGCCCGCTGGGTTTGCATCATTTATGGTTGCTTTGGGTGCGTCATGAGGGAAGGGGCCCATCGTTGTCTCTCCTTTATTGTCTTGTTGGGTGACAAGTTCAGTATAGGGAAGAGCCGGTACAATTAGGTTGCAAACTAACCTAAGATGCAGCCAAATAGTGCATAGAATGTGCGCAAAAGGAGTGCTGTATGCACGGAATTTCATTGGATCGTTATGATCTTGCAATTTTGTCAGCATTGCAAAAGAACTCAGCCCTCACCAATTCAGAGCTGGGTGAGCGAGTCAGCCTGTCTCCCTCTCAGTGCTCCCGACGCAAAGCGCGGCTAGAAGCCGAAGGTGTGATTAAGGGCTATTCGGCTAGGCTTGATGCTACTAGCCTAGGGTTTGGGCTGCGCGCTATCACCAGGGTTAATCTCAAAGCTCATGGTGAAAGCATGGATGATGATTTTGTGACATTACTGACGAAGCACGCCATGGTTCGTGAGGCCTATTCTGTGTCGGGAGACGCAGACTATGTGTTACATATCATCGCCAAGGATCTAACAGCGTTTTCGGACTTTATTCATCATCATTTATTACCTCATCCTAATGTCACCCAGGTTCGCTCTGAAATAATACTGCGTAGTATGAAAGAGGAGCAGGGGTTGCCGGTGGAAGGTGGCTAAGTAACTGCGTTTGTTTTGTGCTGTGAGGGTTCTATGCGTCTTAAATTTCACTGTCAGAATCGAATCGGCATTCTTCGCGATATTGTGGCCCAATTTGCTGACTACAGAATTAATGTCGCGCGAGGTGAAGTGGGGGGCGATCACGGCAGTACCATCTATCTACATGTCCCACAATTACTTAATGCTCAGTTGAGTACGCTTAAACCAGTATTGGAAGGCATTCCCGGTGTGTTTGGCGTTAAGCGCGCTAGCTTGATGCCCAGCGAACGGCGCCATTTGGAGTTGGATGCGCTGCTATCCTCGCTTTCTGACCCAGTGATGTCGATAGATATGCAGGGTCGGATTGTGGCGGCCAACCGTATTGCTGTCCAGGTATTGGGGGTGCGTGTTCAAGAAGTACCAGGGCTCTCGCTGGATCGTTACCTTGATGAGGTAGACCTTCCCGATTTAATTCGCCGTAACAACTCACGCATCAATGGGCTGCGGATCAAGCTGAAAGGCGATACCTATCTTGCTGATATCGCTCCCCTGCACACCGAAGACACGAATGTAGATTCATTAGCCGGAGCGGTTGTGACGTTACATCGTGCTGACCGCATCGGTGCCCGTATTTATCAAGTACAGCGCCAAGAGCTGCGTGGCTTTGAAGCCATCTTTCAATCGAGTTCGCGATTGGAGGCCGTGATCAACGAGGCGCGTCGCATGGCGCCATTAGACGCACCGCTACTGATTATGGGTGAAACGGGAACCGGGAAAGAGCTAGTGGCCAGAGCCTGTCATTTGGCCAGCCCCCGTGGGCAAGCGCCGTTCGTGGTGCTTAATTGTGCTGGGCTTCCTGAATCAATGGCCGAAACAGAGCTTTTCGGTTACGCACCCGGTGCCTTCGAGGGCGCTCGCCCGGAAGGAAAGCTTGGCCTTCTGGAGCTTAATGCAGGCGGTACGGTCTTTCTTGATGAAGTCGGTGAAATGAGCCCTCGGCTGCAGACGAAACTGTTACGCTTCCTTCAGGATGGCGGATTCCGTCGAGTTGGGAGCGACGAAGAAACCTTTCTTGATGTGCGGGTGATCTGCGCCACTCAGCAAAACCTACCTCAGCTATGTAGTGAAGGTCTGTTTCGGCTAGATCTTTATCACCGTCTCAATGTGCTCTCTCTACAGGTGCCCCCTTTGCGCGAATGCCTGGACGGCATCGAAGACTTGGCGGCCTATGTGCTTGATCGTGCGGCGCGTCAGATAGGCTGTCCTTTACCGGAGCTTTCGACTGCTGCGTTGGAAAAGATAACCGGCTACGACTGGCCGGGTAATGTGCGTCAGTTGGAAAATGTGCTGTTTCAGGCGGTGTCATTATGCGAAGAGACGGCCATTCAGCCAGCGCATTTGCGCCTTCCGCAGAGCGAAGTGTCGCCTGCGCTTACTTGCATTCCCTTAGAGGGAAGCTTGAGCGACATGTTAGGGGAGGTGGAAAGAAATATCTTAAGTACGTTGTATCAACAGCATCCTTCCAGCCGCCAGTTAGGAAAGCGGTTGGGCGTTTCGCACACCACTATTGCCAATAAGCTCAAGCGTTACGGCATTGGTGCTCAAGAAGATTCTTAAAAAGTCCCATGGCAGGTGAATTAACTGTCACGATTTGTTTACGGGGTGTCAGAAAAACGCAACGGCAAGACCCCAGCCCTCGGCATATCCTCTTACGCGTAACGATTAGTTTACAGTTGAGACTCGCTTATGTGGGTAGCATCGCGCTCAATGTGATGTGACCCCATTCCTGCCCTATCGCTATCCCCATAGACTCTTTATAGATTGCTCTTTATGACTGGTTGATCACAGTTGGTTGGCTTTTATAAGTAGCTAATCGCTCTTAAGTAGCTGTTCTAGCTGCTCATAAATAAATAGCCTAAAAAACAATATCAATTTATAAGGTTTCCCAATGACAACGACAAATACGCCTCCCAATACGCTGTGGCTGGGCCGCTGGGGATTTGTACTGGCAGCCACTGGTTCTGCAGTGGGACTCGGTAATATCTGGAAGTTTCCTTACATCACGGGCGAGTTCGGGGGTGGCGCTTTCGTGCTGGTCTACCTGGCCTGCATATTGGCGGTAGGCGTCCCCATCATGATGGCTGAAATCAGTTTTGGCCGCCGCGGGCGAGGAAGCCCGGTTGACGCTATCCGTCGGGTGGTGCATGAATCGGGTCATGGTAGCTTCTGGTCGATCTTCGGCTGGATGGCCATGCTCTGTGGCTTCATGATTTTGTCTTTCTATGTGGTGGTCGCTGGCTGGTCATTCTCCTACCTGTGGAAAATGCTGAGCGGCGGACTGGCAGGCAATAGCGTCGATGACATGGCGGCAATTTTCGCCGCTAATAATGCCAACCCTTTCACGCTAGGTGCTTGGAGCACGCTAGTGACGGTGCTGACCATGTTCATCGTCGGCAAAGGCGTGCAGGCTGGCATTGAAAAGAGTGTCAGTTGGATGATGCCAGGTATGGTGATCATGCTGGGTATATTGATCGGCTACGGTGCTTTTTCCGGTGGCTTTGCTGAAGCATGGTCTTTCCTGTTCTCTTTCAATACCGAAGGGTTAAGCAGTGAAGGATTATTAGCAGCGCTGGGGCATGCCTTCTTTACCTTGTCGCTCGCATCGGGTGCGATTCTTACCTACGGCTCTTACCTGCCAGAAGGGCACTCCATCGCGCGCACGACATTCAGCGTGGCCATTGCCGATACCGTTGTCGCACTAATGGCAGGCTTGGCTATTTTCCCGATTATTTTCGCAAACGGAATGAATCCCGGCCAAGGGCCAGGATTGATCTTCATGAGCTTGCCATTGGCCTTCCAAGCGATGCCGTTTGGTACGCTGTTTGGCGTTCTGTTCTTTGTCATGCTGTCGATGGCTGCGCTTACGTCGTCGATTTCGATGATTGAGGCGACAGTCGCCTGGCTTGTTGCAAGCAAAGGGCTGACGCGTAAACGAGCATCGTGGGGTGTGGGTATCGTGCTGTGGTTGGTGAGTACCTTGGCAATGCTGTCATTCAACATGGGCGCGGATTGGACGTTTGCAGGTCGCACTTTCTTCGATTGGCTGGACTACCTGACCTCCCGCTGGATGATGCCGTTAGGCGGTTTGGGTATGGCGCTAATGGCAGGTTTCCTGCTGCGTACTGAAATATTCAGGGAGGAGCTAGGGCTCTCCCGTACCCAGCATGCACTGTGGCTATTTATGGTGCGTTACGTCAGCCCATTAGGCATCGTGTTAATTTTCATTGATACGCTGGGCCTAGCGACACTCCAGATAGGTACTCAGTGGCCGTGGTTACTAGCACTGCTGGTGCTGATCACCGTGGTAGGAGAGTTCGCTAGCCCGCGATTACGTCAACCGGCTTCCTGAAGCTTTTCAGGAACAAGTGCTCAATAGATCTGAATAGAGAGATTGAAGCGCTCCCATCCACAGATGGGGGCGCTTTACGTTAGAGGGATACAATGAGCCGGTTTGCCTGCTGCCAGTTGCCCTGCCACTTCCTGTTTTAAGTTGTGGGCTAACGTTGCGGTTGACGTTACATAGCAGCGTTTTGTTAGCGAATCGGAATAGCGGTCTCTTCTTTGATATTACGTAGCACGAAATTGGAATTGACCTGGGAAATGCCATCCAAGGTGAAGAGTTTCTCATTCAGAAAGCGGTCATAAGCCGCCATGTCTTCGATAACCACTCGCAGCACGAAATCCGCGTTGCCGGTAGTGGCATAGCACTGCAGCACTTCTGGGTATTGCAGGATGCGGTTTTCGAACTCGACGGTGTTGTCGATGTGGTGGCGAACCAACGTCACCATCACCAATGCCGACAGTGGCTGGCCCACCAGGCTGGGTTCCACCAACGCCGCAAAGCGGCGGATCACGCCACTCTCTTCCAATGCCTTTACACGTCGCCAGCAGGCGGCGGGGGATAGCCCGATCTGTTCGGCGAGCTCATTGTTGGTAATGCGCCCCTGTTGCTGAAGCAGGGTAAGAATGCGCTGATCATGCCTGTCTAAGGTGATTAGTTTGGTCGCTTCTTTCATAGTGCCATTTCATTTGTTTGTGGTTTGTTGAATATCATTGCGTTAAATCTCAAAAAATGAAAGTAATGATCAATAACCAGGCTTTTGAAGAGTGAATTAGCAAGCACCTTTAGTGCGCTCTTGGCTAGACTCAAGCGTATTACAACCATAACTCTTCAACCGTACTGGTGAACTCCCATGACAACCCCCTCGATCGCTGAGCAGGCGGGTTCTATTGCCCAGCCTCTCGATATTGCACTCGATGACAATCTTCTCGATGACTATGCGCTGGCCGATCGCTATACCCGCGGAGAAGGCCGTGTCTTTCTCACCGGCACCCAGGCATTGGTGCGTATCGCCTTACGCCAAGCCGAGCTTGATTGCCACAATGGCCGCCATACGGCAGGACTCATCAGCGGCTATCGAGGCTCGCCCTTAGGCGGTGTAGACCAAGAGATCTGGCGGGCGAAAGCCGCCATGGAAGAGCACCACATCGATTTTGTCCCTGCTATAAACGAAGACCTTGCCGCCACCATGATGCTGGGTTGCCAGCAAGTCGAGACAGACCCCGATAAGCAAGTAGATGGCGTGTTTGGCATGTGGTACGGCAAGGGGCCTGGCGTTGATCGCGCGGGCGATGCCTTAAAGCACGGTAATGCCTACGGTAGCTCGCCGACTGGCGGTGTGCTGGTGGTTGCCGGGGATGACCATGGGTGTGTGTCGTCCTCCATGCCACACCAGTCTGATGTCGCCTTTATGGCGTGGTTCATGCCGGTAGTGAGCCCTGCATCATTGGCGGAATATGAACGCTTTGGGCTTTGGGGCTATGCACTTTCACGCTTCTCGGGTTGCTGGGTGGGTTTCAAAGCCGTTTCTGAAACCGTAGAGAGTGGCGCGTCGGTGGACGTGCCTCCCTTGCCAGAATATGTAACGCCCGATTTCGATATGCCGGAAGGCGGGCTGCACTACCGCTGGCCCGACTTACCTGGGCCCCAGCTTGAGACTCGCCTTGAGCACAAGCTGGCCGCCGTTCAGGCGTTTGCCACGGCCAACCCGATTGATCAGTATTTATTTCGCCAAGAACAGGCGACGTTTGGGCTGGTGACCACAGGCAAGGGACACCTGGATTTACTTGAATCGCTGCGTTTATTGGGGCTGGATGAAGCGAAGCTGCGTGAGCTGGGAATCGAAATATACAAAGTCGGGATGGTGTGGCCTCTCCATCGCCCCAGCATTCTTGAGTTTATTCATGGCAAGCGCGAGGTGCTGGTCATTGAAGAGAAGCGCGGCATCATCGAAAGCCAGTTGAAGGAGTACATGTCGGAACCCGATCATCCAGGCGAGGTCATCGTTACCGGCAAGCAGGATGAAACCGGCAAACCCTTGATTCCCTTTGTTGGAGAGCTGAGCCCGCGTCTCTTGGCAGGCTTCGTGGCAGAGCGTTTAGAGCGCTTTTTCAAGATCGATTTTAGCGACAAGCTGGCAACTGTTGATGCCTGCCGCGCTGGTGTTAAAGAGCTCGGGGGTGTACGCCGTATGCCCTATTTCTGCTCCGGCTGCCCGCATAATAGCTCGACTAAGGTACCCGAAGGCAGCAAGGCGCTGGCGGGTATCGGATGCCATTTTATGGCTTCGTGGATGGATCGCAGCACTGAATCGTTAATTCAGATGGGTGGCGAAGGTGTTAACTGGGTGGGCAAGAGCCGCTTTACCGGCAATGGCCATATTTTCCAGAACTTAGGCGAAGGCACCTGGTTTCACTCGGGCTCAATGGCCGTGCGCCAGGCAGTGGCTGCCAACGTTAATATTACCTATAAAATTCTGTTCAACGACGCGGTTGCCATGACGGGCGGCCAACCTGTAGATGGGCAAATCAACGTGCCCATGATTGCCCGGCAATCGCTGGATGAGGGCGTTCGCCGAGTCATGGTGGTCAGTGACGAACCGGAGAAGTACCGGGGGCATGAAAAGGAATTCCCTAAAGAGGTTACCTTCCATAGCCGCGAAGAGATGGATACGCTGCAGCGTGAGCTGCGCGAAATTACAGGCTGTACGGTGTTGATTTATGATCAGGCATGCGCGGCTGAGAAACGTCGTCGGCGCAAGCGCGGTCAGTTGGAAGACCCCGCCCGCCGGGTGTTTATCAACCACCATGTTTGCGAAGGCTGTGGTGATTGTTCCGTACAGTCCAACTGTTTATCGGTGGTGCCTCGCGAGACCGAGCTAGGTCGCAAGCGCAAAATCGACCAGTCCTCCTGTAACAAGGACATGTCCTGCGTCAGTGGTTTTTGTCCCAGCTTTGTCACTGTAGAAGGTGGCGGGCTGCGTAAAGGCCAGGGCGTTGCGGCAGATAACGCCTTTTGGCAACGTATAGCGCATTTGCCTAACCCCTCCATTGCCACTTTGACGGCCCCTTACGACTTGCTGGTGGGGGGCGTTGGTGGCACGGGGGTGGTGACCATCGGGCAACTGATCACCATGGCGGCACACCTGGAAGGCAAGGGCTCCAGCGTGCTCGACTTTATGGGGTTTGCGCAAAAAGGTGGGGCAGTACTGAGCTATGTGCGCTTGGCATCTCAGCCCAGTGAGCTTAATCAGGTACGTATCGAAGCGGGGCAGGCCGATGCGATGATCGCTTGCGATATGGTGGTGGCGAGTTCTCAGAAAGCGCTGAATGTGCTGCAGCCGACCACGCGTATTGTGGCGAATCTGGCCGAGCTAGCCACAGCGGATTATGTGCTTTATCGCGATGCGGATATGCAGCCCAGCAAGCGTCTTAACATGTTGCGTGAAGCGGTAGGAGATGAACGCTTTGCTTCTCTAGATGCCAATCGCCTAGCTGAACAGCTGCTAGGGGATACCGTATTCTCCAATATGATGATGCTCGGGTTTGCCTGGCAGCAAGGGCTGGTGCCGCTTTCTGAGCCTGCGCTGCAGCGTGCTCTAGAACTCAATGGCGTCGCAGTGGAAAAGAACCGCCAAGCATTTGCCTGGGGGCGCTTGGCAGCGGTGGAACCTGATTACCTCCAGCAGCACCTGGATAAGATGCCACTGTCCGCGAATGCCACACTGGACGAAGTGGTAGCGCGTAATCGTCGCCACCTGGAGCGCTATCAGAACCGAGCCTGGGCTGAACGTTACGTGACCCAGGTGACTAAAGTGCGTGAAGCAGAAACAGCGCTAAAATGTGGCCAATCACTGAGTGAGGCCGTTGCTCATCAGCTCTATCGTTTGATGGCGTATAAAGATGAGTATGAAGTGGCGCGACTTTACACCCAGAGCGATTTTCTGGATGAGATCAAAGCAACGTTTTCTGGTGATTACCAGTTAACCTTCCACTTGGCGCCGCCGCTTATAGGTGGTCGTAAGGATGCTCAGGGGCGTCCAGTGAAGCGCCGCTTCGGCCCCTGGATGCTGAAGGCAATGGGCGCGTTGGCAAAGATGCGCGGTTTGCGCAACACGGCTCTCGATCCTTTCCGCTTCAGCGCCGACCGCAAGCTCGACCGCGCCTTATTGGCTGATTACGAGCAGTTGATTGATGAGTTAGTGGCACGTCTTGATGGCACGAATCACGCCACGGCATTAGCGCTTGCTAAGCTGCCGGAAGAGATTCGTGGTTTCGGACCCGTTCGCGAAACTGCCGCTGAGAAAGCTAACGAGCGTCGTGAGACGTTGCTGAAGGAGCTACGTGAAGGTCGCTCGAAGACCATCGCTGTCGAAGCTGCTTGAGGCGATCCATATAGGTATGAAAGGCCACGCAATGCGTGGCCTTTTGCTATGCATCTATACAACGACCCACTAAGCCTCTTTTCGGCGGCATACCAGCAGCCAGTGGCTTAGCAAGGCGAGTAGCCCCATCAGCCCGATCGTCAAGGCCATGGTGCGCGAGCTGCCGTCGTGGAATTGCCCGACTAATCCACCTACCACAGCGGCAATTGTCATTTGCAGAAAACCAAACAAGGAAGATGCCGCGCCTGCACATTGAGGGTTGGGCGCCAGTGCACCGGCCATTGTTTGTGGCATCAAAATGCCCACCCCCAGCATAAACACTATATGGGGGCCCACCACCGCCCAGGGGTGATGGACGCCAACGGCAGCCAAGCCCGCCATGACGAGGCCCCCAGTTGCGCAGATTACGGTGCCCAGGGTAATGAGGCGATCACGACCCAAGCGGTGGCTATATCGGCCGCTGACCAGCGTCCCGACGAAGAAGCCCGCGACAATCAGCGTGAACAGCACGCCATAAAGGGTAGGGGCGACGCCCATGTACTCGATGAGCACAAAAGATGAGCCAGAAAGGTACGCGAATAACCCGGAGAACGCGGCAGCATTCACCAAGGTGTAGCCAATAAAGGCACGCTGAGTCAGTAGTAAGCGAAAGTTAGCCAGTACGGATTTCGGGTGGATCGATTGCCGCCGCTCCTTCGCCAACGGCTCGGGCAGCATAAGTATCAGCACCGCCAGCATCACTGCCGCGTAGAGCGCCAGCACCACGAACACCGATTCCCAGCCAAAAAACAGCAGTAACCCCGCGCCTACCACAGGGGCCAGAGCAGGGGCGAGCGCCATGGTACTTGCCATATAGGCGAGGATACGTCCGGCCTCGATGGGGCCATGAATATCACGTACCGCTGCCCGTGCTAATACCGGTCCAGCAGCACCGCCGAAGGCCTGCAAAAAGCGGCCTGCCAGTAACCACTCGACGCTAGGCGCCCAGGCACACAGTAGGCTCGCAGCGAGAAACAGCGATAACCCTGTGATCATCACCGGGCGGCGGCCAAAGCGATCAGAGATTGGCCCGCACAATAGTTGGGCCAGAGCGAATCCAGCCATATAGAGGCTAAGGGTCAGCTGTATTCGGTCTGGGCCAGTATTCAGCGCTTCTGCCATGGCGGGCATGGCTGGCAAGTACATATCCGTCGCCAGCGGGCCGAGCGCAGTCACTGCAGCCAGGGCCACGACGGTGGCGGTAGAGGGCAGCTTTAGCACCCCTTAACTCCTTATGGTTGGACGTGATGCCCCTTCGGACACGAGGCGGGCGCCTTCCCGAATGGAAAGACGCCCGCTTATGTTAGCCTGCTTAGTATAGCTTGACTTAGCTGGCGTCAGGCTGCACCTCTGGTGCTGCCTTTTCGAAGGCTGGCAGTGAACGACAATTGGCAGCGATACGCTGAATCGTCGGATAGGCTGACAAATCACACTCGAAACGTTCCGCGTTGTACACCTGGGGAATCAGGCATATATCCGCAAGCGTAGGGGTGTCGCCATGGCAAAAATCTCCACTGCTGGGGGCATTGGAGAGCGTTGCTTCCAGAGCGGTGAAACCCTCGGCAATCCAGTGGTGGTACCAGGCTAGCTTAGCCGCTTCATCCGCTCCCATTTCTCTCACTAAATACTTGAGTACCCTCAGGTTGTTGAGTGGGTGAATCTCGCAGGCCACCGACTGAGCGAGCGCACGAACCCGCGCCCGTTCTAACGCGTTAATCGGCAGCAGGGCAGGCTCGGGATGTACTTCATCGAGATACTCGCAGATCGCCAGTGACTGGTTAATCACCGAGCTATCGTCCAACACCAGGCTAGGCACCAGCCCCTGAGGGTTGCGCATCAGGTGGTCGTCACCCCGTTGCTCACCTTTCACCAGGTTGACCGGGATCTGGTCATAATCCAGTCCCTTAAGGTTTAAGGCAATACGCACCCGGTAAGCAGCCGACGAGCGGAAATAGCCGTAAAGCGTCGTCATGTTGCCTTCCTTTATTTGGGCTGGTACTGCACTACTTGCTGATCGATCGTACCAAATATGTTGTTGCCATCGCGGTCGAACATCTCGATACGAACCCGGTCGCCAAAACGCATAAAAGGGGTTTTTACTTGGCCGTACAGTATCTGCTCCACCATGCGCACTTCGGCTAGACAGCTATAGCCAACGCCACCGTCAGCCACCGGCTTTCCAGGGCCGCCGTCGGGGTCTGGGTTGGAAACGGTGCCTGAACCAATGACAGCGCCGGCACCGAGATAGCGGGTCTTAGCCGCATGGGCCACCAGCTGTGGAAAGTTAAAAATCATATCTGGCCCGGCTTCTGGCTCGCCAAACTTCTCGCCATTCAAGTGCACGGTCAGTGGCAGGTTCACTTTACCATCCTGCCAGGCATCGCCCAGTTCATCTGGGGTCACCGCAATGGGCGAGAACGAAGAGGCGGGCTTTGCTTGGAAAAAACCGAACCCCTTTGCGAGTTCACCTGGAATCAGACCACGCAGACTCACGTCGTTGACCAGCATCACTAGCTTAATGTGCTTGGCGGCTTCCACGGGGGATACTGCCATCGGTACGTCACCCGTAATGACCGCGATCTCGCCTTCAAAGTCGATGCCATGCTCTTCACTAACCGCCTCAATATCGTCGGTGGGTGCCAAGAAGCAGTCGCTACCGCCCTGATACATGAGCGGGTCTGTCCAGAAGGTGTCAGGCATCTCGGCATTACGCGCCTGGCGTACCAGCTGGACATGGTTCAGATAGGCGGAGCCGTCAGCCCACTGATAGGCACGCGGTAACGGGGAGTGCAACGCACTTTGATCAAGCTTAAAAGCGCTTTCAGTACCACCACTGTTAAGCTGAGCATAGCGCTCTTCAAGCTGAGAGCTAACCGCTTCCCAGTTCTCAAGGGCAGCCTGAAGTGTGGGAGCAATATCAACGGCGCTCACAGCGCGGGAGAGGTCACGCGAGACGATGATGAGTTCTCCGTCGCGGCCCTGCTTAAGTGTTGCCAGTTTCATAGTGATTCAATCCTTGTCGTCAGGGTGGTATAGGGTTCAGGGCTGGCTTGGGTTGAAGTGGGAGCGCAGCGTCGACCAAACATCCACATAATCACGTTGACGGAAGTCAGCATTCAGTGCCGCAGGGGTCGGGTGAAAGAAGTAGCGGCTTTCAAACATGAAGGCCAGTGTATCGCCTATGAAGTGGGGCTTAAGCTCAGCGTTGGAGGCCTTTTCAAAGGTCTCAGCATCGGGGCCGTGGGGCGACATTGAGTTATGTAGACTGGCGCCGCCAGGGGTGAAGCCTTCAGCTTTTGCATCGTACTCGCCATGAATAAGCCCCATAAACTCGCTCATTAGATTGCGATGGAACCAGGGCGGTCTAAAGGTGTTCTCGGCAACCATCCAGCGTGGCGGAAAAATCACAAAATCAATATTAGCCATTCCCGGTGTATCGGAGGGTGACGTCAATACGGTGAAGATTGACGGGTCCGGATGATCGAAGCTAACCGTATTGATGGTGTTAAAGTTGGCAAGATTATATTTATAAGGCGCGCAGTTGCCGTGCCACGCCACCACATCTAACGGCGAGTGGTTTAGTTTTGTCTCCCAGAAACGACCAGAGAACTTAGCCACTAAGCGGTAGTCGCCTTCGAGGTCTTCGTAGGCTGCCACAGGGCTTTGGAAGTCACGCGGGTTTGCTAGGCCGTTAGCCCCGATAGGGCCGAGGCCGGGCAGCTCTAAAGGACTACCGTAGTTCTCGCAAATATACCCCCGTGCAGCCTCAACACCCTGAGCTTTACGCACTTGGAATTTCACACCGCGAGGAATGACGGCAATTTCACCGTTATCGATCTCAATGTCACCAAATTCGGTACGTAGACGAATGGCCCCCATTTGCGGAACGAAAAGCAGTTCTCCATCGGCGTTGTAAAAAAACCGCTCTGTCATGTCCTTATTAAAGGTGTAGACATGCACGCCCACGCCCGCTTGAGTACCCGCATCGCCGTTCACCGCAATGGTAAACAAGCCATCGATAAAATCAGTCGGTTCATTAGGTAATGAAACGGGATCCCAGCGCATCTGGTTAGGATCCGCCGCTGGCTTGTTTAACGGGGCCGTGTGTACGTTGTTATTTTCTAGTGGCTGGTAAGCGCTCTGAACGACAGAAGGGCGAATGCGGTAAAGCCAACTGCGAAAGTTTTGATGACGTGGCGCTGTGAATGCGGAACCGGTTAGTTGTTCTGCATATAATCCATAAGCGCACTTCTGAGGGGAGTTTTGCCCAATCGGCAATGCCCCTGGAAGTGCTTCAGTTGAAAAGTGATTATGAAAACCGCTCTGATATTGCAATTGTTCAGTCATTGTTAAGTCCTGCGTTATTTGAACGTTATAGTGAACAATGTATGTCGGCTACTTATCGCCCACTAACCCAGCATGGGAAATTGCCTCTTCAAGCACCCGTTGATCGCCAATGTGGTTAGCAAGCAACAGGATTAGGCGTGCATTGATACGCTCGCTCTCGGCTTCGCTGCGGTCACGATGCAGCGCCGTTAGCGCGGCGTAAAAGGCGTCCGGATCAGTGAAGTTCGGATTCAGCTCAAGCCTTGGCATGGCAGCTTTCCTGGAAGGTAGTGTCAACGGCGCCCGCAAGATGAATACCCAGCGCGCGGTCTAACGCGTCGTCAACCTTGCGGGCAGTGATGGCGTGCCAGCGAGCGGCAATATGCTGATCAGGGCGAATAAGGTACCCGGCTCCTGAATTCAGGCCGTATCGTTGCGCCACGAGCCCCTCTGCATCGTCTACGATGGTTGTGCGCGGTAGAGCGCTAAGCTCATCCGTTGCTGGGCCAACGACCACCATGCTTAAATCAGTGCGACGGCCTAACAGCTCTTTCAACGGCGTGGCAAGCGTGTCGGTGTGTCCATCCTCAAAGCGGCCGTCGAGTAACAACACAAAGCCATCGCCAAATTGATTGAGTAGCCAGGCGTTCTCTTCTCTCAATCGAATGGGAGCGTCCTTGGCCGGGCTGCCGGGGCGCAGTTCTCTCGGGCCACCATTAACATCGGGTGTATTGAGCGGTGAGGTGTCATAGCGGCAGGGCATGGAAAGGCGACCGCTGTTGACCAGGCTACGTGCGAAGGCATGTTTCTCAGCCAGCTCCAGCGTCACATCTCGGAACACTTGGCTGATATGGCTCTTCGGGGTAATAAAATCAGTGGCGCGGGTCGAGTTAAGGATGTTCTCTGCCGCGCCATGCTGGCGCTCAGTGTTGTAGGTGGACAAAAGCGTTTTTGGCGCCTGCTGTTTGAGAACGCGGGCTAGTTTCCACACTAAATTATCCACACCCTGTAGGGCACCATTGGCACCTCTGGCGCCAAAGGGGGATACCTGATGAGCCGCGTCACCTATGAATATCACGCTATGGTGAATGAAATTATCCATCTTACGGCAGCGGAAGGTGTAGACACTGGCCCACTCAAGCTCGAACTCCACGTCTTGGCCAAGCATTGCCTGCACTCGTGGGCGAATGTTCTCTTCTTTCTTTTCTTCTTCCGGGTCAGCGTCCCTGCCTAGCTGGAAGTCGATACGCCACACATTGTCCGGTTCTTTGTGAAGCAGGACTGACTGATTGGGATGAAAGGGCGGGTCAAACCAAAACCATCGTTCTGTAGGGAAGTCGGCCTTCATCACCACATCAGCAATCAGGAACCTGTCCTGAAATACTTGGCCTTTGCACTCAAGGCCCAGTATGTCTCGGATTCGGCTGTTAGCTCCATCCGAGACGAGGAGGTAGTCACAAGTCAGCTGGTAATCACCGTCTTGGGTAGAGACCTTGATGGCGGAGCACTTAGGCTGAGCATCGACATCAATGACCTTATGTTTCCAACGAAGGTCAATTTGCTCTGGAAAGTCGTGAGTGCGGTTGACCAGAAACTCTTCAAAGTAATACTGCTGCAAGTTAATAAAGGCGGGCATACGGTGGCCGTCTTCTGGCAGCAGGTTGAAGCCGTAGACCTCGCGATCCTGGAAGAAGACGCGACCGTGCTGCCAGGTGACGCCTTTTGCAAGCATCGGCTCGACGCAACCCAGGCGGTCTACAATTTCCAGCGAACGTTTAGCAAAACACAGGGCCCGCGACCCCACGCTAACGGTGTTGTTATCGTCCAGAAGAATCGAATTAACGCCTTGCTGAGCCAAGTCGATGGCGGCGGCGAGGCCGCTAGGTCCCGCTCCGACAATCACTACCGGATAGTGGCGAACTTCTTGAATATCGAGTTCAGGCGGGCGCCGATAAGGATAGACAGGATTTTTATAGGTTGTTGGCATCTATTTGCTCCCGTTCAGCGTCGGGTGCGTGACACCCGACTGCTGGGCATGATCAGTGGGTGTCACTGGTGGCACTTACTGATTTTCGACGGCGTCCTGTAGCGAGTGCCACATAGCGGTATCGCGTTCTGCCGTCCAGATGCGGGGATCCGGGTACTCGCCGCCTGCTTCGTCATAGCAGCGAGTGATATCGAAAGGCACACAGTGATCGAAGATGACCCAGTGACCATACTTCAGCTTAAGTACCGCGTAGGTCTCGGCGTAACACTCGGAGAGAGACTTGCCCGCCGCCTTGCCCGCTTTAACACTTCCATACATATCATTTAGGAAGTCGCGAGTGCCCTGAATGGCTTCCTGGCACTGTTCGGCAGTTTGCAGTGCATCACCGCGGCCAGGCACTAGCTTTTGGGGCTGCATGGATTGCAGGCGATCAAGCGTGGCAGGCCAGTCCTCGTGGTAAGCGTCACCGGTGTAAGGGGTGGCGCCATACTCAACGAGGTCACCGGAAAACATTACTTTTTCCTTCGGCAGCCAGACGACGGTATCGCCCTTGGTATGTCCGCGGCCAAGGTGGATGATCTGTACCTCACGCTCACCCATGTAAACCGTCAGCTTCTCTTGAAAAACTATGTTTGGCCAGGTTAAGCCAGGCACAGAGTCCACACCCTTGAACAGGCGAGGGAAACGACCGACTTCTGACTCATAGTCTTGCTGACCACGTTCGTTGATCAGGTCATAAGTGTTCTGGCTAGCGTAGATATTCTCTGCATCGTACGCGGAAGCGCCGAGAACACGCACGGCATGGTAATGGGTCATTACCACATGCTTAATCGGTAGGTCAGTCACTTCGCGGATACGGCGGATGACATCCTGAGCCATGACGGGCGTTGCCTGGGTGTCGATAACCATCACGCTGTCATCGCCAATCACGATGCCCGTATTGGGGTCACCTTCAGCAGTGTAAGCATAGAGCCCTTCTGCCAGCTTGGTGAAGCTGATCTTCTTCTCTTCGGTATCGGCATGGGACGCGAATTTCTTGCTCATGATATCTCCGGTGCTATCAGGGTGATTCAGGTATTCATTGAATTGTTGTGTGCTTGAAGGATAGTTTCTAATGAAACTAAATGTCCAATGTTTCATGGACGAATCACTCTGTCTTTTGCATCGTATTGACGATAATTCTTAATAAATCAGATGGTTATTGCAAATTAATACTTAAGTATAATAAATAAAATCGTGAAATTAGTTGCAAGGGAGAGTATCTGTCGGCACTGTTCCACCTTATGATAGGTGCATTGCTGGAGCCTACATTCCCAGCTATCGTGCGGATTTTGGTCATCACCACTTCTGATAAACGGTGGCTTTAGGAGAAACAAAATGACGATGGATAAAGCAGACGGCGATGTGTCACTGGAATCTTCAGCCAGGGTAGAGCTGGATCTCAACCAATTTTTACCCTATCAGCTTAACCGTTTAGCTGACCGAATCAGCCAGGCGTTAGAGAAGCTTTATGCCGAGTCTTATGAACTCAATATTGCCCAGTGGCGTGTGCTTGCCTGGCTTAGCCACTGTGATGATTTAACCGCTAAGAAGGTCTGCGCTTACACCAATATGGATAAGGCTCGCGTGTCTCGCGCTATTCAGTCACTGGAAGACCGTGGACTGATAAGCCGCACGCCCTCACAGCAGGATCAGCGACTACATGACTTGCAACTGACGGACGCCGGACAAGCGCTACTCAATAAGTTAGTGCCCGAAGCCCAGGCGTGGGAGGCCGGCCTGGTGTCGACCCTGAGCGTTGGTGAATATCGTGATCTGCTTAATACAATGCGCAAGCTTGAACGGCAACTGGAGAGAATTGGCTAGAGGCTTGATGCTGGGAAGTCGAGCCCAGGTGACAGATCGCATTTTTGCCGGTGGTGTGTCGTTAGTGTATCGATAGATAAGATTTGTGTAACAAAAGAATGGGCGAAAAATAACCCCATATAGCCATTGATAGTCACACGAAGAAACAATGTTTTTGGTGTAAGTGTTTGTAGTTTAAGTTAATAATGTAAGTTAATACTTAAGTATTAGAATCTATTAGTTGATGGATCGTTGCATGATCCACGTATCTAAAGGCATTGTGATGAATAACGTGATTCGTATAATTTATATATTTCAATAATAAAGTATCACGTTAGGCGCAATGAGTGATTAACTAGCAATCTCACCCACCGCACGCATGGCTTATCAACATCATTCAACAAAAACGATGAGCGCTTTACCCAGTTCGTGACGACCAGATGGCGCTATGCTGGTGCCGGAAGGCCTTAGAAGCTTTCGGGTAGCCGAGGTATTTCCCTATACCTTGACGGTGGATGGGGGCTTTTATCGAGGCAGCTTCACCATTGTAGTGAATCCGAGTATCTGGGATGAGATGTCTGCAGAAGATCGTGCCGCTGTGGAAGACGTCTCGGGTGAGCGGTTATCGCGACTGTTTGGCTACATGATGGATGTATCCGATGAGCGGGGCGTCGAGTTCGCCGAAGAGCAGGGTCATACCTTTACAGCCCTTGGCGACGAAGATCTAGAGACGCTGCGCGGTATCAGTAATGACCTGGTTGACACCTGGTCCGAGAACGTAAGTGAACGGGGTGTCGATGCGCAGGCTGCGCTTGATTACTTCCACCAACAGCTTGAAGAAGCTGCTACACAAGAGAGCGTGGCATCCTTAGTGCCACAATCATAATTACCCTTCGCCAAGTGGAGGGCGACTATGCAGATCCTGACGTCTCGCTGGTCAAATGTCGGTAGGGTCATGCAGCTGGCGCTGGAGGGGGTGGCGGGTGCCACCCTCTTTGCCTTGATGCTGCTGACGACTGCTGATGTAGTAGGCCGTTATTTCTTTAATCTACCTATCCTTGGAACCGTCGAGTTGACCCAGCAGATGCTGGCCGCTGTGGTGTTCCTGTCACTGCCAGTAGCATGCTGGCGTGAAGAGCACGTTAGCGTGGATCTCTTGGATGCCATATTCCCTGCGCGCTGGATATGGCTGCGCCAGATGATCGTCAACTTAATTATCGCAGTGGCTTTATGGGTGATCGCTACACGGGTTTGGGCACTGGGCGTGCGTGCTTTCGAGTGGGGCGATGTCACTGAGTTTCTACGCATTCCCGATGGTTACCTTATTTACTTGATTGCCATCATGCTGTTTCTTTCTGCTCTACTCACCTTCGGTCGAGCGGTGAGTTACCTGCTCGAAGGTGTGGGTGTGATTAAGTGCGGTGGCCCAGTCAGCCAGGGAGATAAGCATGATTGAAGCACTTTATGGGTTTGCAGCGCTGTTGATATTGGTATTCCTGCGCATGCCTCTGGCTTTTGCCATGGGGATCGTGGGCTTTGTGGGCTTCTACTACCTGACCGGTAACTGGAACGCGGCTGAAGCCATGGCGTCGCGCCGGGTAGTCGACACCGCTAGGGACTACGGTCTATCGGTGATACCACTGTTTATCTTGATGGGTAATTTGGTGTCCCATGCTGGGCTCTCTGATGCGCTATTCCGGGCCTCCAATGGTTTTCTTGGACACCGTAAGGGCGGTCAGGCGATGGCCACCATCGTGGCTTGTGGTGGTTTTAGTGCTATTTGTGGGTCGAGTCTTGCGACCTGCGCCACTATGGGGCGTGTTGCCATGCCCCAGATGCGTAAGTACGGCTACAAGGACTCGCTGGCGGCAGCCTCCATTGCAGCGGGCGGAACCCTTGGGATACTGATTCCTCCCAGTGTGATGCTGGTGATCTACGGCATCATTACTGAGACCAGTATCCGTGAACTGTTTGCGGCGGGCTTCATTCCCGGCATGCTGGGCATTGTGATGTATCTCGGCGCGGTTAAGTGGGTTCTGTGGCGTGATCCCAGCGCTGGGCCAGCGGCCGAAAAAGTACCCTGGAACGAGCGCCTTTCGGCCCTAAAAAATGTGGGGAGCACCCTGGCGCTGTTCGTATTGGTTATCGGCGGCATCTATTTGGGTATATTCACCCCAACCGAAGCGGCGGGTATTGGCGCAATGGGTGCCTTTGTGATTGCGCTGCTCAAGCGTGCTTTGACGCCGACGATACTCATGAATGTCCTGATGGACACTGTGCGAACAACAGCGATGCTGTTTGCGGTGGTGTTGACGGCGCTAATCTTTGCTAATTTCATTAACCGCGCGGGGCTTCCCAATGACCTCCTGGCGTTGGTCACCGGGCTGAACGTGGCCCCCTTCGTGGTAATTCTCGTTATCTTGGCCATTTACGTACTGTTAGGCTGTGTATTCGAAAGCATGTCGATGATGCTGCTGACCGTGCCGGTCTTCTTCCCGGTCGTGGCGGGGCTTGGCTATGATTTGGTGTGGTTCGGCATACTGGTGGTTATCGTCATTGAGATTAGTTTGATAACGCCCCCTGTCGGTATGAATGTGTTCGTATTGCGGGCTGTATTACCGGACGTATCAACAGGCACTATCTTCCGCGGCGTTACGCCTTTCTGGGTCGCCGGTACCATACGCGCACTGCTCGTACTTATATTCCCAGCGATCGTGCTTTTTCTGCCGCAGTTACTGTATTAAAGCTACGCTATTAATACAGTGCTATTAACGTCCTTGCTAAACAAACGGCTGACAGGGTAAGCGCCCTGTCAGCCGTTTTTTGTCGTCTTAAGGCACCCGCGACGGCGGCTCAGCGCGAAGGCTAAGCAGTTTCGCAACCACCCTGGCACCGCTGCGCGCTGCTTTTGCGGGTGCGCTTCGCTTACCACGCACTACATGTGTTGGCTGGGGCGTTACTGCTGCTTGGCCACCAGCGTTAGAATGTCATAGCTGGCGACCAGTTCATCGTTTTGATTGGTCACCGCTACGTCCCACATAACCACGCCCTGTGGATGCCCGTCGGGAGAAGCCCTGCCCTGATCAATCTTGCGTTTACACGTGAGGCGGGCGCGGATAGTGTCGCCTACCAACACAGGTGTAATAAAGCGCAGTGTATCCAGGCCGTAGTTAGCCAGTACGGGGCCTTCGCCTGGGTAAACGAATAGACCCGCAGCGGCAGACAGCACAAAGTAGCCGTGGGCAATGCGCTGGCCGAACTGGGTCTCTTTGGCGGCAATGTCGTCGAAGTGCATATAGAAGTGGTCGCCGGAAAGGCAGCCAAAATTGACGATGTCGGCTTCAGTGACGGTGCGGCGGTGGGTTAACAGTGACTCCCCAACCTGCAGGTCGTCGAAATGGCGGCGGAACGGGTGGACGTCAGTCTCGATCACCTTGGCGCCACGCACATATTCCTTTGTGACTGCCGCGAGCATGCTCGGAGAGCCCTGGATGGCGGTGCGCTGTAGATAGTGGTGAACCGCACGAATGCCGCCGAGTTCCTCGCCACCGCCTGCGCGGCCGGGCCCGCCATGCTTGAGCATCGGTAGCGGAGAGCCGTGGCCAGTGGATTCCTTTGACGCCTGAGTATCCAGAATCTGCAGGCGGCCGTGCTGGGCGGCCAGAATGGGGATCATTTCAGCCGCAATGGCAGGGTCTTTCGTGGTCAGCGTGGTCACTAAGCTGCCCTTGCCCTTGGCGGCGATGGTCAGGGCTTCGTCGATGCTGCTGTAGGGCATTAGCGTCGCGACGGGGCCAAAGGCTTCAATGTCGTGAGCGCCGCCGTCGTTCAACGGGTTACGATTGATCAGCAAGTGGGGAGTAATGAAGGCGCCGTTTTCAACACCCTGGCCGACAGGCTTGAAGCTGCCGTCTCTGCCGAAGACGCACTCACTAGTCTCTAGCAGTTGTTCAATTGCGTGGTTAACGTCTCTCAATTGGTCACGGGAAGAGAGCGCGCCCATGCGTACGCCTTCTTCATGAGGATCACCGACCACAATGTTGGCAAGCCGCGACTTAAGTGTGTTCGCCAATGCATCCAGATGCGCGGCGGGCACTAAGATTCGGCGGATCGCGGTACATTTCTGACCTGCCTTGGCGGTCATCTCCTTGACCACTTCTTTGGCAAAGATTTCGAACTCTTCGTCTTCCGGGCTAACATCCGGGGCCATGATGGCGCTGTTGAGCGAGTCCGCCTCGGCGTTGAACGGGATGCTCTTCGCCATGATGTTAGGGTGGCTTTTCAGCTTCAGGGCGGTGCTTGCCGAGCCGGTGAAGGTGACAAAGTCCTGCTCTTCCAGATGATCCAGTAAGTCACCGGCTCCGCCGATAACCAGTTGCAGCGCTCCTTCCGGCAGCAGGCCTGAGTCGTTGATGACGCGCACGGCTGCTTCGGTCAAGTAGCTAGTGGCGGTTGCCGGTTTGAAGATACACGGCATGCCTGCCAAAAAGGCGGGTGCGAACTTCTCCAGCATGCCCCATATGGGAAAGTTAAACGCATTGATGTGTACAGAGACGCCGCGGCGGGGCACCAGTATATGGGTGCCATTGAAGTGGTTCTCTTTTCCTAGCTGAGTCACCGGGCCTTCATGGGCCACATTGCCGGAGGGCAGTTCCTTGCGGCCAGTGGAGGCGTAGGTAAACAGGGTGCCAAAACCACCGTCGATGTCGATCCAGGAATCGGCCTTGGTGCAGCCAGTGTGGTGAGAGATGGCATAGAGCTCACGCTTACGCTCTTGGATATAGGCGGCCAGCGCTTTAAGGATGGCGGCCCGTTGCTGGAAATCCAGTGCCAGCATATTTTTCACACCGGTGTTGCGGGCATACGCCACCGCTTCACGGAAGTTGATCTCTTCTTGGTGGGTATGCGCAACGGTTGTGCCGTTAATGGCGCTAATAAGCGCTTTGGATTCGGCCTTTCCGAACCACTGGCCTGCGATGTAACTCTGTAAAACTGACATTGCGTACTCTCCCGCAAAACATAGACGAAGCCGACGCGTTCGCTGGCTTGGAAGTGGGTGGGTTAGGGTTTATACCTCGTCATAGTCAAGCACCACCCTGTCGCTGATCGGATAGCACTGGCAGGACAGCACGTAGCCGGCATCGATTTCGTAATCTTCCAGGGCGTAATTGGCGTCCATTTCCACCTCGCCTTCGATGACTTTGGACTTGCAGGTGGAGCACACCCCAGCCTTGCATGAGAAAGGTATATCGGCCCCGTGCTCGTTACCTGCTTCCAGGATGCTCTGGGTGTTGCGGGGCAGGTCATATTCAATAGTACGGCCGTCGATGATTACCTTGATGTGCGAGGTTTCTGCTTTCACCTGGGCCGCTTTCGTCGCCTGGCGGCGCTTGGCGCCTGCTGTCGGTAGCCCGGTAGTAAACAGCTCGAAGTGCACTTTTTCCTTCGGCATTCCATGTTGGGTCAGAACACCACGCACGATCTCGGTCATTTCTTGCGGGCCACAGATAAACGCGGCGTCGAGCTTGGATACGTCTACCCAGCGGTCAAACAGGGCGTTGCATTTGTCGGCGTCGATCCGGCCGTTGTAAAGATCGATTTCCTGTTGTTCGCGGCTGAACACATAAATGATGTTGAGGCGTTCCAGGTAGCGATCCTTGAGATCCTGAAGGCGTTCGCGAAACAGCGTCCCCGTGGTAGAACGGTTGCCATAGATTACGGTAAAGCGGCTGTTTGGCTCGCTTTCCAGGGTGGTGGAGACGATTGACATGATGGGGGTCACGCCGCTGCCTGCGGTGACCGCCAAATAGTGCCCTTCACGGTTGGGGTCGAGTGGCACGAAGAACTTGCCCTGGGGGGGCATCACGTCTAACTGATCACCGGGCTGCAAGTGCTGGTTGGCAAAGGTGGAAAAGCTGCCACCCGGCACCAGCTTGACGGCGACTCTCAGCTCATGTTCGTGGACACCGGTGCAAATCGAGTAGGAACGACGGACATCCTCACCTTCGATGTCGCGACGTAGAGTCAGGTACTGCCCTTGGGTAAAGCGAAAGGCGTCCAGCAGGTCATCGGGAACGTCGAAAGCAATGGAAACGGCATCATGGGTTTCCTTGCGAACATCCTTGACGGTCAGGGCGTGAAATCGGCTCATGGGAAATGGTCTCGTCGTTTTACAGACACTTGAAATAATCGAAAGGCTCCAGGCAATCGCGACAGCGGTAGAGCGCCTTGCAAGCCGTAGAGCCGAATTCGCTGACGCGTTCGGTCGCGTTGCTGCCACATAAAGGGCAGGGCACTACCGGGTCAGACTGGCCGGTCAGGCTACGTTTGCTAGCACTTCCTACCGGTGGTGCGATGCCGTAGGCGCGCAATTTTTCGCGCCCGGCTTCGGTTAACCAATCGGTGGTCCAGGCGGGGGACAGGCGGCGCTGAATTAGCGGGTCTGAGTAGCCAGCGGCCACCAGCGCTTCATGGATATGCTGTTCGATGACTTCCGTAGCCGGGCAGCCGGAGTAAGTTGGCGTTACGTTGACCGCCAACCGACCGTCCACCCAATCGATATCCCGCACAATTCCCAGCTCAACCACGCTGACCACCGGTACTTCCGGGTCAGGCACTTCCTGCAAAATGGCCAGCACGGCTTCAACATCGCCTTCGTCACCGGCTGGCGGCAGGCCGCTGCGGTCGCTACCGATTAAGTCACTGGAGGGCCAGTCATCGGTAAGCGTCGGTGGGTGGTTACCAGACGGTCGCATCGGGATAGGCCCTCGGCAGGTATTGCATTTCCGCTAATAGAAAGCCCAGATGCTCGGTGTGATGCCCGACTTTACCGCCGGTATACATCCAAGCTTCGTAGGAAGGGCGCTCCAGCGTGGCTTCTTCAAACACCTCTTCCACGGTGGCTTTCCAGCGGGTGGCCAGCGTCTCTGGGGCTGGCGCAATACCGGCTTCCAGCATGGCCTGATCAACCTCGTCGCCCTGCAGTAGCTCACCGGTGAACTGCCAGAGGTTGTCGAGCGCTCGCTGCATGCGGGTGTGGCTCTCTTCCGTGCCATCGCCCAGGCGAATCACCCATTCAGAGGAGCGGCGTAGGTGGTACGTTGCTTCCTTAAGCGACTTGGCCGCCACTTCAGCAATACGTGGGTCGCTGGAGTGAGACAGCCCGTCAAGCAGGTGGACGTGCCATGCATCGAACAGGAACTGGCGCCCCATGATGTCGGCGAAGTCACCGTTGGGCTGTTCAACGAGCAACAGGTTGCGAAAATCCTGGGCATCGCGGCGAAAGGCTAAATAGTCGGCATCATGGCCCTGGCCTTCCAGTTCAGCAGCATAGTCCAGCCAGTTGCGTGCCTGACCGAAGAGGTCGAGACCCACGTTCATTAAGGCCAGCTCCTCTTCCAGCGCTGGTGCTTTGCCGCACAGTTGTGCGTGGCGCTGGCCGAGTACCAAGGCGTTGTCGCCAAGGCGCAGTAGGTAATCGATCAACGGGGTTTGTTTCTTTTGAGCCATGTTTTGCATCACAGCCTCCCTTACATGTGGCCGACTTCTTTCGGCAGTTTGTAGAAGGATGCGTGGCGATAGACCTTATCGTTAGACGGATCGAACAGCGGCTCTTTCTCATCGGGAGAGGAGGCGGTGATTTCGCTGGCCGGAACCACCCAGATGCTCACCCCTTCATTGCGACGGGTGTACAGCTCACGGGCGTTTTCGATTGCCATGCGGCGATCGGCTGCGTGCACACTGCCGACGTGCTTGTGATTAAGGCCGTGTTTGCTGCGTATAAAAACTTCGAAGAGGGGCCAGTCAGCCATGAGGAAAGCCTCTGTGGTCAAAGGAGCCCCGCGTCGCAGGGCTCTCGATTGTTTTAAGAATCAGGCTGCTCGGTGTTGACGCTTGGCGGCGTGGGCCACGGCGGCTTCACGTACCCAGGCGCCGTTATCGATGGCGCTGCGGCGTGCTTCGATGCGCTCGCGGTTGCAGGGGCCGTTACCCTTCACTACGTCGAAAAATTCCTGCCAATCGATTTCACCGAACTCGTAGTGGCCGGTCTCTTGGTTATATTTGAGATCCGGATCAGGGGCGGTGCAGCCCAGCAGCTCTAGCTGCGGTACGGTTTGGTCGAGGAAGCGCTGTCGCAGCTCATCGTTGCTATGGCGCTTGATCTTCCAGGCCATCGACTGAGCGCTGTTGGGAGAATTTTCGTCGGATGGCCCGAACATCATTAGCGAGGGCCACCAGAAGCGGTTAATGGAGTCCTGCACCATGGCTTTCTGGTCGTCGGTGCCCTCTTGCATCATGGTCAGCAGAATCTGATACCCCTGGCGCTGATGGAAGCTCTCTTCCTTGCATACGCGAATCATGGCGCGCGCATAGGGGCCGTAGGAGGTGCGTTGAAGCGGCACCTGGTTGACGATGGCTGCGCCGTCGACTAACCAGCCGACGGTACCCATGTCTGCCCAGTTGAGTGTTGGGTAGTTGAAGATACTGGAGTACTTGGCGCGACCGTCGTGGAGCTTGTCGATCTCTTCATCGCGGTCGACACCCAGGGTTTCCATGGCGCTATAAAGGTATAAGCCGTGACCCGCCTCATCCTGAATCTTGGCCATTAGCTGCAACTTGCGCTTAAGGGTTGGCGCACGTGTCAGCCAGTTGCCTTCCGGCAGCATACCGACGATCTCGGAGTGGGCGTGTTGAGAGATCTGACGGATCAACGTCTTGCGGTAGGCGTCCGGCATCCAATTTTTGGGTTCTATTTTAATTTCATCATTGATGCGCTCCTGGAACTGGCGTTCCTCAGGGCTCATCTCATCAAGCGTTTTGAGTTTGTTAGAACCGGTTTCAACGAGCTGCGCGTACATAGAGACCTCCGCGGCGTCGATATATCAGGGAGTGTGGCTTATTTTTCCTAAAGTATAGTGATACGAAATATTTTATCAATAGGTATTTTTATGTGTCACTTTAATACTTTGTGATAACAGATGTAGATAGGGCTTGGCCTTAAAAGGAAAAAAATAGCTAAAACAAGTGATTCAAAAATGCCTGCAGAGGGAAAAATTATTTACGCTAATATGCAGAACCTCTTTTGTGGACGCTAGGTGCGGCCTGAACAGTCGGATCGAAAGTAAGGCTCTAACAAGGGCTGGCGCTGCCGTTACTTGTGGCGCTAAATTTCAGTGGAATACTTGCCTGGCTGCTTTGAATTTCCAGCCCTTTAACGTGGGGGACGGCGTAGACTCGTGATCAATTCACGGCGGTGGGAGCCTGGTATCGTCAGGTCTATAGTGGTTGCCAGGATGTTGCATGCTGTGTCTCTTCTGTTGGTAAAACAGAAAGTGAGTCAGCGCTGCTAACCTGTTGTGAAATGCTCTTCGCCGATGCGGGTCATTGCAATGAGAAAAACAAGGTAGCTGTATGCTCGAAACACAACAAGATATTAAGAAATTCTTTAAACATGATTTGAAGCTCAGACACCTCCGGATCATTGCCATGCTTGCCCAGTTGGGGCAGGTCAGTCATGTGGCGAAAGCAATGAACGTGACTCAACCGGCGATTTCTAAGCAAATCGGTGAGATTGAGCGTTCCCTGAACAGCCCAATCATTCAAAGGCAAGGTAACCGCGTTGTTTTCACCCCTATCGGCGAAAGGTTGGCAGCCCATGCGACTGAAATCGTACAATTAATTGAAAGGGCTGAATTTGATGTCGATGCTGTCCACCGGGGGTTAGGAGGCCACGTTGTAGTGGGTGTGGTCGCCTCACTTGCACCGACACTGTTGCCAGAGGCCATTAAGCGGCTCAAGGTAATTGCTCCTTCTGCAGTCGTTTCTATCACTGAAGGCCACTTTAATCAGCTATTACCTCTGCTGGAAAATGGCAATCTAGATATCTTGATAGCTCGGGCATGGGAGCCTTTCTTTCGCGAGGGTATCAGTAAAACCTCGATATTAAAGGAACCTATCCTGGTGGTAGCCGGCTCTCAGCACCCGCTTGCGGTGCGAGCAACAATCGAATGGAAAGACGTTGTAGCTTGGCCATGGATTAGCCCCGCAGAAGGGTCATTAGCGAGGCAGGCCGTTGACACATGCCTTGCCAAAGCCGGTTTAGCATTCCCTTCCAGTTATATCGAATCTACATCACTACTGCTCAACTTTGAGCTGATGCGGATCGCTCCGTTCATCAGCCTCATGCCTGAGTGGTTGGCCAGACATCATGCGGGAAAGGGAGATCTAAGTATCCTGCCGTTGCAATTTGATGAAATTCTTTCGGAAGCCTACTGCTATTGGAGAAGCAATTCATCTAATGCAACTAGCAAGCTATTTCAAGAATGCCTGGAGCAGGCAAGCCACCAGTCTCGTTTTACTTCCCATTGAGTCAGAATAAAGTGAAGCGCTCTCTTCGTATTACTGTTTGGTTATACGAAGAGAGTAATTTGTCATTTGTCTGCCTTCACATCACTGAGTATTCTCAAATAAAGACAAGTATAAGTTCTGTTAGTAGCAACGCCTTCGGAGCCTTGTATGGCCTATGCTATCGTAGCTTTTTGTGTATTCCTGTTTTCGGGTACAGCATTCGCTTATCTAGTAGGTGCCACTGCGGTCATCGCATTTTTGACGACTGGCTATCCGCAATACATAGCGATACTTCCTCAACGTATCTTTGCTCAGTTAGATGTCTTTGCTTTTATGGCTATGCCCTTGTTCATACTCACCGGAGAGCTGATGAATCGTGCTGGTGTGATGGGGTCTCTGATCGATTTTGCTATGGCTCTGCTTGGTCGTTTCAAAGGTGGTCTGGGGCATGTCAATATTATGACGAGCCTATTCTTTTCTGGTATATCAGGTTCCGCGGTGGCCGATTCAGCAGCTGTATCCAACTCTTTGATTCCAGCTATGCGCGAACGTGGTTATCCACCATATTATGCAGGAGCACTAACCGCCGCTTCATCAATGATTGGGCCGATTATTCCGCCTAGCATCATTATGATCATTTACGGAGGGCTAACAGGCACCTCCGTAGCAGCGCTTTTTGTGGCTGGCATTTTGCCTGGTTTGCTACTGGCCTGTTTGCTCTTCGCATTTAATGCCTGGATAGCACATCGAGACGATCATCCCGGTGGTAGCACTATTGATATTCCTCCACTGTTCGCTAGCTTTAAAAGAGCGTGGCCTGCTTTATCTATACCCATCATTATCCTTGGCAGTATCGTCTTTGGGCTTACAACTCCAACTGAAGGCGCAGCACTTGCTGTTATTGCGGCTATATTAGTAGGTTGGTCGATGGGAGGGATGTCTTGGAAAGTGCTCTATTCAGCCGTGGAGGCGACAGCACGTTTAACAGGCTCTATCTTTATTATCATTTGCTCTATCGCAGTACTTAGTTATCTTGCAGGACTGCTGGGTTGGCCTCAATTATTGGCAGGCTGGATAGCCTCAATGGGGCTTGCCGGAAATAATTACCTTTTGTTACTTATTTTTGTGCTTCTTGTTGCCGGTATGTTCATGGACACACCTGTGGCACTCACATTACTCGTACCATTGCTTGTGCCTACAGCGCTGTTACAAGGTTTCAATCCGGTACATCTAGGTATTATGGTTTGCTTCAACCTTTGTATTGGATTGATAACACCTCCTTTTGGGAAATGTTTAATTGTGGTTTCGGGGATTGCGAAAATAAATTACTGGAACCTTGCTAAAGCAACACTACCCTTTATTGGAATACAGTTAGTAATATTGTTGATAATTGCCTTTTTTCCGAATATTAGTCTCTTGCTTCCACGGATATTCGGGTTCAACGTGCTCTAGATTAAAAAATCACAACTTCTATCGATAACAAGCATAATGGAGACACTGTATGAAATTGCTAAAGATTCTCGCAATGGCGTCAGCCCTAATTGCATTTCCTATGTCGGTTCTTGGTAGCGAAATCAAGGTTGCTCTGGATAGTCCAACGGACTTAGAAAGGTCAGGCTCCTATGTTTGGGCACATAATTTTACTGAAGCTCTCAAAGAGCGCGGCTTAAATGCTCGAGAAATACCTCGAGATGCTATGGGGGGAGAGGCAGAAAAACTCGACCAACTTTCAATGGGCCTACTAGAAGTATCTTTGTCGGACGTAAATTCAGTCGCACGCATCGATCCGTTTATTTTCGGCGTACGTTTGCCTTATCTTTTTGATGGAGTGAGCCACATGGATCGAGCTCTCACTGAAGGTGATGTTCTGTCACGCATCAATGAAAATATTAAGCATGCTGGGGTTCGTTTATTGACGCTCGCACCGCTTGGCCCTCCCTCCGGTATTATCACAACACGCAAGGCTGTCACTCAGCCTGAAGACATGGCCGACCTGCGGATGCGTGCCATCGACGATGTACAAAACGCGCTCTATAGAGCTTGGGGCGGAAGCGGAACAATTGTTGCTTGGGGAGAGGTGGCGGCAGCAATGCAGACAGGTATTGTCGATGGCTATATTAATACTTCACTTGTCCCAATTATGTTTGGACAAACGGACATCATAAGCTATTACACTGATACTAATGTTATGAACGCTTTACGTGCGGTTCTGGTTTCTGACGACTGGTACCAGGGTCTGAGTGAGCAGGAAAGAAGTATTGTCGATGAATCCGTTGGTATTGCTAATCAGGCCAACCGGGCATGGCTTCAAGATATTACACCCAAGGTTTTAAACGAGCTTAGGGAAAATGGTGTGGAAGTAACAACATTGTCGGCAGAATCGCGTGATAGATTTCGTGAGTTATCTCGCTCGGTTTACGATCAGACGGAGCTGACACCCGCACAAGTCGAGACGTGGACTGATCTTGCCGAAAAGACGCGCTAAATCCAGTTGTTAGTTGCCCTATCCAGTTATATTAACCTGGGTGCAGGGGGGGGCTTTTCTAGTGATTATGCTGAGCGTAAGGTGTATACAATATGTGCCGTTCAATAGTTATCCTCAGTGATTGTCTAGATTGGCTTGCTCGCCGAGTATCAGTATTGTGCTTAGTGTTGATGCTGCTATTCGTAGCAATCCAAGTGGTGGCTCGATACGCTTTTAACGCACCGCCATCATGGACAGAAGAAATGGCTCGTTACATGATGGTGTGGGGCGGGCTGCTCGGAGCTACGCTTTCTTTTAAGTCGAAAGATGACCCTGCGCTTTTTCAGGGGGCCATGCACTTTAAGAGCTTTCCATTGAGGCTGTTTTCGGCACTGTTGCGCGGTGTGGCAGTGCTCATCTTTTTTGTTCCTATTATCTATTTCAGTATCTTGGGGTCTGGAATGGATCCGTCACGTGGTTTTATCGCACGTCAGTCACAGATTAGTGCAGATACGTTGGGATTTCCGATGTCATGGGTGGTGTTATCTGTGCCAATTTGTGCAGCTATTATTTTGGTGCATCTGCTTGCTCGTGCTTGTGAATCGAAAATTAGCAAGGAAGGATCTACTTTCTATCATTAATGATTTTCTATTAATTGTTAAGTGGAATTGTGGTTTTTTTAACTTTATTACCCATGTTTTAAATGATCGTTGAGATAGTATTTTGATGTCAGTCATGCTGAAAAAGATAAAAGTGACGTTCTATTGGTGATTGTTTTATGTGTCGTAAAGATTTTTGTCATTGTTAATGATGGTGACTATTGTTTTTAATAAAAACCTGGTTATATCGGGTGTTTCTTTTAATAAGTTACATAAAGGAAGATGTTTGAATGATACCTTGTGATTTGAGTGCTACTCAGGCTCGTCGCCTGCTTTCTTCAAAACAGCTCTCTGTTGTCGAGCTTGCTGAGAGCTGTATTGCCCGAGCGGAAGCTGTGAACCCGGCAGTAAATGCTTTAGTTAGCTATAATCACGACTTAATGCTTACTCAAGCTCGCGATGCTCAAAGGGAAATCGACCAAGGTAAGCCTCTTGGTGTACTGCACGGTCTGCCATTGTGTGTAAAGGATATGGTCGATGTAGTTGGTTTTCCTACAACTTATGGTAGTGAGTTATATGCCGATAATATAGCTACGTCAGATGACCCGATGATCACCCAGCTACGCCAAGCAGGTGTCGTCATTATGGGTAAGACAAATAACCCTGAGTGGAGTGCTGGAGGAAATACTCGAAATGCGGTGTATGGCGTCACTGCGAATCCCTTTGATTTATCTCGTTCTGCAGGTGGTTCATCGGGAGGCTCGGCCGTGGCTGTTGCCTGCGGCATGGCACCTTTGGCGACTGGTTCGGATACCGGCGGTAGCCTGCGAAGCCCAGCGGCATTCAATGGTGTTGTTGGCTTTCGTCCCTCGCCTGGCGTAGTTCCTGGATCGCAGCGTTCATTAGCACTGCTTCCTTTATCTACCAGCGGGCCAATGGCACGGACTGTAGCTGACACCGCACTCATGCTATCAGCCATGATTAGACCTGACCGAAGAGATCCATGGGTATCGGTAGTTGAGGAAAAAAGCCACCATAACCCTGACTCTTACACGCATTTACCCTCTTCTGATCTGAGTAGTGCTAGAGTTGCGGTTACCCATGATTTTGGTTTTGCGATAACAGAGTCGCTTATTGCTGAAACCTTCCTTGATAAATTACATCGGTTCGGTCATGTATTTGCTTCCTTAGAGCACACCCACCCGGATTGCCATGGTGCAGATAGGGCTTTTTCAGTTTTAAGAGGATTGTTGTTTTCCGGCCATCATCGTGAGTTGGTTAGAAACCATCCAAGTAAAGTGGGCCCGAATATCAAGGCCAATGTTAAAGAGGGGGCTTCATTCTCTGCGTTAGATGTCGTGGAGGCCATGAATTTGCAGACCCAAATATACCGGCGCTGGCAAACATTTTTCGAACGGCATGATTTTATTATTGCGCCGACTACGACTATTAGTCCACGAAACTGGCATGAGCTTTACCCCAGTGAGATAGACGGAAAACCGATGGAAAGCTATTACCATTGGCTTTCAATGGCTTATGCGTCGACGTTGGTTGGCCACCCATCTATTACGTTACCTGCCGGACGGGATCTAAATGGTCTTCCTTTTGGTTTGCAGATCATTGGCCGCCGTGGCGAAGACCTGGCTACGCTTGCTTTTGCTCAGGAACTAGAAGCCTTGTTCAATACTGTTCCAGAGCTCTCACGTCCTCAGGTCGATACTAAATCGCTTTGCAATGCCCAGCCACTGAGCTTCTCTGAAGGCTTCCTCGGCTTCGGTTAATTGATTTTCAATAAGTATCAGGAGATACGCTATGAACATGCCATTTTCTAAGTTTCGCGAAGTCAATGATCTAATCGTGCTTTCCGGAGAAGTTCCTTTAGATGAAGAAGGAAGAATACCGGAGGGAATTGTTGCGCAAACTGATCTAGTAATGAAGCGCATTTCTTCAACACTGGCCCAGAGTGGTCTGGGGTTAAGTGAGATTGTATCAGTCACTGCCTATCTCACTGATAAAAGTGATTTTGAGCTTTTCAACAGTACTTATAAGAACTATTTTTCTGCGCCTCTGCCGGTTCGTACTACTGTATGTTGTGAGCTTTTTATCGATGCTAAGGTAGAGCTAACAGTGGTGGCCGCTCGTTCACTTTCAGCTTCACAAGCCTAAAGCTTAAAAGCCATGAATAATAAGTATTCGGGGGCTGATATCATTGCCCTAGGCTCTGTCTGAAAAGAGTTAACGCACGTCTTTGACCCGCTTGGCCTTACCCATCGAACGCATAACACTTTCTACCGGGCACACCTCGACCTTGGTGCTGATACCAATGTGCGTCTTGATGGCATGCTGGAGCTGTTTCGCGGCTTCTTCACAAGCCACGGGGTCGCGGGCGATGTCATGATGATTCGCCTCTACACGAACAAGCACCATGTCCATATTGCCTTGGCGGCTGACTTCGATCTCGTAGTGGGGAGAAAGCGACGCGATTTTGAGCAGTTGTTCTTCGATCTGGGTGGGGAACACATTCACCCCGCGAATGATCAGCATGTCGTCGCTGCGGCCAGTGATCTTGTCGATGCGTCGCATGGGGCGCGCGGTGCCCGGTAGTAGGCGGGTCAGGTCACGGGTGCGGTAGCGAATCACCGGTAGGCCTTCTTTGGTTAAGGTGGTGAACACCAGCTCGCCGTATTCGCCGTCTGGCAGGACGTCACCACTGACCGGGTCGATGATCTCGGGGTAGAAATGATCTTCCCAGATGGTCGGGCCATCTTTGGTCTCCAGGCACTCCATGCCTACGCCCGGGCCCATTACCTCAGAGAGACCGTAAATATCGAGGGCGTCGATGCCCAGGCGCTGCTCTAAGGCTGTGCGCATGCTGTCGGTCCAAGGTTCGGCGCCGAAGATGCCAGTACGCAAGGGCAGCGTATGCGGGTCGATGCCTTGGCGCTCCATTTCGTCCGCGATGTTGAGCATATACGAGGGGGTGACCATGATGATGTCCGGCTCGAAATCACGGATCAACTGAACCTGTTTCTCGGTCTGGCCGCCCGACATGGGAATCACCGCGCAACCCAGGCGTTCAGCACCATAATGCGCGCCCAGCCCACCGGTGAACAGACCATAGCCATACGCCACATGCACCTTGTCGTTGCGGCTGCCGCCGGCGGCGCGGATCGAGCGCGCCATCACATCAGACCACACATCAATATCGTTCTGGGTGTAGCCGACCACCGTCGGTTGCCCGGTGGTGCCGCTGGAGGCATGGATGCGAACGATCTCGCTCATCGGTGTGGCCAACATGCCGAACGGGTAGTTGTCGCGCAAATCGGCCTTGGTGGTAAAAGGTAGTTTGGCGAGATCCGCCAGCGTCTGGATATCGTCGGGATGCGCCCCAGCCTTGTCGAAGGAGTGGCGGTAGAAGGGCACATTGTCGTAGGCGTGCTTCAGGCTCCACTTCAGGCGCTTGACCTGAGTGGCGCGCAGCTCGTCGACGCTGGCGGTTTCCAAGGGGTCGAGAGTCGCGGTGTTGATACGCGTTGCGGGCTGATTCATCAGGGGTCTCCGATCAAGCTAGTTGTTATTGGACTAGTTTCTAAATGCACCATGGTCTATGGAATGGCTTTAGTAATGGGCTTATAAGCGCTCAATGATCAACGCGCCTTTCATTGGCTATCTCCAGCAGCGGTGTCTTCCAGGCGGAGTACGCTGCCGCGAATTTTGTAGGAACGCCCGCGGAACAAGGCAACGGTATCTCCGTGCTGATTGCGCAACGTAATGTCGTAAATGCCGGTACGCCCGCGGCGGCTGCGCTCTTCGGCGGTGGCGGTGATCTCGTCGCCCAGCTGGCCGGGGCCGAGGTAGTCGATACTGCAGCCAGCGGCCACGGTGGCTTCATCGTAGCTGTTGCAGGCAAACGCAAAGGCGGAATCGGCGAGGGCAAACAGAAACCCGCCATGGCAGTTGCCGTGCCCCTGCACCATGTCCTGGCGCACGGTCATGGTCAGTTCGGCGAAGCCGGGGGCCACGCGAGTAATACGCATGCCCAGCCCTTGGCTGGCGTGGTCACGGGAAAACATTGCCTCGGCGCAGGCTTCCGCCAGTTGCTGCGGGTTCAGTTGGGAATCACGCATGAAAGCTTTCCTCGTATAGGGCTTCGAGCCGAGCAAACACCTGACGCTTGGCCTCAAGGTTCTCGACGATAGCCTCGATAACCAAACGGCTATCGGTCAAGGCATTAATGGCGCCTGTGCTGATGATGCTAATAGTGGCGGTAGAGAGAAGGGTTGGCATATCACTCTCCCTTGAAGGTGGGGCGACGTTTTTCCATAAAAGCACTGACGCCTTCGCGGTAATCTTCGCTGCGCCCAGCAAGGCGTTGCAGGTCGCGTTCCAGGTCGAGCTGCTCGTTGAAGCTGTTATCGCTGCTGGCATGTAGGGCGCGTTTAATCAGCGCTAGGCCATGAGTGGGTTGAGTGGCCAGGTGGCGAGCCATGCTCATGGCTTCTTCTTGAAGCGCCTCATCGTCGACGCAGCGCCAGATCATGCCCCACTGTTCGGCGGTCTCGGCGGGCAGCTTGTCGCCCAGCATCGCCAGGCCCTTGGCGCGGGCCATGCCCACTAAGTTAGGCAATGTCCAGGTGCCGCCGGAGTCTGGAATCAAGCCGATCTTACAGAAGGCCTGAATAAAGCTTGCCGAGCGCGCGGCCAATACGATGTCGCAGGCCAGGGCGATGTTGGCACCGGCACCTGCGGCCACGCCGTTCACCGCACAAATGGTGGGGAACGGCATGTCTTTAAGGGCGCGCAGCATGGGGTTGTAACGTTTCTCAAGCGACTCGCCGAGGTCGGGGGCTTCTGCGTCGGGCGCGACGCTACGGTCGGAAAGATCCTGGCCGGCGCAGAAACCTCGACCGCTGCCGGTCAGCAGCAAAGCGCGAACGCTTGAATCCTGGCGCACGGCTTTTAGCACCTTGCGCATCTCGGCATGCATTTCGGTATTGAAGCTGTTCAAGCTTTCGGGGCGGTTCAGCGTGATGCAGGCGACGCCGTCTTCCACGCTGTAAAGCAGGGGCGCTTGGCTCATGGGTAATGTCCTTGTGTCAGTGCCCTTGAAAAGTGGCAGGTCGTTTTTATTGGAAGGCGCATGCCCTTTTCGCGGTCGGCGGTGCCCGCCAGTGACCGTTCGGCCTGTGATCCACAGGATGAATCTCTGCCGAGTATAGATTTATTTTGATACACATCAATATTATATGGGTGATTATAATGTGTCGCTTGTTGGTGTTGTTGGTAGTTTGTTATTTATTAACAATAACTTGTGTGACTTTTTTGCGAATATAAGATAATTGTTAGACGATGGTATAAAAAAACCAAGGTCGTCTAAAAAACTGACTTACAGCAGGGTGCGTCGAGTTTTTAGATAGCGGTGTGCCCATTCTTCAGTAGACGGCGACAGGTAAAGTGTTTGATGTTTTGTTACGCAAAATATAGTCTTTGTTTATATGGTGTATCAAAAAAGAGTGAGTGGAGGAGCGCCCCATGACGCAATCAGTGCAGCAAAGGCGCGATAACTCTAGGTGGCTACACAACTAATAAAGCAGTGGCCGAGCAGTTCGAAGAACTGGCGGTGGGGGCAACACCCCACACGGCCAATCAAGCTAACGGAGAGTGTTATGCCTTACTATCGACTTGAAGGGGTGACGCCGGTGGTACACCCGACGGCTTATGTCCACCCAACGGCAGTGTTGATCGGGGATGTGATCGTGGGCCCCAACTGTTATGTAGGCCCTGGCGCGGTGATGCGCGGCGATTTCGGCCGTCTTGTGCTGGAAGAGGGATCCAACCTTCAGGATACCTGTGTTATGCACGGCTTTCCTGGCTGCGTCACCAAAGTTGAGAAGGATGGCCATATCGGCCATGGCGCGGTACTGCATGGGTGCGTGATTGGGCGTGATGCCATGGTGGGTATGAACGCCGTGGTGATGGATGGCGCCAACATTGCTGAGAGGTCTATCGTTGCGGCAGCAGCGTTCGTTAAGGCGGGCTTCGAGTGTGAGCCCCAGTCGCTGGTGATGGGGGAACCCGCAAAGGTTAAGCGCGCGCTGAGTGATGAAGAGTTCGCCTGGAAACAGCAGGGTACCCAGGAGTATCAGCGCTTAGTGGGCCGTTGTCGGGACAGCCTGGAGCCCTGTGAGCCGCTGGCAGAACTCGATGCTGATCGTCCAACCTTGCTGGCTGGTGATACTCAACCCAAGCAGCAGACGCTGGATCAGTCGCCACAGCCATAAGGTGCGTTATGCCCGATGTGACGGCTGATTAAGCAGTCTCGTTAGGCGTTCAATCCAGCCCGCCGAAGCGCTGGTAGAAGCTGGGGCCAGGGGCGGGTAGTGGGCCCTCGGCGGTTTCCAAATGTTGATCCAACCAGCGTTCTGCACGTTCGTAGAGCAAACGATAAAGGTTGCGGCAGAGCTGATGGGCGTAGCGTCCTTCCCACGCCGTGGGGAGTAGTTCTTCAGGCAGGAGGGGGTCGCGTAATTGAACCTTGCGATACTCGTGAATAAGCAAAGTTCGGGCAATGAAGCACTCTTCTTGGCCTAAATGGTTCTCTGTGTTGAGCGCGTTCCAAAGGGGGCGAAACTTAACCAGAAAACGTTGGTAGAGCTCGGCTAATTCGTCGAGGTTCCAGCTCTCTCTGACCTGGAGACGCAGCGGCTTACTGGTCATGGGCTCCATGGTCTGCGTTTGCATTACAATCGTATCGTCTGCTGCATCTAGTTCTTGCAAAGCCGCCATGGTCTCTGCACATGACAGCGTGGGATGCGCCAGCACACCCTGAGCAAAACTACCAAAGCCTAGCCATTCGAGCTCGTCACGAATCTGCTGGCGCCGGTCTGGGGGAAGCTGTGTCAGCAATACCAATGTCCACTGTCCCGACCAAGCTGGCTGGGTGCCGTGATAGACACGCTTGAAGGCTTGTTCGAAACGACGCCGACCAGGGCCACTCAACCGATAGTAGCTGCGACGACCAATCTTCTCTCCCCGTAGCCAGGTTTCATTGGTCAGCCGGTAAACCGATGTACGCACCAGCCGCTCATTGATACCGATGGGCTCCACCAGTTTCGATAGACTGCCTAACCACACAGTGCCGCCCCGCGGAACGATAGAGTCGCCATAGACGGTAATAATCAATGAACCGGCGCGAATTGGCCGACGCTTCTGGAAGTCATCAATAAGCGTAGCGACGCAGTCTTTAGCTGACGACATGGTGAAAGTTGATTCCCTTTGCGGTGAGGTTGTCGCTAAAAACGACAGAAAATATGACGAATACAAAAGATTATCGTATCACGTTTTTTTTGTCGTTTGGCCTGAGACGATCCTCTCTTGATAGGAAGTCGCTGCGTCCACTTCCTGGCGTAATGGCGTCTATGAGCGCTGTAATGCTTTGCCAATTCAGGTTTTAAGGTAACCGTCCAATGTGTACATTATCACTGGAAGAATTGTGAAAAGTACCATGGCTATGACTAATAGCAGGGACGGTGTGTTTAATGCGATAAAGAGCCGCTTAGTTATAGTCTTCCGAAGGGGGTATGTGAAAGCTGAGGGCGCCCTGAATAGACCCTCTTTATGTGGATTAAGTGGGCGAAGAAAATAGCTGACTTAATCATGAGCTAGCGGAGCCAGCTCACTCTTTATCGCGTCTTATCGGTGGAATTGCTTTTCGCGTTCGGGCTGCCAATAAATAGCATCGATGCGGAGTCGTGCCTCGGTATTATTGGGTAACGGCCATTCGATGATGTCGCCCACTTTGAGGCCGATCAATGCAGCACCAATAGGTGCCATGACCGAAATGCCGTCCGCTACGCTTTCCAGGGAGTGCGGATAGACGAGGGTACGAATCATCTTAAGCCCTCGGGTAAGGTCGGTGAAGCGAACCTGGCTATTCATGCTGACCACGTCATCCGGAATATCCTCGGGATCGCAGACTTCACCTCGTGCTAGCTCTTCCTCAAGTAGCTGAGCCACGGCCATGTCTTTCTCGGATGCATTGTCGATCAAGCGCTGGAGGCGTTCGGCATCAAGACGGTTAATAATAATAGCAGGACGTTGTCCCATGATTACTCTCCTTAGAAAGCAATAAGTTTAAACCAATAAAAAACAGCCCTTCCCCAATAAAGGAAGGACTGCGTGCTTTTTATAGTATAAGCGATTTATAAAATAAAGACGATCAGGTGACCCCTTGTTCAATCATAGCATCAGCCACCTTTCTGAAACCTGCAATATTGGCGCCTAGTACCAAATTGGTTTTATCACCAAACTCTTCGGCTGTATCGGCGCACTGGCGGTGAATATTGGCCATAATCTGTTTTAATTTTTGGTCGACTTTCTCCAGTGGCCACTGCTCCATGCTGCTATTTTGTGCCATTTCTAACTGACTGGTAGCAACGCCACCTGCATTGGCCGCCTTGCCGGGCCCATAGGCAATTTTAGCGTCTAGAAAAAGGTCGACGGCCTCTTTGGTAGAAGGCATGTTGGCCCCTTCACTGATACACGTTATGCCATTAGCGAGCAGAATTTCCGCATCGCTTTCGGTCAGCTCATTCTGCGTCGCGCAGGGGAACGCAACATCGGCTTGAATACGCCATACGGCATTCCCGCCCTGAGGATAGTCACGGGCAGAAATGTAGTGCGCGTCAGGGTGCTCATGTAAGTAGGCTTCTAAAGAGGTGCGCTGCACTTCTTTGAGCTGTTTGAGTAAGCCTAAATCAATACCGTTTTCATCGTGAATGGTGCCACGTGAATCGCTGCAGGTGACTGGTTTAGCACCCAGTTCGTATAGCTTCTCAATGGTATAGATGGCTACATTGCCAGCGCCGGAAACTAGGCAGGTCTTATCGCGCAGTTCTTCTCCCCGGGCAGCCAGCATGTTTTGTGCAAAGTACACCGCACCGTAGCCGGTGGCCTCTTTACGGCCTAGCGAGCCTCCCCAATTTAGCCCCTTACCTGTTAGCACGCCCTCATAGTGGCCAGTGAGTCGTTTGTACTGGCCAAAGAGATAGCCAATTTCACGCGTGCCGACACCGATATCGCCTGCAGGTACATCGCAGTGAGGACCAATATGGCGGTAGAGCTCGCTCATAAACGCCTGACAAAAGCGCATGATCTCGTTATCTGATTTTCCTTTGGGGTCAAAATCGGCGCCGCCTTTACCGCCGCCGATTGGCAAACCGGTTAACGCATTTTTGAAAATTTGCTCAAAGCCGAGAAATTTGATGGTGCCCGAGGTAACGCTGGGATGGAATCGTAAGCCACCCTTGTAAGGGCCAAGGGCAGAGTTGAACTGAACGCGATAGCCTTTGTTGACCCGCACTTTCCCAGCATCATCTACCCAGCTTATCCGGAACATGATTTGTCGTTCGGGCTCGACTATTCGCTCAATAATGCTGTGGTGATGATAGTAATCACTTTGCTCAAGTAGCGGGCGCAGGCATTCGAGCACTTCTTCAGTGGCTTGATAAAATTCTGACTGTGCAGGGCTGCTTTTATTAAGGCGTGTCAGCGTATCGTGAACGTAGGGCATCGGAGCATATCATCATAGTTATTCAACAGAGTATTGGCTGGCCAGAGCGTTAGAATATTTAACTGGCAGCATGCTTCTGTGCATAGCCTATGCCGGTTCGGTATGGGCAAATATGATGGGGGGTTTAGACTAAAGTATGCGTTTGAAAGGTTCGCCTCGCTTATTTTACACAATCTAATAAACGATGGATAAACGTTTTGAATTGGTTGAGGTTTTTGTATAGCGTCTAGATAGATGTGCTACCGGCCGGAAACTTGGTCAATCCCCATTTCTTCGCTGCAGCCTTCTATCGAAATAGCTATCAACAGCAGTGTAGACTCTTTTCGAGCTATAATTAATTTAATAGAAGCGCTTTATCTATTGCTATAAACCCACTGGCCGCATTTATTAGCGACGCTGCCGTCAGTTGGGGAACGCCATAAACTTCGACTTTTTTGCCATGCTTAGCACGGATTTTTTGGACTAGTAGATCAAAGTCGCCATCGCCGGATACCAGCACGATTACATCTGCCTGTTCTGCGTACTCCATGGCGTCAAGCGCGATGCCTACATCCCAATCGCCTTTTGCGGAACCGTCTGACCGCTGAATAAAAGGCTTTAATTTCACCTCAAAACCAATCGCTCTGAGTATGTTTTGAAACTCTCGCTGCTTTTGGTCACCTCGATCGATGGCATAGCAAACAGCTTTAATAACCTCTCTGTTAGCGGTTACTCGTGCCCAGAATTTGTTGTAATCAAAGTTTTTGCCATATGCTTCGCGCACGGTGTAATAGACGTTTTGAATATCAACAAATACGGCAACGGTGGTCATCAATTCGCCTTTTCAGGAACATATTAGAAGAAGCCGGGTTAGCTAACACCAGTCTAACACTCAGCCGGTTGTCGCCCTTCATCCGTTGGGCGCAAGGCTATAGAAGATCATTTTTGTACAATTATCGGTAGCTTTTGTATGAATTTTTGATTTTGAATGTCGTCATATGTTGACCTATGCCAACCTCTACCTCGTATGCGCTAATGCGGCTTTGTCTCATTTAGTGAGATGAACTCGTGAATTTGTCTTGTTATGTTTTAGCTCACATAGACAAATAACGATAAACATAATGCCGGTAAATGAAAGCATCACCTCATCAGGCCCTACCACTCTCGTTCATGCCATGCAGATATTGCAGGTTACTGCACGTGGCGGCCACCGGGGTGCAAGTGTAGACGATTATCTGAATGAATTGAGTTTCAGCCGTCCTACTCTCTATCGGTTGTTAAAAGGTCTCAAGCAGCAGGGATTTTTACGATCTTCTCCCATTCGTGGGCGTTACCTGCTGGGTTATGAGCTGCTGGTGCTTGGCGCCCAAGCGGGAAATGGTGCTGGGTTGCGTGATTTGGCCCGGCCAAGGTTGCTGACACTCGCGCAGCGCTGGGGAGACAGCTTCTATCTGTTCGCTCGCGATGGCGTCAATGCCGTTTGCCTGGAAGTGCAGAACGGCGCTTATCCCGTGGGCAGCTTCGTTAGGGCGACGGGTGGACGTTTGCCGCTAGGCGTTGGCCAAGCGTCGATTGCCTTACTTGCCTACCTGGGGGCTGATGAGCGAAGCGAAATACTCAACCATAACGCTGAGCGTCTGATAGACGAATACTCGATTGCCATCGCTGACATCGAAGCCGAAATTGCCCATCAACTGAAACATGGTTACGCCCGTGGAGTAGAAGGTTCTTTACTTCCGGAATACAGCGGCCTGGCCATTCCTATCCTCGATCATAGCGGCCACCCCCTGGGTGCCATGAGTTGTTCGATGCTCAAATCGCGTATGACGAAGCGCCATAAGCTGGACGTACTCCAAGGCATGCAGGAAGAAGTGGCTGCCATGGTCAATCAGGCCCATGGCCTGCTGTATCTGGATTAACTCTCTATGCCACACACTACGCACCCAAGCCATCAACGCCCTTGCGGCTGGAACGCTTGGCTAACCGAGCGCCAGCCGCGCCCCGCCTTAAGTGGTCAATCTGAGGCAGATGTCGTCATCATCGGGGCTGGTTATACCGGTTTTGCGGCAGCCTCGGCCTGGCAGCAGGCGCGCCCTGAAGACCGCATCAAAATCCTCGAAGCTGACCAGGTAGGTGAAGGGAGTCCAGGGCGTAACTCCGGCTTTATGCTGGAAATTGCTCTAGCCAACGATGCTCGCCCCGAAGAGCTTGAGCGCATGGAGAAGCTGAACGCGTTAAGCCGACAAACCATGGCGTTACTGCGCGAGCGTGTCGAACGCCTAGGCATTGACTGCCAACTCGAGCGTAGCGGCACCTATCGCGCTGCCCGTAGCACGATAGGCCAACGTGCCTTGAGCCAGTATGAGGAGTTTCTGAAAGCTGCCGGTCTGTCTTGCCAGACCTTGAACGGCAGCCAACTCGCTGAGCGAATCGGTACGCGCTACTACACACAGGGTATTTATTCACCGGACTGCTATCTCGTCCAGCCTGCAGCATTGATTGTTGGCTTAGCGGATTCATTGGAAGCCGGCATCGAGCTGCATGAACACTCGCCCGCGACTCAAATAGTGCCAGATGGCAAGAAGTGGCGCGTTACGACACCCGAAGGTGAAGTGACGGCTGGTCAGGTGATTCTGGCCAATAACGCTTTCTCTAGGGCTTTGGGTGCAGACAGTTCGCGGCTAACCGCTATTTATACCTATGCCGCTATTACCGATCCTTTACCGCAGCCCGAGCGCCAACGCATCGCCGAGACGACGTGGGGGCTGCTACCTGCACACCGCTTAGGTTGTACGCTGCGCACCACCGCTGACGGACGTTTGATGATCCGCTCGCGTTACAGCTATGAGCGCGAAGCGGATAACGCCCGTATCGAGGCCGAACTGAAAGCGAGCCTTGAGGCCCGCTACCCCGAACTTACCCCAGTGCGCTTCGACAAGGTTTGGGGAGGTACCACCGGGCTGACTTATAACGGCGCTCCGCTCTGGGGCGAGATCCAGCCCGGATTATATGTATCAGCGGGGTGCAATGGCGGCGGTATCGTCAAGGGTACCTTTCTGGGTGATGCTTTGGCTCGCCACGCGCTCGGCCAACCGGTTGAGGATATTGCGTCTTTATTCGGCAAAGCGAGCTGGATGCCGCCCGATCCCGTACGTCGGTTGGGTTTCTACCTGACCAGTGAAATGGAGCGCCGTAAGGCAAAAAACGAAACCTGACTCCACCCACCACTATAAAAAAAGAGAGATGACAATGGATCCTCAAGATCATATCGGGCTGCTGTCCGTCATGCCGGCGGCATTGGCCATCGTGCTGGCATTTGTCACCCGTAATACGGTTTTCTCGCTGGCTGTTGCTTGTTTCGTTGGGGTGATTACCCTGGGCAATGGATTGATGGGGTTTCCGACGCTGCTCAAGGAAACCCTGGGCACCACCAGCTTCTCCTGGATACTGCTGTTGGAGCTATTCATTGGCACGGTGATCGCTTTTTTCCAGCGCACCGGGGCGATTCAGAACTTTACCGCCTGGGTGGAACGCCGTGCCTTATCGCGGGTGCGGGTTCAATTGGTTGCCTGGGTGATGGGCATGTTCGTTTTTTTCAGCGACTACTTCAGCCCTCTGTTTGTCGGCAGTACTATGCGTGGACTGACGGATCGTTACCGGGTCTCGCGGGAAAAGCTGGCGTATATCGCTGACTCCACCTCGGCTCCGGTGAGTGTAATGGTGCCTATCACTGGCTGGGCAGTGTTTATCTCCGGTTTGTTGATCGGCATGGGCCCCATCGAAAATGCTGCCCAGGCGATGGGGGTATTTCTGCATGCCATACCTTTCAATCTCTATGCATGGCTATCGGTGTTGGTGGTCGGGCTGGTGATCGTGGGCGTCATTCCGCTCTTCGGGCCGATGCGTGAAGCTGAGCGTCGGGCTCAGGAAGAGGGCAAAGTGCTACGCGATGGGGCAGAACCGCTGGTGGGTGAGGAACTGACGGAAATTCCGCCTTATGAAGGAGCACGTACCAGCCTGTTTTGGAATTTTTTCGCCCCGGTGCTGGTAGTGATCGGCGTTGCGGTGGGCACCTTTATCGTGATGGACTCGGCCAAGACCATGGAGGCATTTCTGGCGGCTTCCGTGTTTCTCGGTATCGTTATGCGCCTTCAGGGCATCCCCTTCAACGACATTATGAAAACCTCGATGGCAGGGATGAAGGGAGTAATGCCAGCCATTATCATTCTGGCGTTAGCCTACTCGTTGAATCAACTTTCCAAAGACATGGGCACGGCCAACTATATCGTCGAAGCCACAGCTGGCTGGCTAACACCTGCTTTGCTTCCGGCCATGACGTTCCTTATTGCCGCCGTTATCGCTTTTTCCACCGGCACTTCATGGGGCACTTTCGCTATCATGATGCCACTCGCCGTGCCGCTCGCCTTTAACTTTAGCGGCGATATGGTTACACCGCTGGTGTATGCCACAGTGGCCGCTGTGGCAGGAGGCGGTGTCTTCGGGGATCACTGCTCACCCTTGTCGGATACCTCTGTGCTCGCTTCGACCGGGGCCGCCTCTGATCATATCGACCATATCAAAACGCAAATTCCCTTTGCGCTAGCCGTCGCCTTGCTTTCCCTGGCCATGTATCTGTTGCTCGGCCTTACCCTGTAACCCTCTCCGCCCTGCGATAACAGAGAGGGCGTTGTCGTAGGGCTAACATCATTTGATACTACCCGGCTGGGCGGCATATCAAGTTCATCAATATTCTTTCTGCTGCGTCTTACGCATCAATGCTATCTTGATCGCTATCCGAACTCATGGGTCAGTCTATGAGTCCGCAACTGAACGCTATTGCAGCAAGTTAATGAGCTGGCCTTTCTGGCTAAATCAATAGAAAGGGAGTGGCGAAAGCCTCGATGGCAGTTCTACTCAAATAAGCATTGATGGCTTAAACAGTTCCGTACGGTCGATGGATTGACCCGACAGCATGAACTCTCCCATACCCCGGTAGTGCAGCGATTCTTCCTCATCTGCCGAAGGCGCTGCGTGGGCTTTAACGACCTCAAAAATAAACAGGTTGTAGCGTTCAATCATGGCGTCATCGTGCAAGCGGCACTCGAAAGACGCATAGCACTCCTCTATCCGTGGCGCTCTGACCTTTTCTGACTTGCCTGGGGTTAGCTCAAACGCTTTGAACTTGTCGATCTCGCTTCCTGAACAGTTACCGATACCCACGACCTTATCGACAAGTGATGCCGAAGGAATATTGATCACGCATTCACCGCTGTTGCACACCAGCGCATGGGAGTGATTCCCGGCATCAATAACGCAGCCTAGGAGTGAGGGGGAGAACGCCATGACCATGTGCCACCCCATGGTCATGATGTTGGTTTGTTGTTGCCATTGTGATGACACCAGCACAATCGGGCCAGGTTCAAGAAAGTGCCTGACGTTGGAGACAGGAAAATCCTTCTTCGCTATCGGGTGTGGCATAAATAATCTCCGATTAGATCAGCTAGGCAGTCGGGCGGCGCATTAAGGTCATCAATACCCCAGCGCCAATCAAACTACCGGCGCCGCAGCGGTGTAAGAGGCGGAGAAACTTGGCGGTCATCAGCTGTCGGCTAGTGGTCGACAACAGTGTGTAGCCGAGATCTGAGATGACACCTATCACAAGAAACGTAGCAAACAGAATCGCCAGCTGGGGCGCCAGAGGTTGGGTTTGGTTAATAAACTGCGGCATGAATGCCATGAAGAATAGAATGCTTTTGGGGTTTAGCAGCGTCACCCAGAATGCTTTTGCGGTGCTTTGCTGAACGTTCACCCCAGAGGCTTCCAGGTCATTCAATTGGCCAGATTCACGCCACATCTTGATGCCTAGATAAAGCAGATAGAGAACCCCTAGCCATTTAACCATGGCGAATAGCTCCGCCGATGCCATCAGCAACGCGCCTACGCCGGCAAACGAAAGTGACATCGCCACCAGGTCACCCAAGAAAAAGCCAGGCAACATCGCCAGAGCAGCTTTGCGGCCTTGATTGATACCGGTCACTATCAGTAGAGCAACGGCGGGGCCGGGGGACGCGATGAACAAAAACGAAGCCAACACAAACGATAGCCAAAGCTCAATCGACATAGCGTTAATCTTCCTGTTGTTGAATTATTAACTTTATCTCGCCGTATAGTTGTAAGCCCTGGAACGCCGCGTGGCAATTATGTTCAGTGGTCATTCTCTCACCTATGTGAGTGAGGGAAGATATGGCTGGTAGTCCTTGGTGGAGGCTTCCGTAAGCCTGAAAGCGGACATTCAACAAAGGCTGCCTGCTTAACTCCACTTATCGTTCTGATGATCACTGGAGATTACCCGCTACCTGTTCAAAATCTGCATTGCTCATCGCGGAAGTTGCGAAGACAATGCTCATAGCGACCTTGTATACATGCAGCCAATGGCAGTGGAGGACTCCGCATGAAAGCGTTGTCGAACATGGGGTTTGCCCTATTTGGAGCCGCGCTGGTAGCGATCAGTTACGGGCTTGCACGTTTTGCCTTTGGTCTGTTTGTACCTTCTATCAGTGCCGAGCTTTCGCTGACGTCTTACTTGGTCGGCATTATCGGGGCGCTGCCGTTTATTAGCTTTGTGCTTTCCACACTGGTCGCGCCGCTTGCCGCTGATCGGCTCGGTGCGCGCAACTTAGCCATTCTCTCAGGGGCTTTCGGTGTTGGCGGTTTAGCATTGATCAGCCAGTCGTCAGACGCGCTATCGCTTGGTATTGGTGTGTTTATCTGCGGGATCTGCACTGGTTTAATGATGCCCGCGCTGACCGCTGCGATGCAGGCGCTGGTGAGCCGTGCAATGCATGGGCGCGTCAGCTCGATTATGAATGCCGGTACTAGCATCGGTATTATCGTGGCGGTACCGACCGTTGTGTTCTTGTCGGATGCATGGCGACTGACCTACACGATATTTGCTGCTCTTACCGCTATGGGGGTCGTGGCGGCATGGTACTTCATCCCTTCAGTGTCACGGGTCATTCCAGCTAATGCTGCACCACCACCGCCCATCACTAGGTCGCAATGGTCGCGCCTCATTCGGCTTACGATTTTTGCCTTCGCAATGGGCTTTGTATCTGCGCCGTACTGGCTTTTTGCTCCCGATCTGGCGGTTACCCTTGGCGCGCTCTCTCCAGGGCACACCGGATGGCTATGGTTCGCGGTAGGTATCGCCGGGCTCGGCGGTGCCGTGATAAGTGATTTGGCCGACCGTAATAATCCACCCATCACCCAGGCGTTGATGTTGATGATGCTGTCTTCAAGCTTGGCGTTGCTGGCCGCTAGCCCTGGTCAATTAGCGCTGGCGATATTTTCCGCGATGGTTTTCGGTCTCGCTTACATGAGCTTAACGGGGCTGTACCTGATGACCGGCATCCGACTGCTGCCTGGGCGGTTATCGATGGGGCCGGTATTACCCTTTATGGCCTGCGCGCTTGGGCAGGCGGTGGGCTCGCCGGTGATTGGTGTGCTGGTCGACAGGCTTGGGTATGCGGATGCGTTTTCGATCTTTTCTGTGGTCGGCATCCTGGTCGCGGTGCTATCACCGCTTTATCCGGGCCACATCGACTATTTGACAGAAGAAGAGCCGCAACCGACAGAGGTTGAAGATACTGGCCTTCAGGCCGCTTACGATCATCAACTGCTGGATGAAAACGGTGACCCCATCAAACCTGTTGCTGAAGATGCCGAGGCCCCTTAGCTGAGTAAGCTACTAGCCAGCTTAGGCGCTTGGCGAGAGGCTGCATTGCATTATCCTCCGTGACTTTACAAAGGTTTCGGAAACGACCTCCAGTGTTGCATTTGCGACGGAGAGCCAAGTTCGCGCAATCGTTTTGTCGCTATCCGCCCTATTCGTGCCAATATACGACCAAAGAGCAATGCCACCCCTGAACTAGTGAGTATTCACGCTAGTAAAGGGAAACTAAAAGACGCCAGCGACGCCTACATACTAATAAGAAAAAAAAAGATGATTAAAAGGTGACGGAGGGTAAAACCATGACATCAAATCTAGCAAAAGACCCGGCAGCAAATACCAATCGTGCGGGCGAACCGCAAACCCTTGGTTTTCTACTATTAGATAATTTCACACTGATTTCCCTGGCGTCGGCGATAGAACCTTTACGGATGGCCAATCAACTGGCCGGTCGTGAGTTGTATCGCTGGTTTACCCTGACCCAAGACGGTCTGCCCGTACGCGCCAGCGATGGGCTGCAGGTGACTCCTGATGCCTCTATGCAGACCCCGCTCTCGCTTGAGTGGGTGGTCGTTTGTGGCGGGGTAGGTCCGCAGCACAGCGTTACCCGTGACCACATACGCTGGCTTCAGTCGCAGTCACGCCAGTTAAAACGATTAGGCTCGGTATGTACGGGCAGTTGGGCGCTAGGGCAGGCCGGATTGCTGGATCACTATGAAACCAGTGTGCACTGGGAGTGTCTGGCCTCCATGCAGGAAGCGTTCCCCAACGTTATTCTGACCCCGCACCTTTTCTCTATTGATCGTGATCGATTCACCGCTTCAGGCGGCACAGCGCCGCTCGATATGATGCTCAACCTGATTGCTCACGACCATGGGCGCGAGCTTTCGGCAGGCATTTCCGAGATGTTTATCTATGAACGCGTGCGTAACGAGCAGGATCAGCAGCGGGTACCTCTTAAGCACGTGCTGGGCACCACTCAGCCTAAGTTGTTAGAAATTGTGGCGTTGATGGAATCCAACCTTGAAGAGCCCATCGAGCTCGACGAACTGGCAAGCTATGTGAATGTTTCACGGCGCCAGTTGGAGCGGTTGTTCCAGCGCTATTTGCTTTGTTCACCGTCTCGTTATTACCTCAAGCTGCGTTTAGTGCGCGCTCGTCAGTTGCTCAAGCAAACGCCTCTGTCGATTATCGAGATTGCTTCTGTTTGCGGTTTTGTGTCCACGCCTCATTTTTCCAAGTGTTATCGAGAATATTTTGGTGTGCCGCCGAGAAATGAGCGCTTGGGTGTGCACGACCGTCAAGGAAATAACCCTGCTAAGTCGCCATCGTTAATTCAGCGATGGGGGGGCGAGCCTTACAAAAGCGAACCTCTTTCGAGTGCCCAGCAGGCGCTTGCCCATGCTCAGGGTGAGCCTACCTTTGCCAGCGTGCCGCTACTGAGCTGATAGGTACTTCGTCACCACTATTCCAAACCTGCTGTCCACCTCCGGGCAGCAGGTTTTTTAATAGCTGCTATCTCTAACGTACTCCACCTCTGCGAAGTGAGCGGGTGCGCGGGTAGTTGTCGTGTTCACGACACCATGACGCTTTTGGAATTTCCGCCGTCGTTTCCAAGAGCAGTCCAATCCAACGTCAGCGCTATGCTCGCTACATTAATCAATATTGGAGCTTAGCTATGACCCCCTCTGAACTGCACAATGACGCCATCGTCATTGATGGTCTGATCATCGCCAAATGGAATCGCGAGCTGCTTGAGGACATGCGTCGCGGCGGTCTTACCGCTGCCAACTGCACCGTCTCCGTGTGGGAGGGGTTTCAGGCCACGGTCGATAATATCGTCAAATCCAACCAGCTGATGGCGGAGTGTAGCGACCTGGTGCGCCCTGTTCGTACCACTGCTGACATCACGCGGGCGAAAGAGGAGGGCAAGACCGGCATCATCTTTGGCTTTCAGAATGCTCATGCTTTCGAAGACCAAATTGGCTACGTAGAGATTTTCAAGCAGTTGGGCGTGGGCATCGTGCAGATGTGTTACAACACCCAGAACCTGGTGGGTACCGGCTGCTACGAGCGGGATGGCGGCTTATCCGGGTTTGGCCGTGAGATCGTCGCCGAGATGAACCGCGTGGGTATGATGTGCGACCTCTCCCACGTTGGTGCCAAAACCTCCGAGGAAGTCATTCTCGAGTCCAAAAAACCAGTCTGTTACTCCCACTGCCTGCCCTCCGGCCTCAAAGAGCATCCTCGCAACAAATCTGATCAAGAGCTGAAGTTCATTGCTGACCACGGCGGTTTTGTAGGTGTCACCATGTTTACCCCGTTCCTCAAGAAAGGGGTCGATTCCACCATCGATGATTACTGTGAGGCCATCGAGTACATCATGAATATCGTCGGTGAGGATGCTATCGGCATCGGTACCGATTTTACCCAAGGGCACGGTCAGGAGTTCTTCGAGTGGCTGACCCACGACAAGGGCTACGCACGCCGCCTGACCGACTTTGGCAAGATCATCAATCCCGAAGGAATCCGCACCGTGGGAGAGTTCCCCAATCTCACCGAAGCGCTGCTCAAGCGCGGCATGAGCGAAACTCAGGTGCGCAAGATCATGGGCGAGAACTGGGTGCGCGTGCTCAAGGATGTGTGGGGCGCCTGATCAAGCGCAGGCGGCTGCCTCCGAAGCGAGGGGCGCCGGGAGCATGCCGTAGAGGAGGTCCGACGCCAGGGATGGCGTCGGTAGCGTCCAGGGATGGATTCATAGCGCCTCCTCATAGGCATGCTCCAGGGGTAGCCCCGTCGATAACCTGACATAACAAAGATTTGAGGAATATAACCGTGACCAAACTGGCCCCCGCACTGCCCATCGAAGTGGATAGCGAAACTGGCGTCTGGACGACCGATGCGCTGCCTATGCTCTATGTGCCACGGCACTTCTTTATCAATAACCACGTAGCCGTCGAAGAGGCGCTGGGTGCCGAGAAGTATGCCGAAATTCTTTATCACGCAGGTTACAAGAGCGCCTGGCACTGGTGTGAGAAAGAGGCCGAGCTACACGACATTAGCGGAGAGGCGGTATTTGAGCACTACATGAACCGCCTTTCCCAGCGCGGTTGGGGGCTATTTATTACTGAACAGATCGATCTCGATTCGGGCACTGCCCAAGTACGACTTGAGCACAGCGCTTTTGTTTACCAGCTTGGCAAAACCGGGAACAAGGAGGAGTACATGTTCACCGGTTGGTTTGCCGGCGCCATGGATCAAATCCTCGCGGCCAGCGGTAGCTCGCTGCGCACTGTGGCCGAGCAGACCCAGAGTGCCGCCGAAGAGGGCTGTGACGTCGGTCTCTTTACTGTCCAGCCGCTGACCGACGCCGCCCGTTAGCCAGGGGGAGAGGAGAGACAAACATGGCATTCGACGCAATTTTCCAGCCGATCGAGATCGGTAAGCTGACTATCCGCAACCGTGTGGTCAGCACCGCTCACGCTGAGGTGCATGCCACCGACGGCGGTATGACCACTGAGCGTTACGTCAGGTACTACGAGGAGAAGGCCAAAGGGGGTTGTGGCTTATGTATTTGCGGCGGCTCATCGGTGGTGTCCATCGACAGCCCACAGGGCTGGTGGAGCTCGATAAACCTTTCTACTGATCGCATTATTCCGCATTTTCAAAATTTGGCAGACGCTGTGCACAAGCATGGCGGCAAGATCATGATCCAGATTACCCACATGGGCCGCCGCTCCCGCTGGGACGGTTTCGACTGGTCGACGCTGGTCTCTCCCTCTGGTATCCGTGAGCCGGTGCACCGCTCTACCTGCAAGACCATTGAGGAAGAAGAGATCTGGCGTATCGTTGGCGACTTTGCCCAGGCCGCGCGCCGAGCCAAGGAAGGGGGCCTCGACGGCGTTGAACTCTCCGCCGTGCACCAGCATTTGATTGATCAGTTCTGGAGCCCACGAGTTAATAAGCGTGAGGACGAGTGGGGCGGTAGCTTCGAGAATCGTATGCGCTTCGGTATGGAAGTGCTTAAAGCCGTACGTGCTGAAGTGGGTAACGACTTCTGCGTCGGCATGCGCATTTGCGGCGACGAGTTCCATCCGGATGGTCTTTCTCACGACGATATGAAGCAGATCGCCGCCTACTACGATGCCACCGGCCAGGTCGACTTCTTCGGCGTCATCGGCTCCGGTTGCGATACCCACAACACCCTGGCCAACGTCATTCCTAATATGTCCTACCCGCCAGAGCCTTTCCTGCATCTGGCGGCGGGGATCAAGGAAGTGGTGACCGTGCCGGTGATCCATGCTCAGAACATCAAGGATCCCAATCAGGCCCAGCGTATCCTCGAAGGGGGCTACGTAGACCTGGTGGGCATGACCCGGGCACATATTGCCGACCCTCACCTGATCGCCAAGATCAAGATGGGCCAGATCGATCAGATCAAGCAGTGCGTGGGCGCTAACTACTGCATCGACCGACAGTACCAGGGCCTTGACGTACTGTGTATTCAAAACGCCGCTACATCCCGTGAATACATGGGGTTGCCCCACATCATTGAGAAAACCGAGGGCGCCAAACGCAAAGTCGTCGTGGTGGGCGGTGGCCCTGGTGGCATGGAAGCGGCGCGCGTCGCCGCCGAGCGTGGCCATGACGTCACGCTGTTTGAGGCCGCTGACTCCTTGGGTGGGCAGATCACGATTGCCGCCCAGGCACCCCAGCGTGACCAGATCGCCGGTATCACCCGCTGGTTCCAGCTGGAGCTGGCGCGGCTAAAAGTCGACCTGCGTCTGGGCACCCGCGCCGATGAGGAAACGCTGCTCGATCTGCGCCCGGATATCGTGGTGCTTGCCACCGGTGGCCAGCCCTTCCTTAGCCAGCACCCCGAGTGGGGTTACTCGGAGAATGCTGAGGAGAGCCTGGTAGTCAGCACCTGGGATATTCTCTCTGGCAAAGTGGCACCAGGTAAAAACGTGTTGATTTATGACGCCATCTGCGAGTTCTCCGGCGTCTCGGTGGCGGATTTTATCGCCGATAAGGGCGCCAAGGTGGAGATCGTCACCGACGATATCAAGCCCGGTGCGGCGGTGGGCGGTACCACCTTCCCCACCTACTACCGCAGCCTCTACGAGAAGGAGGTGATCATGTCCTCCGACCTGATGCTGCATAAGGTTTACCGCGAGGGCGATGGCTTGGTGGCGGTGCTCGAAAACGAGTACACCGGGGCTCTGGAAGAGCGCGTGGTGGATCAGGTGGTCGTTGAGAACGGTGTACGCCCTGATGAGGCGCTTTATTACGCGCTTAAAGAGCAGTCCCGCAACAGAGGGCAGGTGGATCTGGAAGCACTCTATGCAATCCAGCCGCAGCCTTGTCTGAGCGAGTCAGGAGATGGTTTCCTGCTGTTCCGGCTAGGCGACTGCACGGCACCGCGTAACACCCATGCGGCCATTTACGACGCCCTGCGAATCTGCAAGGACTTTTGACTTAGGCGAAAGCCAACAATAATGCGGGGCGCCAGAGCAGCCCCGCCGCCGAAGCCAATGGCACCAAAGATGAGGTGAGCACCATGCTCGAAACGCTCTTGCCGATACTGATTTTTACTGCCCTGGCCCTGGCAGTAATCGGCGCTGTACGCCGTATACGCCTGTGGCGTCAGGGGCGCCCCTCGCGGGTGAGCCTGTTCAAGGGGTTGGTGGCCCTGCCGCGCCGCTATTTGGTGGATCTTCACCATGTAGTGGGGCGTGACAAAATGATCTCCAACACCCACGTGGCCACCGCCGGTGGCTTCGTGGCCGCCGCCGTGCTGATGATCCTGGTGCACGGTCTGGGGATCGCCAATCCACTGCTAGGCGGATTACTGCTACTGGCGAGCACCTCCATGTTCGTCGGTAGCCTCTTCGTGGCGCGGCGGCGGCTTAACCCTCCAGCTCGGCTCTCCAAGGGCCCCTGGATGCGCTTGCCCAAGAGTCTGATGGCGTTCTCGATAGGCGTCTTCCTGATTACGCTGCCCACGGTAGGTCTGCTGCCCGAAGGTCTGCTTGAAGGGGGCAGTAGCTGGTTGCTGGCGCTGGTATTAGCGGGCGTCGTGGCCTGGGGCCTGGGGGAAATGTTTTTTGGCATGACCTGGGGCGGGCCCATGAAGCACGCCTTCGCTGGCGCCTTACATCTGGCTTTCCATCGCCGCGCCGAGCGCTTTTCCACGAAAAAAGGCGGCGCTGGTCGCTCAACGGGTCTCAAGGCGCTAAACCTTGAGGATGAAGCGGCGCCTCTGGGCGTGGAAAAGCCTGCCGACTTTACCTGGAACCAGCTGTTGGGCTTCGACGCCTGCGTGCAGTGCGGTCGCTGCGAAGCGGTCTGCCCCGCGTTTGCCGCCGGTCAGCCGCTCAATCCCAAGAAGCTGATCCAGGACATGGTGGTGGGTATGGCGGGGGGCAGTGATGCTGCCTATGCTGGCTCCCCGCACCCTTCACAAGGGCTTGGGGGCAAGCCGGTAGGTGAACACGCAGGCTCTCCTCATGGGCCCATTGTGGCGCTGCAGGGGAAGGCTCTGGTCGACGCTGATACCCTATGGTCGTGTACGACCTGCCGTGCCTGCGTGGAAGAGTGCCCGATGATGATCGAGCACGTGGATGCGATTGTCGATATGCGCCGCCACCTGACCCTGGAGCGTGGCAAAACGCCCAACAAAGGCGCCGAAGTGCTCGATAATCTGATCGCCACCGACAATCCCGGCGGTTTCGACCCTGGCTCGCGGCTCAACTGGGCGGCGGATCTTAACCTACCGCTCATGGCGGATCTTAAGCAGGTCGATGTGCTGTTGTGGCTAGGGGATGGCGCTTTTGATATGCGCAATCAGCGCACCTTGCGCGCATTGATCAAAGTGCTGCGCGCCGCTGAAGTAGATTTCGCGGTATTGGGCACTGAAGAGCGCGATAGCGGCGATGTGGCCCGGCGTCTGGGCGATGAGGCGACGTTTCAATCCCTGGCGAAGCGCAATATTGCCACTCTGGCTCAGTATCGCTTCTTGAAGATTGTTACCTGCGACCCACACAGTTTTCATGTGCTGGGCAATGAGTACGGTGAGCTAGGGGGACATTATGAGGTACGTCACCACAGCACCTTCATTGCCGAGCTGTATGAGGCCGGTCGACTGGCGTTCGCGCCCTGGAAGGGTGGCAGCGTCACCTATCACGATCCCTGCTATCTGGGCCGCTATAACGGTGAATATGAGGCGCCTCGCAACGTGCTCAAGGCGCTGGGTATCCAGGTACAAGAGATGGAGCGCTCCAGTTACCGCTCGCGCTGCTGCGGCGGCGGCGGCGGGGCACCGATTACCGATATTCCCGGCAAGCAGCGGATTCCCGATATGCGCATGAATGACGTCAAAGAGAGCGGCGCCGAGCTAGTCGCAGTGGGCTGCCCTCAATGTACCGCCATGCTGGAAGGGGTGGTGGATGCCAGCGCCGAAGTGCGCGATATCGCCGAGCTGGTGGCCGATGCCCTGGTAGAGCGTCCCGCAGGTGATGCGTCTGATGGGCCCCGCCGACCTGCTGCAACGACGACGGCTGAAGAGGTGACCGTATGAGCGAGATTATTCGCCGCGACCCACGTCGTGAGTGGATCGCCCGAAATCGTCTGCACCCCGACAACGCCGCGGTGCTGGCCTCCCTGGGTGTAAACAGGGGCGGCGGAGCGGTCAGCGAATGGATGGGCCCCAACGGCGTGGTGCGCAAGGATCCTCGTGCCATCGGCTTTATCGGCCCCAATGGCGTCAAACGGATTGACCGCAGTGGCCTCCAGCAAGGGGGGCAGGCCACCGCGACCACCACGGCGGCCCGCGATAGCCGCCGCACGGTGACCATTGATCAGCCCGCCTTCCTGGTGGCCGTGGTGCCCGACCTGACCGGCGGGCGTCTCTCCGGACATGACAAGGATCTGCTGGGCCTGGCCCGGCGTGTGGCGGATGCCGACGCCGAACAGCCCGGCGCTGTGGTGGCGATCCTATTTGGTGAGTATAAGGGCGAGGGTGGCGGCGAGCTTAAGGAGCGGGCGCTGGGCGAAGCTGGGATCGATCGCGTCGTGCATCTTGATGATGAGTTTTACGCGGGGTTTGCGCCTGAAGCGCGTCTGGCGGCTTTAAGCGCCGTCGAACGGGAGATGACGCCGCGCTTCTGGCTGTTGCCAGACTCACCCCTGGGCGGAGCCGATCTGGGGCGGCGGCTTGCCTTACGCCTGGGTGAACGCGCTGCCACCGGGGTGTGGCAGGTGGAAGCTGATAATGAGGCCACTTTGGGTTGGCGCTGCACGGCCCGTGGTGCCGCTGGGAGCCTGGATATCCAGCGCCCTCTGCCGCGGGTTGCGCTGGCGCTGGCCGAGTGCGCCGAGCCGGTGGACGAGACGCGTCACGCGGCCGAGCACCTGAGTCTGGTGGCAACAATCCCCACCACCCTATCGCGTATAGAAGATCTGGGGCAGGTGGCAGTGGATCCCGCCGGCGTGGCGCTGGCCGAGGCTGAGTTCATCCTATCCGGCGGCAACGGCGTCAAACAGTGGGACGCCTTCCACCATGCCGCGAAAGTCCTCGGCGCTACCGAAGGGGCCTCGCGTGTCGCGGTGGACGACGGCTTTATGGCCCGCGATCGTCAGGTGGGCGCGACGGGCACCTGGGTGACCGCCCGAGTGTATATGGCGGTGGGTATTTCAGGCGCTATCCAGCACCTGCAGGGCATTCAGCGCTGCGACAAGGTGGTGGCGATCAATCTCGATCCGGGGTGCGACATTATCAAGCGCGCCGACCTGGCGGTGATTGGCGACAGCACGCAAATTCTGGCCGCGTTAGTGGCCATGGTGGAACAGCAGCGGGGAGGGCAGCGCGATGCAGCCTGATCGACAGCAACAACAGCAGGGAATCGACGTGGCAGTGCTGGTCTCCATCGGCCGTCACCCGACAACCGGACGCGCGCGGCGCGCCGAACAGGATGCCCGGGGCCTGGAGCTAGCGCTGGCCATGGAGGCCGAACTGCCGGGCACTCGGATTAGCGTACTGCATGCGGGGCCCCAGGCGGATGACAGCGAATTGGCGCTACGCAGCTACCTGGGCATGGGGCTCAAGTCCATGACCTTGCTCGAACAGCCCGCGGGCAGCGATGCCATTCTGTCCCTGGTGGAACATTTAGCCGCTACCTCGCCTCAGCTAGTGATCACCGGTGCCCGGGCAGAGCGCGGTGAAGGCTCTGGGCTTTTGCCCTATGCGTTGGCAGAACATCTCGGCTGGCCATTGGTTAATAGTTTGGCGTCGGTAGAAAAGGTGGAAAATGGCGTGGTAACGCTGCTTCAGGCGTTGCCAAGGGGCCAGCGTCGCCGTCTCAAGGTGCGCTTGCCCGCCATCATCAGCGTGGATGATGCAGCGCCGGTGGCGCGCCAGAGCGCCTTCGGCCCGGCGCGTCGAGCCACCTTTGCGATCACGCCCACTACCCCTGAAGCCGACAGCGAGCTGGCCCAGTGGCATCTGTCCCCTGCACGTAAACGGCCTAAGCGTCTGAAAATTGTCAAAGCCGCTTCGGCCAGAGATCGATTCAAGGCGGCAGCGTCCAAGTCAGAGGGCAAAGGCGGGCAGGTGCTCACCGATGTGTCCCCCGAGCAGGGCGCCGAGGCGATCTACAAGCTGCTCAAGGAAGAGGATGTACTGCGCTGACGCCAGCCGGTGCATCACACCGCGAACCATCACTCAAGCCCACCTTTTTCAGGTGGGCTTTTCTATTGACCGATAAAGCCCGGATAAAGCCGTAGGCGCTGCCTTTCCAGACGCAAGCCTATCCAGGCATGCACTACCAGCACCAGGATAACCACAGCACCACCGAGTAACGTTGAGGTCGTGGGTGTCTCCGCTAACAACCACCATACCCACAGCGTGCCCAATGCGGTTTCGACCAAATAAAACAGCGCCACCTCAGTAGACGACAGGTAACGGGTGGCGCTGTTGATCAGCACCGTGGCCAAGGGCATCTGCACCAGCCCCATCAGCGCCAGTACACCATAACGCTGGGCATCCAGATCCAGCGGCGAGGCCATGGGTAGGGCAACCGCCGCGGAGAGCAGCCCGCCACCGGCAATCACCGTCATAGGGTCAATGGCTGGAAAGCGGCGCAGCAGGGTCAGGTTGCCACCGATAGCTGCCGCGGCCGCCAAGGCATACAGGTTGCCTACCAGCATCCCCATGGCCCCCTCGCCCATGAACACCAAACCCATGCCCAGCATGCAGACAGCAATGGCCACCAGCGTACGCAGCGCGACGTTTTCGCCCAGGAAAATCCGCGAAAACAGCGCCGCAAACAGCGGCGCCGTACTTAGAATCACTACTACATTGGCCACGTTGGCGTTCATCACCGCCAGCACAAACAGACTGGAGATCAGGCCCAGCAGCAGCGCCGAGGCCAGTGAGGAGAGCGGGTTGCTGCTCAGTGTTGCCAGCCGCTTGCCTGCCCAGCATAAAAGCCCCAGCACGCAGAACATCAATAGACCGCGCCAGAACACGATGGTCCAGCCGTCGGCGCGCGCTAGGCGGATCAGCAACCCGTCGAAGCTGAGAAATATGACGCCCAGCACCACCATGAGCAGACCGCGCTGGTAAGGGCTTGACTGCATTGTCTTACTCCCGGCTGACACAAAAGGAAACCGCCCGCCGGATAGGCGGGCGGTTTAGCGTTGATTAGCTCGCGATTCTGGGCACCGCGTTGAGCTCGCGCCACTCTTTGTGGAGCCCCCTATAGAGGCTAAAACACATCAGTAACAGCACCAGCGTAAAGGGGAGTCCCGTAGCGACTGCGCCCGCCTGCAGGGCGCTGAGTGCTGTGCTCCCTCCGCCATACAGCAACACACCCGCAATAATACCCTCCAGCGTCGCCCAGAACACTCGTTGACTCTTGGGTGCATCTGTCTTGCCGCCGGCGGTGATGCTATCAATCACCAGCGAGCCTGAGTCTGATGAGGTAATGAAGAAGACCAGCACCAGAATAATCGCCAGCGTCGAGGTAATGCTGGTCAGGGGCAGCTGCTCCAGCATATGGAACATGGCCAGAGAGACATCGCTAATGCCGTTGGCCAGTTCACCCACGCCATTTTCAGCTTGATAAAGCGCCGTGCCGCCAAAGGCGCTCATCCAGACCAGTGTGACCAGCGTTGGTACCAGCAGCACCGCGATCAGGAATTCACGCACCGTGCGTCCCCGGGATACGCGGGCAATGAACATGCCGACAAACGGAGACCAGGAGATCCACCACGCCCAGTAAAAGATCGTCCAGCCGTGGTACCAGGTGTCGTCCTCGCGGCCAATCCAGTTCGACAGCGGCAGAAGGTGGCCCACGTAGTCCAGCGCCGTGGTGCCAATGCCTGTCAGAATCATCAAGGTAGGCCCCGCTATAACCACAAACAGAAGCAGCGCCGCCGCAATGACCATGTTGATATTCGAGAACAGCTTAACGCCACCGTCGATTCCCCGCCATACCGAGAACAGCGCGATCACCGTGACCACTAGGATTATCGCCAGCTGTGTGCCGATGGTATTGGGAATGCCGAACAAATAGGCGAGGCCTCCAGCCGCTTGGGTAGCGCCAAAGCCAAGCGAAGTGGCCAGGCCAAAGATGGTGGCCAGCACGGCAAGAATATCGATGATATGGCCTGCCCAGCCGCGGGTTCGCTCGCCAAGGATCGGGTAAAAGGCGGAGCGAAGCGTCAGTGGCAGGCCTTTGTTATAAGCAAAGAAAGCGAGTGAGAGTGCCACCACGCCATAAATGGCCCAGGGGTGCAGTCCCCAGTGGAACATGGTTGCCCCCATGGCGGCGCTGGTGCCCTCCGGCGTCCCCGCCGGTGCATTCAAGGGCGTTCCATACCAGTCGGTGTAGTAGGCTACTGGCTCTGCAACGCTCCAGAACATTAGGCCGATACCCATGCCCGCTGCAAACAGCATGGCGAACCAGGAGGTGCGCGAGTATTCCGGCTTTGCATCTTTGCCGCCTAGCCGAATCCGCCCGAGTGGCAGGCAGATCAGTACAAGGCAAAACACCACAAAAATATTGCCAGCAATCATAAACAGCCAGTCGAAGTGTTCAATCGACCAGTTTTTGGCAAGCCCTAAGTGAGTATTAGCAGCATCTGGATAGACCAGCGCGTAGATAATAAACAGTAGGATGGCTAGAGCGGAAAGCGGAAAAACGGGGTTATGAAAGTCCAACCCCAATATCTGGGTATTGTCCTGTCCAGGCGACAGAACCGGGTCGTCATTGTTTTTCATTGGGTTTCCTTGGTGGCTCTTATTAGATGTCGGCGGCGCCTTACATTGCCGACGCTATGAATTGTTGAGCCTGTTGCAAAGGAGGAGTGTCGTGAAAGCGACCTCTATCTATCCATCTTGGTTAGGATGTCTTGAATAGATACGTGAGTGCCTTTTTGGGGTAAGTCTCCAGGCGCGGAGGGGATAGGGTGGGATAGCGCAATCAACCATCATGAACAGAACAATAAGCCACAGGAGCCAGCCATGAATGCAGCCAACCGCGGAGTGGTCTACAAGGGGCCGGGAGAGGTCGCCGTTGAGTCCATTGCCTATCCTGAACTCGCCCTCGGCAATCGCAAGTGCGATCACGGCGTGATTCTCAAGGTAGTTACCACCAACATCTGTGGCAGCGACCAGCATATGGTACGCGGCCGCACCACCGCACCATCGGGCCTGGTGCTTGGCCACGAAATCACTGGCCTGGTCGTCGAGTGCGGGCGCGACGTCGAGTTTATTCAACCCGGCGACCTGGTTTCTGTGCCGTTCAACATTGCCTGTGGTCGCTGCCGCAACTGTAAAGAAGGCCGCACCGGTATCTGCCTCAACGTCAATCCAGCCCGTCCTGGCGCCGCCTACGGCTACGTGGATATGGGCGGCTGGGTCGGCGGCCAGACCGAATATGTCATGGTTCCCTATGCCGACTTTAACCTGCTGAAGTTCCCGGATGCCGATCAGGCCATGGAGAAGATCAAGGATCTGACCCTGCTCTCCGATATCTTCCCCACTGGGTTCCACGGCTGCGTTACTGCCGGTGTCGGCCCTGGCAGCACTGTCTATATTGCCGGTGCTGGGCCCGTAGGTCTGGCGGCCGCGGTTTCCGCTCAGTTGCTGGGGGCGGCCTGCGTGATCGTTGGCGATATGGTCGAAGAGCGTCTTGCCCAGGCACGCAGCTTTGGTTGCGAGACCATCGACCTGACCCAGGACGGCGACATGGCCGACAAGATCGAGGTGATCCTCGGCGAGCGTGAGGTCGATGCCTTTGTCGACTGTGTCGGCTTCGAAGCCCACGCCTGTGGCTGCAATCACGGCAAAGAAGCGCCCGCGACCGTGCTGAATTCGGCGATGTCGTTGACCCGTGCAGGTGGTCAGATCGGTATTCCGGGCCTCTATGTGACCGAAGACCCGGGTGCGGAGGACGAGGCCGCCAAGCAGGGGGCTCTGAGCATGCGCTTTGGTCTTGGTTGGGCCAAGTCTCACAGTTTCCATACTGGACAGTGCCCGGTGATGAAGTACCATCGACCACTGATGCAGGCTATTCTGTTTGGCAAGGTCAATATTGCCGATGCGGTGAATGTCCAGATGATCACTCTGGATCAGGCACCCCAGGGCTACGCCGACTTCGATGGCGGCGCTGCTAAGAAATTCGTCATTGACCCCCATGGCAGCGTGGCTTAATAACTTATTTAATAAGTACTGAGCAACAAGACCTGATCCCTGCCTGAGGGCAGGTTAGTGCGACCCTAGACGGCGCCCCGCGGGGTGCCGTTTTTGTTCATCCGGTATAAAACCGATCAAGATAATAATGAGTACCCCATGACCGTCCAGACCGTGACCCCCAAGCGCCGCTTTCGCGGCAAGCCCCGCGGCCGTGATCTCGATCCCAGTCTTCTTGAGGGGTTGCGAGAACTGCTGGGCGACGAACGACAGAACGCCACGCTGCGCCGCCGCGACCTACTCATTGAACATTTACACAACATTCAGGACACCCGGGGCCATCTACTGCTGGCGGATTTGCGTGCCCTGGCGGCGTACATGAACTTGCCCATGGCGACCGTCTACGAGACGGCCACTTTCTATGCGCACTTCGATGTCATCCACGACGATCAGTTGCCGCCGCCGGCAGTGACTATTCGCGTTTGCGATTCCCTAACCTGCCAGCTAGCCGGTGCCGAGGCGCTTAAGGCACAGCTGGAGGCAAACGTGGATATCGAGCAGGTGCGGGTGCTGAGGGCCCCCTGCATGGGGCGATGCGACGCAGCGCCGGTAGCCGAAGTAGGACACCATCATGTGCTGTTCGCCACCCAGGCGCGGATCGCGTCGGTGATCGAAAAGGGCCACTTTCACCCGGATCCCGTCGACTGGCAGCGATTGGACAACTATCGCCGCGAGGGCGGTATGGCGTTGCTCCAGGCCTGTCACGACGGCAGCGTTACAGTAGAAGCGCTCATGGAGGCGATGCAGCAGGCCAATCTGCGCGGTCTGGGCGGTGCGGGCTTTCCCACCTTCAAGAAGTGGTACTTCGTGCGCCAGGAGGCCGGCCCCCGTTACTGCACTATCAACGCCGACGAGGGCGAGCCCGGTACCTTCAAGGATCGCTACTACCTGGAGCGCTCGCCCCACCAGTTTCTTGAAGGGGCCTTGGTGAGTGCCTGGGCGGTAGACGCCGAGGCGCTGTATATCTATCTTCGCGATGAGTACCCAGCGTTACATAGCGTGGTGCGCGAGGCGATTGGCGAGCTTGAGGCTGCTGGCCTAGTGGCGCCGGGTTACATCGTGCTGCGCCGCGGCGCGGGCGCCTATATCTGCGGCGAAGAGTCGGCGATGATCGAATCTTTGGAAGGCAAGCCGGGCAAACCCCGCCACCGCCCGCCGTTTGTGGCTCAGAAGGGGCTCTTTGATCGGCCGACGCTGGTCAATAACGTCGAGACCGTCTACTGGATTCCCATGATCTGGCAGCGCGGCGCGGAGGCCTTCTCCAGCCAGGGCCGCCATGGCCGCGTGGGGCTGCGCAGCTTCTCGGTTTCAGGCCGGGTCAAGCGTCCTGGTGTGTATTTAGCGCCCGCAGGGATCACGCTCAACGAGTTGGTTGACGAGTATTGCGGCGGCATGGCCGACAGCCACCGCTTGGCGGCCTACCTGCCCGGCGGCGCCTCCGGTGGAATTCTGCCCGCGGGCAAGGCCAATATTCCCCTCGACTTCGACACCCTTCAGGAGCACGGCTGTTTTATCGGTTCCGCTGCGGTAATCGTACTCTCCGATCAGGACGATCTGCGCGGGGTGGCTACCAATCTGCTGGCCTTCTTTGCCGATGAGTCCTGTGGCCAGTGCACACCCTGCCGGGTGGGCACGGAAAAAATGCTCACCCTGCTCGAACGCAACGAATGGGATGCCGGGCTGATGACGCAGCTTTCCCAGGTGATGATCGATGCCTCCATTTGCGGGCTCGGCCAGGCGGCGCCTAACCCGGTGCTGGGGCTGCTCAAGGATTTTCGCGGTGAACTTGCCGCCCAGAACGTCATCGTCAAGGGATAAAGGAGGCCAGCATGAGCGAACAGAACGCAAACAACCGCTTTACCCTGATGCTGGACGGCGTTGAGGTCAGCGCTTACCCCGGTGAAAGCCTCTGGCAGGTAGCCAAACGCGTCGGCGAGACCATTCCCCACCTGTGTTTCAAGGATGCCAGCGGCTACCGCGCCGACGGCAACTGCCGCGCCTGTATGGTGGAAATCGAGGGCGAGCGTACCCTGGCCGCCAGCTGTTTGCGCGAAGCAGCCCCCGGTATGGTGGTCAATAGCGCCAACTCCGAACGCGCGCACACGGCCCGCAAGATGGTCATGGAGATGCTGCTGGTCGACCAGCCTGAGCGGGAAGAGAGCCCCGACAGCTCAAGCCATTTCTGGGCCATGGCTGACCAGCTGGCCATTGATGCCACGGCGGTGCGCCGCAAGCTGCCCAGGCGCGAAGAGCGTGAGACGGCTACCGTGCACCATGTGGCGTCCCGGGCGGACAGCCTGGCGCAGGACAGCAGCCACTCTGCCATGCGCGTCAATCTTGACGCCTGCATCGAGTGCAACCTGTGTGTGCGCGCCTGCCGCGAAGTACAGGTTAACGACGTTATCGGCCTGGCTCACCGTGGGGCGGCGTCCAAGATCGTGTTTGATTTCGACGACCCCATGGGCGATAGCACCTGCGTGGCCTGCGGCGAGTGCGTTCAAGCCTGCCCCACCGGCGCCCTGATGCCCGCTACCCTGGTCGACCAGGCGGGTCGCGGCGATTCTGCTGTCGCCGACCGTAAGGTCGACTCGGTATGCCCCTACTGCGGGGTGGGTTGCCAGCTCACCTACCATATCAAGGACGATGAGATCCTTTATGTGGAGGGGCGCGACGGCCCCTCTAACGAGAACCGGCTATGTGTTAAAGGGCGCTTCGGCTATGACTATCCGCGCCATCCATCCCGGCTGACCACCCCGCTGATTCGTCGCCAGGGCGTTGCCAAGGGCATCGATCCGGACTTTGATCCCGCTCAGCCCCTGACGCATTTCCGCGAGGCGAGCTGGGATGAAGCCCTCGAGGTTGCCGCCAGCGGGCTTGTAAACCTTAAAGCGGCCCATGGCCCTGATGCCCTGGCGGGGTTCGGCAGCGCCAAGTGCTCCAACGAAGAGGCATGGCTGTTCCAGAAGTTGGTGCGTACCGGCTTTGGCTCCAACCATGTGGATCACTGTACCCGCTTGTGCCACGCAAGCTCCGTGGCGGCACTCATGGAGTGTATTGGTTCAGGCTCGGTCACCGCCTCCTTTATGCAGGCCAGCCAGGCCGACGTGGTGATTCTTACCGGCTGTAATCCCGCAGTAAACCATCCGGTGGCGGCCACCTTCTTTAAACAGGCCGCCAAGCGCGGTACCAAGATAGTGATAATCGACCCCCGTGGTCAGTCGCTGGATGCCTACGCCCACCTGAGCGTGCGCTTTTCACCGGGCGCCGACGTGGCCCTGTTTAATGCCATGCTGAATGTGGTCATCAGTGAAGAACTTTATGATACGGCTTATATCGCCGAGCATACCGAGGGCTTTGAGGCCCTTAAAATGCACACGGTGGACATGACCCCCGAAGCGATGAGCGGCCTGTGCGGCGTTGAGCCCGAGACCATCCGCGAAGTGGCCAGGCTCTATGCCAACGCCGAGCGGGCAATGATCTTCTGGGGCATGGGCATTTCCCAGCACACCCACGGTACCGATAACGCCCGGTGCCTGATTTCGCTGGCGTTGGCCTGCGGCCAGACCGGTCGCCCTGGCACCGGCCTGCATCCTTTGCGGGGGCAGAACAACGTTCAGGGGGCTTCTGATGCCGGGCTGATTCCCATGGTCATGCCCGACTACCAGCCGGTCAATGATGATCAGGTTCGTGCGGCGTTCGAAGAACTGTGGAATACCAAACTGGATCCCACGCCGGGTCTCACCGTGGTGGAAATTATGGACGCTATCACCGCGGGCACCATTCGCGGCATGTATATCCAGGGCGAAAACCCGGCGATGTCCGACCCGGATCTGGCCCATGCCCGGGCCGCACTGGCCAAGCTGGAACATCTGGTGGTACAGGATCTGTTTGTCACTGAGACCGCCCAGTTCGCTGATGTCATCCTGCCTGCCTCCGCCTGGCCTGAGAAGAATGGTACCGTTACCAACACCAATCGCCAGGTGCAAATGGGGCGTGCGGCGCTGCCGCTGCCGGGCCAGGCAAAGCCGGACTGGTGGATCATTCAGGAGATTGCCAAACGCTTTGGACTGGGTTGGGATTACCAGCACCCGCGGGACGTCTTCGCCGAGATGAAACAAGGCATGGCCTCTCTCGACCATATTTCCTGGGAGCGTTTGGAGCGCGAGCAGTCGGTGACCTACCCCTGCCCAGCGGAAGACGCGCCGGGGCAAGACGTAGTCTTCAGCGATGCCTTCCCCACCGCCAGCGGCCGGGCGAAATTCGCACCCACGCGCCCGCTGCCACCGGATGAGCCGGTAGATAACGACTACCCAACGGTGCTGACTACCGGGCGCCAATTAGAGCACTGGCATACTGGTTCCATGACCCGACGTGCCAAAGTGCTCGATGATCTGGAGCCGGAAGCCGTGGCGAGCTTGGCGCCCGCTGAGCTTATCCGGCTTGGGATGGTGCCAGGCGATGATCTGACGATCACCACCCGGCGAGGAGCCATCACCCTCAAAGTGAGGACGGATCCGGGCATGCCAGAGGGTATGGTCTTCGTACCCTTCTGCTACGGAGAAGCGGCGGCCAACCTGTTGACCAACCCGGCGTTGGATCCTTATGGCAAGATTCCGGAGTTCAAATATGCGGCCTGCAGCCTTGCCTCTGCCGGAAAGTTGCCCGCTGATGGTGGAACTATATAGATAGTGGATCGGCGCTTGTATTAAAGGTCTTTAACCAACCTGAGCGCGTCGTAGATGGCCGCGTGGGTGTTCCGAGACTCGACGGCATCGCCGATCCGAAAGAGCTGGAAGCGGCCATCCGGGTTGCTAGTCACGCTCTGGGGGGCGCCCACGATCAGGTCATCGTAATTCACCTCGCCGCGGTTGCTGGCGTGCGGTTTTAGCTCGAAATAGACATCGGCCATCGGTGTGATGCCGTAGTTGACGACCACTTGGTCGATACGCCGCTCATGATCCATATCCTGCTTGCCATGAATGGCATAATCGCTGGTGATTTCGGCGATCAGTTCACTGCCGTCGCGCTGCACGGACTTCAGCCGGTAAGTCGGCGTGAAGGTGACGTTGGCACGCTGCAGGGAACGCATGTAGGGCACCAGGTTCATGGCCATAATCTCTGCGGAGAAGGTGCGATCCGGCGTCATAACCTCGAGCTCGGCCCCCGCGGCGGCAATGATCTCAGCCGCCTGCAGGGCTGCATGGTCGCCTGCATCGTCGAACAGCAATACCCGTTTGCCCGGCGGCACGTGCCCAGACAGAATGTCCCAGGTGTTGACGACTAAGTCGCTACCCATCGCGGGCTGATCTTCCAAGGGATAGCCGCCGGTGGCTACGATCACCACATCGGGTTTTTCGGTGAGCACGTCCTCGGCTTCGGCCCAGACGTTGTAGCGGATCTCGACGCCGAGTGCTTCGCAGCGCGCCAGGCGCCAATCGATGATGCCCAGCATCTCGCGACGTCGCTCACTCTGCGCCGTGAGACGTATCTGCCCTCCAGCATCGCTGGCGGCTTCGAACACCACCACCGAATGACCACGCTCACCGGCAACACGAGCGGCTTCCAACCCTGCTGGCCCTGCGCCGATAATCACGACTCGCCGTTGCTGTGCCGCCTTGGGAATGGTGTGGGGCATGGTGGTTTCGCGCCCGGTGGCGGCGTTATGGATGCAGTAGGCGGCACCGCCTTGATAGATGCGATCAAGGCAGTAGTTGGCGCCGACGCAGGGGCGGATCTCTTCCTCCCGCCCTTCGGCGATCTTGCGCACGATGTGCGGGTCGGCCATGTGGGCACGGGTCATGCCGATCATGTCGACCTTGCCTGAGGCGATGGCATAACGGGCAGTGGCGACATCCTGGATTTTGGCGCCATGGAAGGTGGGGAAGTCGATCTCACGGCGTATTTCGCCGGCAAAATCCAGGTGCGGGGCGCTGGGCATGCCCTGGATGGGAATCACGTCGGTGAGCCCTGCATCGGTGTCGATGTGGCCGCGAACCACGTTGAGGAAGTCGACCAAGCCGCTACTCTTCAAGCGTCGCGATATCTCCATCCCATCGCCGGAGGTCAGCCCGCCCGGCAGCATCTCGTCGCCGGTGTAGCGCACGCCTACGATAAACGCTTCACCCACCCGCTGGCGAATAGCGCGCAGCACGTCGAAGGTGAAACGTAGTCGGTTATCGAGATCGCCGCCATAAGGTTCCTCAAGGGTATTGGTCAGCGGCGACCAGAACTGATCCATCAGGTGACCATAGGCCTGTAGCTCGATGCCATCGAGACCGGCGGCGTGCATACGCTCGGCGGCATCGGCGTAGTCGCGGATCAGGCGCTCAATATCCCAATCCTCTACCTGCTTGGGAAAAGCGCGGTGGGACGCCTCACGACGATGAGAAGGCGACACCGCTGGCAGCCAGTCGCCCTTATCCCAACGGGTGCGCCGGCCCAGGTGGGTGAGCTGAATCATCACTGCGGTGCCGTGCTCGTAACAGGCGTCGGTCAGCTCACGCATCCAGGGCACTACTTCATCCTTATAGGCGAGGATGTTGTTGAACACTGGAGGACTGTCCTTGGCTACCGCCGCGGATCCGGCAGTCATGGTCAGGCCAAGGCCTGCCTTGGCGCGCTCGACGTGATAGGCCCGATAGAGTGCCTTGGGCATCCCATCCTCAGGGTAAGCGGGCTCATGGGCTGTCATCATAAGCCTGTTTTTCAGGGTTAGATGCTTGAGCTGGAAGGGCTGCAGCAGCGGATCGTTAACCATGGGTAGCGCTCTATTTTATTGTGTATTTAATAAATCTAGGTGCTAATGTTCATTGTTGTCAATTAAATGTTCAATGATGTACATTTCGAGGCGAGCATGTTTAACCGCTGGCACGGCTGGGAGGTAGGTGGTGTTAGCCGATCAGGCTTGCTGTGGGCTAGTAAGTACCGGTTGGAGAATAATATCCATGGCGGGCATGGAAGCGTTGCAATTCCCTGGATCCAGGCGGCTGGCCGGTGAAGATTTCGACATAGGCGGGGATGCGCTGCATGCGCACCTCGAGCGGTTCCTGGGTCTTCATCGAGATATAGCCGATCTGGGTTAGGTAGATGGTGCGGCCACGAACGTTGGCCGCCAGCGGATCATAGCCGTAGCGCTGGAACATGCGCGCCAGTGCTTCGATACGGGTGGCATCAGCCGCATCGATTTCACTCACTACTGACGCTGACTGTAGCGCCCAACTGCGCATGGCGAACTCTAGCGGAGAGTCGAACAGTTTAGGATCCAGCCAGCAGTCGAAGACATTGAGCATCGCCTCGACGATATTCTCGGCATAGGCTTCGGTTTGATGCACTAGCCCTTGGGTATTCTTTTCACGCCAGCGTGCGATCAGTGCCTCCAGCAGTGCCTCGCGATCCTTGAAGAACCAGTAGAAACTGGTTCGAGAAAGCTTTAGTCGCTTGGCCAGGGAAAGAATGCGTACGCTATCGACGCCCGATTCCAGTAGTAGCTCAAACGCCGCATCAAGCCAGACGTCTTGAGAACCCTTGGCAGCGGGAATATCGGTGGATGGCATTGAGCAGATCTCTAAGAATAGTCTAGGAATAGTGTGGCAAAGTGTACACAGGTGTCTCTTATGTGTACACGTTGTCAGCTACTCTGGCTAAGTCCTAGTGACGGTAAACGTCGCTGCCTTGATCCTTCAAGTTTTAACCTTGGGCTAAGTGTAACGTCGGCGCATCATATCCTAGGTTCTCGAGCATGCGGGCGGCGTACCAGTCGATAAAGTCGATAACGCCGAACTCATAGGTCTCGGAGTAAGGGCCGGGTTGGTAAGCCTTGGAGTTAATGCCACGCTGGTTCTCTTCGGCGAGTTGGCGATCCTGGTCGTTGGTCGCATCCCACACCCGACGTAGTTGGTCGGGGTCGTAATCAACGCCCTCTACGGCATCTTTATGAACCAGCCACTTAGTGGTCACCACGGTTTGCTGCGGGCCAAGCGGTAGCACGCGAAATACCACCGCGTGATCGCCCATGAAGTGATTCCATGAATTGGGCAGATGCAGAATGCGCAGTGAGCCCATATCAGGGCTTGTTAATCGGCCCATTAGTTTCTTACAGCCGGGTTTACCGTCCATTGTCATGGAGACAATGCCATCCAGCAGCGGCGTGCGGGTCAGTCGATTGCGTTTGCCAAAGCGCTTCAACTGATAGGGAACTTGTTCCTCATCCCAATCTGCTTGTTTGCATGCCACCAGTTCCTTATAGGCAGGCGTTGCACGCGGATCCTCGGTGTCATCAAACTCTTGCAATGAGTTCAGCAGCTCAGGATGAGCGCCGTTGCAGTGATAGCACTCGCGGTTGTTTTCGATGACGAGCTTCCAGTTGGCTTGCTCGACGATACTGGACTCGACGGCAACCTTGACGTTGTCCATTTGGTACGGCTCAAGGTAATGCTCAAGCGTTTGCAGAAAATCATCAATCGCAGGCGGTTCATCGCTCAGGTTGATAAAGATGAAGCCTCCGGCTGTATGCACGTTGACCGGTTTGAGGCCAAATTGATCGAGATTGAAGTTAGTGCCCATATCGCTACCGGCAAACAACAAGCGGCCATCAAGTTCATAGGTCCACTGGTGATACGGACAGACGAGCTTTGCAACTTTACCCTTATCCTTTACACAAAGGCGCGAACCGCGGTGGCGGCAAACATTGTGAAACGCATGAATAGCGCCTTCACTGCCGCGCACAATGACGATGGGATTATTGCCAATATCCAATGTCATGAAATTACCCTTGGTAGGGATCTCGCATGTCATGCCGGCAAACAGCCACTCCTTTTCGAAGACCTCTTGCACATCAAGAGCGAACAGGCGGGCATCGTTGTAAAACGGCTGTGGAAGCGAAAAGGTACGTCCTCTTTCTTGCAGCATCTGAACCGTTGAGTCACGAGCTGCAGTGAGTGGATCATCCATCCGATTAGAAACATTTTTTTCCATTACCAGTATCCTCGTAAACCTCCGCTCCCCCCTCAAGGGCTGCGAATCGGCCGATAGTCAAGACTGCGTATCTTGTTGTTCTGTTGCGTAACCTGGCGTTTGATTCAAATGTGGCCTGACGTCAGGCTCCGATTGTGTTGCAGGCGCTGGCCTGCCAATTGTCTGCCCGCGACATTAGATGGCGTAGTGGCGACGAAAAAAGAGGTTTCTAAACGATAAAGAGTGGCACGAGGTAAGTGCGAGTCGCTGTCAGGTAAGTCGGTCGGCAGGCGCGTCCCCAAAATGCAGCTCAAAGGTGCTGACCGTATCGCAAATACGGTTCGGCGATGCATGGTGATGAAGGCTGGTCAGGCAGAGGCGACAATGACAACTAATTTTTTCAATCCGGTCACGACCCAAACCTGGACCAACGGCCGCCACCAGGTGCGTTGCGTCAAGGTGATTCAAGAAACCCAGGATGTGCGCACGTTCTGCTTCATGGCCGAGCAGCCCGTGCTGTTCTTCTTCAAGCCCGGTCAGTTCGTGACGCTGGAGCTGGAGATTGATAATCAGCCGATCATGCGCTCCTATACCATTTCCAGCTCTCCCTCCATCCCTTACAGCTTTTCAATCACCGTTAAACAAGTGCCAGGGGGCAAGGTATCCAACTGGCTGCATGCGAACCTAAAAGTGGGCGACGAGCTGGTCGTGCATGGCCCGGTAGGCAACTTCAATTCCATTGATTTTCCTGCCGAAAAAGTGTTGTTTCTCTCTGGCGGGGTGGGCATTACCCCATTGATGTCCATGACGCGCTGGCTGTTTGATACCAACGCCGCTGTTGACGTTGAATTTATACACAGCGCCCGTGCCCCTCGCGATGTGATTTATCATCGTGAACTGGTGCATATGTTTTCGCGTATTCCCGAGTTCAAGCTGCATATTATTTGCGAGAACAAAGAGGATATCGGCGAGGCCTGGGCCGGCTACCGTGGCTACCTTACCCAGCCGCTGTTCGAACTCATTGTGCCGGACTTTATGGAGCGGGAGATATTCTGCTGCGGCCCGACCCCTTACATGAACGCCATCAAAAATATTCTTCGTGCCAACAACTTCAACATGGATCACTACCATGAGGAGTCGTTTGGCGCTACGCCGGTTGAGGTACGTGAAGATGTCCTTGAGCTGGCCGAACAGGCAGAGGTTGATGCCGAAAATGTCGACACCAGCGACTTGTTTAGTATCGAGTTTGCCTCTTCAGGGAAAAGTGTGCGTATTCAGCCGGGGGAGACGGTTCATGCGGCGGCGGCCAAGCTGGGTCTGCATATCCCCAAAGCTTGTGGCATGGGGATTTGCGGTACTTGCCGAGTGGAGCTCAAGTCGGGAGAAGTGGAAATGGAGCATAACGGCGGCATTACCGATGAGGATGTCGAAGAAGGCTATATCCTGTCGTGCTGCAGTCGGCCGAAGGGGGATTTAATCGTCGATTTTTAGCCCCGGCAAGCACCTTGCTGCCTAGTTTTAAGCGCCCTAAACGGTTACTTCCCGTCTAGGGCGCTTTGCTTTTTGGGCGGCGTCAGCCGTGTTATTGGCTAAATCTTGCCGATGTCGCAAATACATCGCGTGGTGACGTCGGCAAGCATCTTGGGCCCGGACTCCAACGATAGTATCGCGGTAAGAACGCGTTGATAGGGACTTTGGTTAGCGGCCGGGGTTTATCAGCATTAAAGAGTATATCCAGCACTTAATAAAAAAGTGACTAAAGAGGAGGCGGTAATGCTTCAGAATAATTTTTCCCCCAATGCACGTTTGGCCAGTTACGACACGTTGCTTGCTGAAGCAATTGCTGAAGAAACGGTTCGCCAAGAAGCGCATATTGAATTAATCGCCTCCGAAAATTATACCAGCAAACTTGTCATGGAAGCGCAAGGTACACAGCTGACCAACAAGTATGCAGAAGGCTATCCAGGTCGCCGTTACTACGGTGGCTGTGAGTTCGTTGACAAGGTTGAAGCCTTGGCAATTGAGCGGGCTTGCCACCTTTTTAGTGCCAATTATGCCAATGTGCAGCCGCACTCCGGCGCCCAGGCCAATGCCGCTGTGTTCATGGCACTGGTATCGCCGGGCGATACGGTATTGGGTATGAGTCTGGCCCACGGCGGCCACTTAACCCATGGTGCTGCACCCAACTTTTCGGGTAAGCATTACAACGCCGTGCAGTATGGCCTCAAGCCGGAAACCGGCGAGATCGATTACGAAGAAGTCGAGCGCTTAGCTCGCGAGCACCAGCCGAAGATGATCATCGCGGGTTTCTCCGCTTACTCTCGCGTGGTGGATTGGCGGCGTTTTCGCGCCATCGCCGATGAGGTAGGCGCCTGGTTGATGGTCGATATGGCCCACGTCGCTGGCCTGGTAGCCGCTGGCCTCTATCCGAGCCCGCTCCCTTACGCTCATGTGGTAACTACCACCACCCATAAAACGCTGCGCGGCCCCCGCGGCGGCTTGATTCTCTCCGCCGATGGCGACGAAGCGCTGTATAAAAAGCTTAATGGCGCGGTTTTCCCAGGCCAGCAGGGCGGCCCGCTGATGCATGTTATTGCCGCTAAGGCGGTGGCGTTTAAGGAAGCCATGAACCAGGAGTTTGTGCGCTACCAGCAGCAGGTGATCGATAACGCTCAGGCCATGGCCAAGGTGTTTATGGAGCGTGGCTACGACGTGGTGTCCGGCGGCACCGACGACCACCTCTTTTTGGTTTCGCTTATCCGCCAGGGCATTACCGGTAAAGATGCGGATGCAGCCCTTGGCCGCGCGCATATCACCGTTAATAAGAATACGGTGCCTAATGATCCCCAAAGCCCCTTCGTGACTTCCGGCCTGCGTATCGGCACCCCTGCGGTCACCACGCGCGGCTTCGATGCTGAGGAGTGTAGCGAACTAGCGGACTGGATTTGCGACATCCTGGACGAGCTGGCTGCAGGCAAAGACACGGCTTCCATTGAAGCCGAGGTGCAAGCCAAAGTGACCGACGTGTGTGCCCAGCATCCTGTCTACGCTGAGTCCGCCGCTGAAGCCGTCGAATCCATTGCTTGAATCGGCTTGCCGGCAGGGCCCGGCGCGGCTGAACTGAGGAGACCACTATGCAACGCTATTCCGGCTTCGGCCTGGTCAAGCACGCGCTGAGCCACCACGAGAACTGGGAGCGCCAGTGGCGCAACCCCACACCCAAGAAGCAGTACGATGTAATCATCGTCGGTGGTGGCGGTCACGGCTTGGCCACGGCCTACTATTTGGCGAAAGAGTTCGGCGTCAAGAACGTGGTGGTGATTGAGAAAGGCTGGCTGGGCGGTGGTAATACCGCCCGTAATACCACCATTGTGCGTTCCAACTACTTATGGGACGAATCCGCTGCGCTTTACGAACACGCCATGAAACTGTGGGAAGGGCTTTCCCAAGACCTTAACTACAACGTCATGTTCTCCCAGCGGGGGGTGCTCAACCTGGGGCATACCCTGCAGGACATGCGCGATATCCAGCGTCGGGTGAATGCCAATCGGCTGAATGGCATTGACGGTGAAGTTTTAGACGCCAAAGGAGTGCAGGAGCTAGTGCCGATTATGGACTGCTCCAAAAGCGCGCGTTACCCGGTAATGGGTGCCTCCTGGCAGCCGCGCGCGGGGGTGGCTCGCCACGATGCCGTGGCCTGGGGCTATGCTCGCGGTGCCGATGCCCACGGCGTGGATATTCTCCAGCAGACCGAAGTCACCGGCTTCAAAATTCGTGATGGCCAGATCTACGGTGTACACACCAACCGTGGCGATATTGAAGCCAAAACCGTCGGTTGTGTGACTGCCGGTAACTCCTCCGTGCTGGCCAAAATGGGCGGCTTTAACTTGCCGTTGGAGTCCCATCCGCTGCAAGCCTTAGTCTCTGAGCCGATCAAACCTATTCTCGATACGGTGGTGATGTCGAACCAGGTGCATGGCTACATCAGCCAGTCCGACAAGGGCGACCTGGTGATTGGCGCAGGCATCGACGGTTATAACGGCTATGGTCAACGCGGCAGTTATCCCACCGTGGAGCACACGCTCCAGGCGATCGTTGAAATGTTCCCGATCTTCTCTCGGGTACGCATGAACCGTCAGTGGGGCGGTATCGTCGATACTTGCCCGGATGCCTGTCCGATTATCTCTAAAACGCCGGTGAAGGGTCTGTACTTCAACTGCGGCTGGGGTACCGGCGGCTTCAAAGCCACACCAGGGTCGGGGCATGTATTCGCTGCCAGCCTGGCCAAGGGGGAAATGCACCCCATCGCCGAGCCGTTCTCCATGTTCCGCTTCCATAGCGGTGCGCTGATCGACGAACACGGCGCTGCCGGCGTGGCCCACTAGGGTTCATACGAGAGGAGTATTCGCATGTTCTATATCTACTGCCCCTACTGCGGCGAACACCGTGAGGAAGAGGAATTCCACCCCAAGGGCCAGGCGCATATCGAGCGCCCCAAGGAGCCCGAGGCGTGTAGTGACGAAGAGTGGGGGGATTACCTGTTCTTCCGTGACAACCCCCGTGGCGTTCACCATGAAATGTGGGTGCATGCGGTGGGTTGCCGCAAGTTTTTCAACGTGACGCGTCACACCGTGAGCTACGAGATTCTCGAGACTTACAAAATGGGCGAGCAGCCGTCGATTACCGCTGATAGCCAGAGCCAGGCCCGCGAGGGCGCTGCGGTAAGCCAACAAGAAGGAGTGCGGGCATGAGCCAGTCCAAGCAACAAGTGTACCGCCTTAACACGGGTGGCCGTATCGATCGCTCCCGCACGTTGAGCTTTACCTTTAACGGCCAGCGATACCAAGGGCATCCCGGGGATACTCTGGCCTCGGCGCTGTTGGCTAACGGTGTGGATATCGTTAACCGCAGCTTTAAATACTCGCGGCCCCGCGGCATTGTCGCTGCGGGCGCCGAGGAGCCCAATGCCATCGTACAGTTAGGCAGCAGTGAAGCGGCCCAGGTGCCCAATGTACGCGCCACCCAGCAGGCGCTATATGACGGCCTGACCGCCAGCAGTACCAATGGCTGGCCGAACGTACAGCGCGACCTGATGGGCCTGTTCGGCAAGCTGGGCGGGCAGTTCATGCCGCCGGGCTTCTACTACAAGACCTTTATGGCGCCGGCCTCGATGTGGCTGACCTACGAGAAGTACATCCGCAAGGCGGCGGGGCTGGGTCGCAGCCCCATGGAAGCCGATCCGGATAACTATGATCACTTCAATCAGCACTGCGATGTGCTGGTCGTCGGCGCAGGCGCCGCGGGTCTGGCGGCAGCGCTGGCCGCCGCGCGCAGCGGCGCTCGGGTGATGGTGGCCGATGAGCAGGAAGAGATGGGCGGCTCGCTGCTGGCCAGCCGCGAAACCCTAGAAGGCAAGCCGGCGGATCAGTGGGTTGCCCGGGTGCTGGACGAGTTGGCGAGCTGCGAGAACGTCACGCTGCTGCCGCGTACTACGGCCAACGGCTATCACGATCACAATTTCGTTACCCTGCATGAGCGGCGCACCGAACACCTGGGCGATACGGCGCCGGTGGAAAATGGCCACCGTCAGGTACGTGCGCGCCTGCACCGGGTACGCGCTGGCCAGGTGATCCTGTCCACGGGTGCTCACGAGCGTCCGCTGGTCTACGCGGGCAATGACGTGCCGGGCAACCTACTGGCTGGCGCTGTGTCGACCTACATCCGACGCTATGGCGTGGCACCGGGCCGCAAGCTGGTACTCTCCACCAGCAACGACTACGGCTACCGCGCTGCCCTGGACTGGAAAGAGGCTGGCTGTGAGGTCGTCGCTATCGTGGACGCCCGCGAGGCGCCGGTGGGCGATTGGGTCGATACCGCTCGCGCCCAGGGCATCAAGATTATTACGGGCAGCGCCGTTATCGAGGCGAAGGGCAGCAATAGGGTTACTGCAGCGCGGGTCGCCAAGATTGATATTGACGCTTTCAAAGTGACCGGCCCGGTTCAGGAGTTGGCCTGCGACACCATCGCCAGCTCCGGCGGCTACAGCCCGGTGATTCACTTGGCATCCCACACTGGCGCTCGGCCTACCTGGCGCGACGATATTCTCGGCTTCGTGCCGGGGCTGGTGAAGGGCGTTCAGGCGTGTGGCGGTGCCAACGGCTGCTATGCGCTGGGAGACGTGCTGGCGGAAGGTGTCGAGGCGGGCATCAAGGCAGCGGCCGCCATGGGCCATGCCGTTCAGACGGTCACTCTGCCGAGCGCTGAACGTCTGCAGCAAGGGCCTGCGGTGGCGCTCTTCCAGGTGCCTCACGAGGAGCCCACGCTGCGCGGCCCCAAGCAGTTCGTCGACCTACAGAACGACGTCACCGCGGCGGGCATCGAGCTGGCGACCCGGGAGGGCTTCGAGTCCATCGAGCACATCAAGCGCTATACCGCGATGGGCTTCGGTACGGATCAGGGCAAGCTGGGCAACATCAACGGCATGGCGATTGCCGCCCGTTGCTTGAATCGCTCCATTCCCGAGGTGGGCACCACGGTGTTCCGTCCCAACTATACCCCGGTGACCTTCGGCGCCATCGTCGGTCGCCACTGCCGTGATTTGTTCGATCCCGAACGCTACACCGCGCTTCACCAGTGGCACGTGGAGCGTGGCGCCGAGTTCGAGGACGTCGGCCAGTGGAAGCGCCCCTGGTACTACCCACAGAAGGTGAATGGCAAGACTGAGACGATGCACGAGGCAGTGGCTCGTGAGTGTCTGGCCGTGCGCGAGAAGGTCGGTATCCTCGATGCCTCGACGCTTGGCAAGATCGATATTCAAGGGCCAGATGCGCGTGAGTTCCTGGCGCGGATTTACACCAACAAGTGGGAGAAGCTGGCAGTCGGCAAGTGCCGCTACGGCCTGATGTGCAAAGACGATGGCATGGTCACCGATGACGGCGTGACCAGCTGTCTGGCTGAAAATCACTTTTTGATGACCACCACCACCGGTGGCGCGGCGGCCATCCTCGAGTGGCTGGAGTTGTGGCATCAGACCGAATGGCCGGAACTGGATGTCTACTTCTCTTCAGTGACTGACCACTGGGCCACCATGACGATCACCGGCCCGGAAGCGCGCAAGCTGCTCGCTGAGATCAGTGATCTCGATCTTGACCGCGATAGCTTTAAGTTTATGGATTGGCGATCCGGGAAAGTGGCGGGGGTGCCTGCACGGGTCTTTCGCATCTCCTTTACCGGCGAGCTGACCTTCGAGATCAACGTTCAGGCAAACTACGCCATGCATGTGTGGCAGACCCTGTTCAAGCATGGCGAGAAGTACGGCTTGACGCCCTATGGCACCGAAACCATGCACGTTCTGCGCGCTGAAAAGGGCTTCATCATCGTGGGTCAGGAAACCGACGGCTCGGTTACGCCGGAAGATCTGGGCATGCAGTGGTGCGTTGGCTACGACAAGCCCTACTCATGGATTGGTAAGCGGGCCCTGACACGCAGTGACACCAAGCGTGAGAACCGCAAGCAGCTGGTGGGGCTCAGGCCGAAAGACCCGAAGGTGATTCTCGAAGAGGGGGCCCAGATCGTGCTTGATCCCAAGCATGCGATCCCTATGCCGATGGTGGGCCATGTTACCTCCAGCTACTACAGCCCGATTCTGGATTCAGGCTTTGCGCTAGCGGTGGTCAAGGGTGGCCATCAGAAACTAGGCGAGACGGTCTACCTGCCCATGGCGGATGGACAAACCCATGAGGCTGAAATCGTCAGCACCATTTTCTACGACCCCAAGGGAGAGCGCCAGCATGTCTAACGCGGCCACCTTCGACACCCGTACTGATACCGCTATCCCGGTAGAATCCCCGTTAGCCTATAGCTATCGTCGCAGCGGTGCGCCCCAGACCGGCGGCCCAAGCCGGCTTCAGCTGCGCGAGCGGGCAATGCTTGGGCATTTCATCCTGCGGGGTGGTGCCATCGTGCTCGACGAGGCGGTGCGCGAAGTGCTGGGAATCAGCTTGCCTGGGCAACCCCAGGCGTTGGTACAAGATGCCAGCGGTGAACGTTCTATCCAGTGGCTCTCCCCGGACGAGTGGCTGGTCATCGTGCCAGGTGGCGAAGAGTTTCCACTGGAGACCAAGCTGCGCGAGCAATTGGGCAGTGCCCACTTCGCGATTAGCGACGTCAGCGGCGGCCAGACGCTATTAGAGCTTTCCGGCGAAGCAGCCCGAGAGCTATTGATGAAAACGGTGATCTACGATGTTCATCCCAGCAATTTCCCGGTGGGGAAAGGTGTCACTACCGTCTTCGCTAAGGCGACCACTATTCTTCGTCGTCCCAGTGACGAGCGCTGGGAGTTAGTGGTGCGGCGCAGCTTTGCCGACTACTGCTACCGCTGGTTGCTGGATGCCGGGGCAGAATTCGGCATTAACGTACAACAATAAGCGGGCAGGCCGGAGCGCTGTTCCGGCCGCTATGATCTTCCGCAACGGTCTGCCGCTAACTGAGAAGCATGCACTATGAGCCGAATGAGCGATACCTGGATACTTGCCGCCCAATGCCCTAGTCGCTTGGGAACGGTGGACGTCGTCACCCGCTTTCTAAAAGAGCAGCAGTGCTATATCACTGAACTCAACTCTTTCGATGATCGGCTCGGCGGGCGCTTTTTCATTCGCGCCGAGTTTCGCCCAGAGCAAGATGAGTTTCATGAAGAGCGCTTTCACACCGATTTTTCAGCGCGGGCAAGCGAATTCGATATGCAGTTCGAATTGACGGCCCCTGGCAAACGCACCGGCACTGTGATTATGGTCTCCAAGGCCGATCACTGCTTGAATGATCTGCTCTACCGTTATCGGACAGGGCAGCTTCCTCTGGATATCAAAGCGGTGATTTCCAATCATCCTGATCTGGAGCCATTGGCAGCATGGCACGATTTGCCCTACCACTACCTGCCGATCACGCCCGAGACGAAATTGCAGCAGGAAGCCCAGGTACGCGAAATCATCGCGGATACCGACGCTGAATTGGTGGTGCTAGCAAGGTATATGCAGGTGCTTTCCCCCTCTATGTGTGAACTATTAGCCGGACGGGCGATCAATATTCACCACTCGCTGCTGCCCGGTTTTAAAGGCGCCAAGCCTTATCATCAGGCATATGAGAAAGGGGTTAAGCTGGTCGGCGCAACGGCGCACTACATTAATAATGACCTTGATGAAGGGCCGATTATTGCCCAAGGTGTCGAGCCTGTGGATCACACCCATTACCCGGAGGATCTGGTTGCCAAGGGGCGTGATATCGAGTGCCTCACCCTGGCTAGAGCGATTAGCTATCACTTAGAACGCCGCGTGTTCTTTTATTCAGGGCGCACAGTCGTTTTTGGCAACTAGTTTTTTGGTAACCAATGCTTTTTGCCTAATGCTGTTGTTAATAAACGCAAACAGTTTGAGCGCGCTTTTATAACTGGGTTGCTGTCGTTGCTAAGCTTTTGCCAGAGCGATACGTAACCCTTTGTTATTTGTGACAAATCGTGCCTAAAAGTATCATTTTATAAATATAAAAATATCATCAATAAAAGATAGATTAGTTTTATTTATCATCACATCAATAACTTATTGAAATTGTCAGGCACCGCCTGATTTTTCCCCTGTTTATACGTCAAGAGGTGCTCCAATGCCTATCAGTGTTTTCGACCTTTTTAAGATTGGAGTAGGCCCCTCCAGTTCCCATACCGTCGGGCCCATGCAGGCGGCTTTTAAGTATGTCACAACCCTGCGCGAAAACAGCCAGCTCGATGAGGTAGGGCATCTTGAAGTCCATCTTTATGGCTCGTTGTCCGCCACGGGTATCGGACATGCCACCGATAACGCAATTATTATGGGATTGATGGGTGAACGCCCTAGCACAATAGATCCCTCGATTATTGAGCCAGCCATTCAGGCGCTTAAAGAGAGTCAGTCATTACAGCTTGGTCGACAAAAAGAAGTGAAGTTTGTTTGGGAGAGTGACCTGTATTTTCATGAAGAGAGCTTGCCTCATCACCCTAATGCCATGAAGCTGGCGGCTTTTACGCATCAGGGCGACTTGGTGTATGAAAATACCTATTACTCGGTGGGCGGCGGCTTCGTGGTTGAACAGGCCCAGGTGGATATGCTACTGGACGATTTGGGTGGCGTTACCCTTCCTTACAACTTCGATACGGCAGACGAGCTCTTGGCGCTATGTAAAAAAGAGCAGCTAAGTGTCAGCCGGCTGATGCTGGAAAATGAGAAAGTCTGGCGGACGGAGGAGGAGGTCAGAAACGAACTGTGGCGTATCTGGAAAGTGATGTGTGAATGCATCGACAATGGGCTAACCCACGAAGGGATACTGCCGGGTGGGTTAAAAGTTAAGCGCCGGGCCAAGCTGCTTCACCAGCGCCTTCAAGCAGCCGAGCAGAATGAGTGCCTGATAGCCTCGACGTTCTCAGCGATGGAGTGGGTGAATATCTTTGCCCTCGCCGTCAACGAAGAGAATGCCGCAGGGGGGCGCATGGTCACGGCGCCGACCAACGGCGCCGCGGGCATCATCCCCGCTGTCTTGCACTACTATATGAAGTTTCAGCCCAACGCCTGCGAGAAAAACGTGGTGGATTTTTTGCTGGCGGCCGGCGCCATTGGCATTCTCTGCAAGAAAAATGCTTCGATCTCCGGCGCTGAAGTGGGCTGCCAGGGAGAAGTCGGATCGGCATGTGCCATGGCAGCAGCGGGCCTGGCGGATGTGATGGGCGGTACACCCGAACAAGTCGAGCATGCGGCCGAAATCGGCCTGGAGCACAATTTAGGATTAACCTGTGACCCCGTTGGGGGGCTGGTTCAGGTTCCCTGTATTGAGCGCAACGCCATTGCAACGGTAAAGGCGATCAATGCTGCTCAAATGGCCCTACGCGGCGATGGTACTCACTTTATCTCGTTGGATAAGGTGATTCGTACCATGCGGGATACCGGCAGAGACATGCTGGATAAGTACAAAGAGACGTCTAAAGGTGGATTAGCCGTGAATGCCATTGAGTGCTAAACAGCGTCTGCTGAAGTAGATGTAAATGCTGGATCCTTGCTGAGAAAGGGTTCAGCATTCTCTTTTTGAGCTATGGGTGCAAAAGAGGTCGTTAGCTGGTCAATCCCGCCATTCCCATCACAAACTTAAGTCCCAATGAAATCAGCAAGAGAACACCCACACTCGAAAGCCAGATGGTGACTAACCAGCCCAGGCGCTTGGCGAGAGGCTTCATTGTCTTACTCCTCAATACACAGGGGATAGGGGGTTAATGATAAGCATCGCCAGGTTTCACCTTGCCGCGGAAGACATAGTAGCTCCAGGCGGTGTACATCAAGATAATCGGCAGGATTAACAGCGTACCCACTAAGGCAAAGTAAGCGCTCCAATAACCCCATCTAGGCAGTCATTGCCTAGACCGGTAAGGTCTCTTTCCACTGCCAGGGCAGTAGCGTGTTGAGGTCATCGTCGTTGAGAGAGGGTAGCGTCTCAAAGACGTGCTG
>NZ_VCQL01000129.1:0-428 GCF_005937175.1 Halomonas sp. ATBC28 | reverse complement strand
TGCTCCGGCTTTGCAGCGGATTGATGCTCGCGGCGCAACGGCGGTGCCAGGGTTTATTGATGCTCACCTGCATATTGAATCCAGCATGATGACGCCGGTCACTTTTGAAACCGCTACCCTGCCGCGCGGCCTGACGACCGTTATTTGCGACCCTCATGAAATCGTCAACGTGATGGGAGAAGCCGGATTCGCCTGGTTTGCCCGCTGTGCCGAACAGGCAAGGCAAAACCAGTACTTACAGGTCAGCTCTTGCGTACCCGCCCTGGAAGGCTGCGATGTTAACGGTGCCAGTTTTACCCTTGAACAGATGCTCGCCTGGCGGGACCATCCGCAGGTTACCGGCCTTGCAGAAATGATGGACTACCCTGGCGTAATTAGCGGGCAGAATGCGCTGCTCGATAAACTGGATGCATTTCGCCACCTGACGC
>NZ_VCQL01000128.1:0-431 GCF_005937175.1 Halomonas sp. ATBC28 | reverse complement strand
GTGCGAGGCCGTTGCCCCAGGCGCTGATCTGTGCTGCTGAGGTGCTCATGTGTAATCTCCAATTGTTGATGCGCCCAAGGTCCATTAGGTCGCCATCGCACATGGCAGGCTGAACCCAGGTTTTCGCGTTGCGGATTGACCCCCCCTCACGTGGGCCGACACCAGGGGAGTAGCTTCGCAATGTTGCGAGCATCGTCCAGGCCGGTGATGCGACCCTTCAAGCGCCATACCGACCATCTGCAAAGCTCTGGCCATGCCCACCTCTTTGATTTTCCGGGCCTTGGCGAACTGGCGCTTGAGGTTCACATGCTCAAAGCCGGGAAGAGGGTGTGACACACCGTGGCGCTCGCAATCCTTGATCAGCTGCTTGGCATCGAATTGCCCCCAGCTGCCCCACGTCATGACCAAGTCGGATTGGTGTCGTTGAGCGA
>NZ_VCQL01000127.1:0-434 GCF_005937175.1 Halomonas sp. ATBC28 | reverse complement strand
ATTGAGATCCCTCCCAATTTCGGGCGCGATATCGCGCGTGGTACGCCCGTGGAACTCGGTGTCTGGATCGACGGTGCGATGCCGAGCCGCGCCGAAACGGTAAAAGGCTACGTGCAGGCCATGCACCAGAGCTGGCTACAGGATGTGGCGAGCCGACAGTCCACACCCGCCAGCCAAAGCGGGCTGATGAATATTGAGACGCGCTATCGCTATAACCCGGACGTAAAAAGCCTGCCGGCGATTGTTCCGGCGGTGATCCCGCTTCTGCTGATGATGATCCCGTCAATGCTAAGCGCCCTTAGCGTGGTGCGGGAAAAAGAGCTAGGGTCGATTATCAACCTTTACGTGACCCCCACCACCCGTAGCGAATTTTTACTTGGCAAACAGCTGCCATACATCGCGCTGGGGATGCTGAACTTTTTCCTGCTCTGCGC
>NZ_VCQL01000126.1:0-436 GCF_005937175.1 Halomonas sp. ATBC28 | reverse complement strand
GTGAAGGGCCGCTGTGGTGGCAAGAGATTGATGTTCGGGCTCAAGGGCTGGATCTGACGATTCCGGTCGATAAAACCTGGAATCGTCATGATCTGTATTTAAGTACGCTGGTGGTACATCCTGGCGATAAATCTCGCTCCGCGACGCCCAAACGCGCGGTTGGTGTGTTGCATCTGCCGCTTGGCGATGAAAACCGTCGCCTCGATCTGGCGCTGGAAACACCAGCAAAAATGCGTCCCAATCAACCATTAACCGTGAAAATTAAAGCCAGCACTAAAAATGGCGAGAAGCCTAAACAGGTGAATGTGCTGGTGTCTGCCGTTGATAGCGGTGTGCTGAATATTACTGATTACGTCACGCCAGATCCGTGGCAGGCGTTCTTTGGTCAGAAACGCTATGGCGCAGACATTTACGATATTTACGGTCAGGTTATTGA
>NZ_VCQL01000125.1:0-436 GCF_005937175.1 Halomonas sp. ATBC28 | reverse complement strand
GCCCATGTGCGCCAGGCCGGGCCCGGCGACCGCGCGGCATTGGCACGCATGGACCCCGATGCACTGCGCCCGCATGAGATCGCGGCCCTCTCGCGTGCACTGCTCTCGGCGGGCCTGCAACCCGAGACTTGGCGTCCTGAAACCTGGCCACGCTGGGCACTCATTGCCCATGGCATGGCGCTCGCGGGGCATAACGGCACCGGCCAGCTCGGCCGGCAACTGGCCCAGGCGGGCGTGGCCGAGTCTCGCGTGACGCGGCTGCTCACATCTCGGGGTGAGGCCTTCCGTCAACTGCTGCCGCGCGTGCTTCGGCTGCTGGCCTCCAAGGGCGTACAGCCCAATTGGTTCGAACTCGGCGAACTCGTGCTCAAGGAGGACAGCAGCGCCTCCAACGACGCCCAGCATGCCGAGCAACTGCGCATGGGCATCGCCGGCC
>NZ_VCQL01000124.1:0-436 GCF_005937175.1 Halomonas sp. ATBC28 | reverse complement strand
AGACTGCGCTGCTCCGGATCGAACCGGTAGCGGCCGAACACCAGCGTGCCGGCCACCGCCTGCGGATAGGCGCGCCGCAGCAGGGCGCCGCAGCGCGCCATGAACTCGCCCATGCGCAAGGGCTTGGTCATGAAATCGTCGGCGCCGCAGGCCAGTGCCTCCACCAGGTCCTGCTCGGCATTGCGGCGGGTGATGAAGAGGATGGGCACGTTGTCCGAGGCCGCGCGCACGGTGCGGATCACCTCCAGCCCCTCCATGTCCGGAAGGTGCCAGTCCACCACCAGCAGGTCGTAGGTGTCCGTGCGCAGCGCCTTCAGCAGTTCCTTGCCTTCCTGGTAGAGGTGGCAGGTGTGGCCGGCGCGTGTGGCCGTCACCTGGAGAAGATCGAGAAGGATCGGGTCGTCGTCGAGAACTGCGAGGCGCATGGAAACTGAGG
>NZ_VCQL01000123.1:0-437 GCF_005937175.1 Halomonas sp. ATBC28 | reverse complement strand
TATTGATACATATTGCCGGCATTTATTACTTCTAAAAATTGACGAATGTTTTTTATTTTATTGGATAAAAGGTGAATTTCGATGCCAAACATATTCGCTTCTGATCCAACTGGAATAATTTTCATCAAAAATTCAACTGGAACTACTTCTCTTTTCTCAAAGTGGCGTTGTTTCTTTGGTGAAGGAAAACTAGTCTGATTAAATAAAGCAAAAAAATCATCTGATACATTTGTATTCGTTTCTTGCATAGTAGCAGGCTCCTTGCCACTCAGCTGAAATTTCTTAATCTCCAGCAAAACAGCTGCAATATGCTGACATTCTTTTTGAAAGGAAGCTAGCTTTGGACAAGAACAATTCGCTTTTATTTCACCAGCTTCTACAGCCACCATTACAGCAAAGTCTTCTGCTGCTTGAACGAATGCTTCACAGTAGTCTTC
>NZ_VCQL01000122.1:0-437 GCF_005937175.1 Halomonas sp. ATBC28 | reverse complement strand
ACAACGATTACTCATCCACAGCAACTTCACGAAGAACTGGCGCGTATTCGCCGTCAGGGCTGGAGCTATGACAACGGCGAAGATTACGCCGATGTCCGTTGTGTCGCTGCGCCGGTGTTTAACGCCAATAACGAGCTTACCGCTGCGATCTCGGTGGTCGGTACCCGCTTACAAATCAATGAAGAATACCGTGATTATCTGGCGGGCAAGGCCATTGCCTGCGCCAGGGATATTTCACGTCTGTTGGGATGGAAAAGTCCCTTTGACTTACAAGCCTCATAACAATGGAGAACATCATGACCCTACCAAAAATTAACAGGTTCGCGCCTGGTTTACTGGCGGTGCGACAGCAGAAAAAGGCGCTGGCGGCGGTGATTATCACGACCAGGGGGCGAATCACTGGATAGACGATCATATTGCCACCCCGATGAGTAAAT
>NZ_VCQL01000121.1:0-438 GCF_005937175.1 Halomonas sp. ATBC28 | reverse complement strand
GAGTCCTGACAGCCGAGCCCGCGAGCCGCAACATCACCCCGGGCCGGGTCTGGTTCAGCCTCGACACCCGCCACGGCGACCCCGGTCAGCTGGAGGCGATGCGGGAGCGGATCCTGGCCCGGGCCGACGCGCTCGCCGCCGAGCGGGGCGTCGCGATCCGGGTGGAGGAGTTCTGGCGGGCGCCGCTGACCCCGTTCGATCCGGTCCTGGTGGACCGCGTCCAGGCGGCGGCCGAGGCGCGGGGCCATGCCTGGACCCGGATGCCGACCGCGATCTATCACGACGCCGTCTATTGCGCCCGGACGGTGCCGGCGGCCCTGGTGTTCTGCCCGTGCCACGGCGGCATCAGCCACAACGAGGCCGAGAGCATCACGCCGGATTGGGCCCGGGCCGGCATGGAGGTGCTGGCCGACGCCGTGCTGGCCACGGTCGGCATCG
>NZ_VCQL01000120.1:0-438 GCF_005937175.1 Halomonas sp. ATBC28 | reverse complement strand
CGCGGTAAGTGCGAGTCCTGCGGAGGATTAGTGTAGTTAAACTTGTCGTAGTTGTTGGCAAGATTTGCAAACAGGCTGCCGGTGGTCAGCAGATGGTCCGTCAGCCACAAATCTGCCGTTCCCATCACGCCCAGCTGATACATGTAAAAGTTTTCCGGGCCACCGACCGACTGGTTCAGCACCGGATCGATATGGAAATCAAAGCGTGATTTGTCGATATACCAGCCCTGCTCGGTGGACTGCGGAACCACTGGCTCGACGCGTTTTTGCGCCAGCGTCGTTTCGTGGCCCAACGGCTCTCCGGCGAGATGATTTTTCAGGCTGGCGACATCGGTTTCCGTCGTCACCTGCGGCATGTTAAGGCGATTTTCCGTAATGCGGATCGTTTTGATCCCATCCGGCAGATCGTTCATCACGATCCGATTCGCACGGATGATC
>NZ_VCQL01000011.1:0-176736 GCF_005937175.1 Halomonas sp. ATBC28 | reverse complement strand
GGCAGATTAACCCCGAGATTGCTTCACTACGTTCGCAATGACAGGTAGAGGATTTCAATGACATCACCTACGTCATTGCGAGGAGCGCAGCGACGCGGCAATCTTTGGCGGCGGTGGCAGATTAACCCCGAGATTGCTTCACTACGTTCGCAATGACAGGTAGCGGATTTCAATGACATCACCTACGTCATTGCGAGGAGCGCAGCGACGCGGCAATCTTTGGCGGTGGCAGATTAACCCCGAGATTGCTGCACTACGTTCGCAATGACAGGTGAAGGATTTCAATGACATCACCTACGTCATTGCGAGGAGCGCAGCGACGCGGCAATCTTTGGCGGCGGTGGCAGATTAACCCCGAGATTGCTTCACTACGTTCGCAATGACAGGTAGCGGATTTCAATGACATCACCTACGTCATTGCGAGGAGCGCAGCGACGCGGCAATCTTTGGCAGTGGCAGATTAACCCCGAGATTGCTGCACTACGTTCGCAATGACAGGTGAAGGATTTCAATGACATCACCTACGTCATTGCGAGGAGCGCAGCGACGCGGCAATCTCAGCTAGCGGTGGCAGGCTAAGTTCATCAAGGTGTTTCACTGCCCATCATCTCGATCAGCCGCTCATCACTGGGCATACCCTGAATACGGTCAAGACGCACGGCCCCGTTCTCTGTTTCACGCTGAAAAACGGAAGTGGGGGTTGCATATAGGCCCAGCTCTTCGAACAACTGGTTATTGGCGTACACCTGCTCTTCAATTTCTCTCGGTTGGGCACTAGCTTCGATTTCCTGCTGGCCGCTTTCATGGGCATGCAGTGTCGCCGCTGGATCGTCGGCGCCGAGAATAGCGGCTGCTTTTCCAGGGCTGTCGGGTGCTAAGATACCTACCATGATATGGCGTAGCTGCACCTCACCTGCTTCCACCCAGGGGCGAACGTCTTGCCACATTTGACGGCAGTAGGGGCAGTTGGCATCCGTGAAGGTGTAAATCACCCGGGGGGCATCCACATTGCCGTCCTGTATCCAGTGGCTTTCGCTTAATAGCTGCCATGTTTGTGCCTCTAGCGGTGCACGTACATGCTCATCCAGTTGCGCTTCGGTAAGGTCATTCCCCTCATTATCCATTAGTGTACCCACCACGGCGTGCTCGCCATCCGGCGTCAGGTAAATCGCCATGTCCTGGCCCTGCACGCTGGCGCCGTAGCCGCGCAACCCTCCGGGGGCATCGAATTGACCATGAATTTCCAAGCCTTGGTCGGCAAGTGCCTGAATAGGGGCGGGTAGCTCATCGGCATAGCTCGCAGAGGTGCCGACCAATCCTGCCAGCAGGAGAAAACCACTTATGCCAGCGTGACGTTTTAAGTGCATTGCAGCGCCTTGTTTGAATAAGAGTGAGAGGCTAGAGATTTAATAACCGCCGCCTTAGTGCTGGCAATCCCTAAAATAATGCCGTGTTGCGATTATCGCAGCACAACATTATTTAGGGATTATGCGCTTTATAACTGGGGCAATATGTCGCAACTTACGGTTTTTGAAGTTTACGGTTTTTGAAACTTTAGATTTCTCAATGGTATTAACGAAATGGCATTAACGATCAGCTACCAGCCAGCGTACCGCGTATGGCGGTAGCGTGCCTTCGGGAATCCATGGGTTGCCAGGATCCAGCGCTTGCCAGGCGTGTTTTTCAAGTGCCTGGGTAACTGCCTCACCCATATTCTCTAAAGGAAGCGGTAGGTCGGTGACGTTATACAGCGCTAGCAGCCGGCGACCATCGTGGAGCGGGCCGCGCTCTACCGCCAGCAGTTCCGGTGCCGAGACTAACACTCGCTGGGCGGCATTGGGGTGAAAGCAGGGCTCCTTGCGGCGCTGGTCTAATAGCCGGTTTAAGGCGTGGAAAACATCGTGAGTGGGCGTCGACGGGCTATCGAGTAGGAGGTCAAGCTCGCTACGCTGCCAGCGCCGGCGGTTGATCGAACGTAGCCGCCCACTGCGCTCAACGCCTTCCACGTCATTGAGTGTGCCAGTTAGGGTGTGAATATACAGCGCGGGGATACCTTGCAAACTCAGCATAATTGCTTGGCTGCATAGAAAACGCGCTACCTGCCACGGGTCGGGGCCGCGGCGGGTGCCGCGCATGGCTTCAAACCAGGTGATATTGATCTCATAGGGCGTATCGCTTCCATCGGGGTTGCTACGCATGCTGACAAAGCCTCCGAAACGGTGCATCAGCTCCAGCAGCGCATCCCGCTCGTGATCGGGCAATAAACCTTCCAAGGGGCGAACGCCAATGCCGTCGTGGCTGGCCGTAAAGTTGAGGTAGGTGCATTGGTCGGGCAGTACCGGAAGGCTGGCAAGCCAGGTTTGTAAGGTGCTCGCTTCGCCCCGGGTGAGGGTGTGCAATAGCAGCGGGGGGAGGGCAAACTGATACACCATATGGGCTTCGTTGGGGTCCCCCGCTGGCAACCGATCCAAGCCAAAATAACTGATATTTTCCTGGTGGGGCACATTGGTTTCGGTGATTAACAGGGTACCTGGGGCCACGTGATCCACAATCGCTCGTAGCAGCCGCACCACAGTGTGGGTTTCCGGCAGGTGAATGCAGGCAGTACCCAGCCGCTTCCACAGAAAGGCCACCGCATCCAAACGTACAATCCGCGTTCCTTGCTCCAGGTAGAACAGCAAAATACCCACGAACTCCAGCAGCACATCCGGATTTTCAAAGTTCAGGTCAAGCTGGTCTTCGGAGAACGTCGCCCACAGGTAGCGGGTGCCACGCCGGGTGGAAATGGGCACCAGCAGCGGGCTGCTGCGTGGGCGCACCACCTGGGAGACATCGGTCTCTGGATCGACTTCGATAAAGTAGTCGCGGCCGGGCAGGCTGCCGCTCAGGTAATCCACAAACCAGAGAGACTCCCGTGAGACGTGATTGAGCACCAGGTCGGCCATTAAGTCGTAATGGCTGGCGAGTTCGCGGATGTGCGACCAATCACCAAGATCGGGGTTCACTTCCCGGTAGTGGATCACCGAAAAGCCGTCGTCGCTGCTCCAGGGAAAGAAGGGCAGTACATGTACACCGCTGATGCGATCGCCCAACCGCGCTTGAAGAAAATCGCTAAGCACTGCCAACGGCGGCACACCATCTTCAATAATCGAGTCACCGTAGCTGATCACCCACTGATCTTTTTCGCTCCAAGAGGGTGCATTTTTAGTGCTGGTTCTACCGGAGCTGGATGAAAATGGGGCAAGCGACTGAAAATGCGCTAGACGCTGGTTTAAACGGCGCTGCACTTCCCCCGCCCTGGGGCCATAAAGGTGGCTGAGGTAGTCGTTAACGGTCTGCTCAAAGGGGGGCATGGGTAGCTCCTGATAAACAATCTGCCACAAACGCTGCAGCTTGTGTGCCAAATCGTTACAATACGAGGTTGATACCGCGTTTAAACGCTAAGATACATTAGCTTGTGGCAGTTACTACTGCTAAAACGCTATTAATAGCACACACATTGACAGGTTATAACACGCTAACTCGTGCGGTACGCCGACACGAGCTGACAACAGGTTGACCGCCATGCATTGCCCTTTTTGTGGTGCAAACGATACTCGAGTGACTGATTCGCGACTGGTAGCGGATGGTGATCAGGTACGCCGTCGACGCCAGTGTGCGAGCTGCCAAGAGCGCTTTACCACCTACGAAACCGCAGAATTGGTAATGCCGCGGGTGGTGAAGTCCGACGGCTCCCGCGAGAGCTTTAATGAAGCCAAACTGCGGGCAGGTATGTTGCGTGCGCTGGAAAAGCGTCCGGTCAGTGCAGAAGCCATTGAAGCGGCGGTAGAGCGCATCCGCCAAACCTTACGTGCCCGGGGCGATCGCGAAATCAACGCCCGTGATATTGGCGAGTCGGTCATGCAAGCGCTTAAAACCCTCGATCACGTAGCCTATATCCGCTTTGCTTCGGTATATCGCAAGTTCCAGGATCTGGATGAATTTCGCGCTGAGATTGACCGGCTGTCCCAAGAGCCCTCTTCCCGACTGGGCCATGGCAGCGAGTCGTCAAAATGAGTGCTGTCTTTAGCCAAGCCGACCACCGCTATATGGCGCGGGCGCTGCAACTGGCGCAAAAAGGCTTATACACCACGGATCCCAACCCGCGGGTCGGCTGTGTGATTGTGCGTGACGAGCAGATTGTCGGTGAAGGCTTTCACCTGTGTGCCGGTGAACCCCACGCCGAAATTCACGCGTTGAATGATGCTGGTGAGCAAGCCCTGGGCGCGACCGCGTACGTCACCCTGGAGCCTTGTTCCCACACCGGCCGCACTGGCCCCTGCGCGGTGGCGCTCCAGGAAGCGAAGGTGTCGCGGGTAGTGGTTGCCATGGTGGATCCGAACCCGCAGGTGAGTGGCCGCGGTATTCGTCTGCTTGAAGAGGCGGGTGTTGAGGTGGCGGTGGGGTTATTAGAGAGTGACGCGCGCGCTCTGAATCCCGGCTTTATTGCTCGCATGACCCAGCAGCGTCCCTTTGTGCGCCTGAAAATGGCGATGAGTCTAGATGGTCGTACCGCCATGGGGTCGGGGGAGTCTCAGTGGATCACCGGGCCTGAAGCACGCACCCAGGTGCAGCGGCTACGGGCACGCTCCAGCGCGATATTAAGCGGCGTTGAGTCGCTCATTATGGACGACTCTCGGCTGACGTTACGAGCAGAGCAGTTACAGCTGAACAACGCAGACCAAGTGGTTCACCGCCAGCCCCTGCGGGTGATTTTAGATACCCACTTGCGCCTACCTCTGGCGGCAGCCTGTTTAAGCGAGCCTGGGCGTACGCTAGTGATCACCACATCAGACCACTTGGAAGAGAAGCGGGAACGGTTAACTCAGGCGGGCGCTGAAGTACAGGTGTTGCCCGCCGGTAGCGATGGCCGTATCGATTTAGTGGCAATGCTGCAGTGGTTAGCCGAAAATGAACAGGTTAATGAACTGCTGGTGGAAACCGGAGCGACATTGGCGGGCGCTATGCTCGATGCGGCGTTGGTCGATGAGCTACAGCTGTTTGTTGCCCCCACACTGTTAGGCGGCGAAGCGCGGCCCCTTTTTGCGTTGCCAGGGCTCTCACGTATGGCCGATCAGCGGCGGTTAACCATTCACGATATGCGAGCAGTAGGGCGCGATTGGCGCATTATTGCATCCCCTCTAGCGACTAGCGCATCTGGCGAATTTTGCGAGAGCAAGGTACCCTGACGCGCAAAATCGTGACTCACTCTCGCGACACTCTTTCTCGATAACCTATCCTGACAAGCTATCGTGACAACACTTATTGGAGATTCCATGGCGCACCCCTCCTCTAGAGGCTTAGCCCCTATCGCCGAGCTGGTGGACGATATCCGCCAGGGCAAAATGGTGATTCTCATGGATGATGAGGATCGCGAAAATGAAGGTGATATCATCATGGCCGCCGAAAAAGTGCAGGCCGAGCATATCAACTTTATGGCCCGTTTCGCCCGCGGCTTGATCTGCATGCCGATGACTCGCGCCCGCTGTGAGCAGCTTAATCTGCCGCTAATGGTGCGTGATAACGGTTCCGGTTTTGGCACCAAGTTTACTCTCTCCATTGAGGCAACCGAAGGCGTCACGACGGGTATTTCAGCTGCAGATCGTGCGCGTACCGTGCAAGCCGCGGTGGCACCCAATGCAAAGCCCTCTGATATCGTTCAGCCAGGCCATATCTTTCCGCTGATGGCCGAGCCGGGCGGCGTGCTGCGCCGTGCCGGGCATACGGAAGCTTCGTGTGATTTGGCGGCACTGGCGGGCTGTGACCCTAGCGGTGTAATCTGCGAGATTATGAATGATGATGGCAGCATGGCGCGCCGCCCCGAGCTTGAAGCCTTCGCCCAGGAGCACGGTATTAAGATCGGTACCATCGCGGATCTGATTCACTACCGTATCGTTAACGAACAGACCATCGATCATCTGGAAGCGTCAACGGTCATGACCTCCCATGGCGAGCTTGAGCTGCACGTGTTCCGTGATCGTATCCAGGGCGCTCACCATTTGGCGTTGGTGAACGGTCAGCCCACGCCGGAACAGGCCACCACGGTGCGCGTGCATCTGACTGATACGCTGCGCGATGTAATGGGCTTGATGAAAGACGAACAGTGCCGCTGGGATGCCCATCGCGCGCTGGAAGAGATTGCCAGTGCCGCGCCAGGCGTGTTTGTGTTGATTGACGACGGCCGCCCGCACCAGGATTTGAAAGACCAGCTGGATATCTTTTTGGATCGCGTGCGCCAGCCGCGTACCAGCGACTCCGACGGTGCCGGTAACTACTTGACCATCGGCACCGGTTCTCAGATTCTGCGCTATTTAGGCGTGGGTAAAATGCGATTACTTAGTTCACCGTGGAAGTTTTCGGCGCTGTCCGGCTTTGACCTCGAAGTCGTAGAGCGTCTGGGCCCTAATGACACGGCGTATGAACCAACTTCTCAGCAGAACTAATTCAGCAGGAATAAATTGATGCACTCCCTCACTCAAGTTGAAGGTACGTTTGTTGATGTCGATGGCCGCTATGTCATCGTGGTCGGCCGTTTTAACCATCACGTGGTCGATAGCCTGGTGGAAGGCGCCGTCGACAGCTTGACCCGTCACGGTGTCGACGCCGAGCATATCCACATTGTTCACGTGCCGGGCGCCTGGGAACTCCCGCTGGCGGTGAAGCGCGTGTTGAAGGTAATGAAACCCGACGCAGTGATTGCCCTGGGCGCGGTCATTCGCGGTGGCACACCGCATTTTGAATACGTGGCGGGCGGCTGTAATACGGCGATTAATCACTTACAGCTTGAGTTTGATACCCCGGTGGCTAATGGTGTGTTAACCGTTGAAACCATTGAGCAAGCGATTGAGCGTGCAGGCACCAAGGCCGGTAACAAAGGCACCGAAGCTGCCATGGCCGCGATGGAAATGGTCTCTCTGCTCCGTGCGCTACCGTCAGGAGATACCCAATGAGCGAGCGTAAACCCTCTGCCGCTCAGCAGGGCCGCCACGCGGCGCGGGAATTAACGGTGCAGGGGCTTTATCAATGGCACATGACGGGTAAATCTATTACCACCATTGAAGCCGAGTTTCGTAGCCAGGTCGCCGACGATGACCTGGAAGATCACGAAAATTGGGTCAAGGTGATGGAGATCGCCGACAAGGCGCTGTTTCACGAGTTACTCCATAATACCGTGCGGTTCAAAGCGGAACTGGATCGTGAAATCTCTCCCCTGCTAGACCGCCGCTTAGAAGATCTCGATGCGGTAGAGTTGGCCATCCTACGGTTGGGCGCTTACGAGCTTTCCCGCCGCATGGAAGTACCTTATCGTGTCGTCATTAACGAAGGCGTTGAGCTGGCTAAGTCATTTGGCGCCACCGATGGCCATAAATACGTGAACGGCATTCTCGACAAGCTGGCTATTCGCTTGCGCAGTGCCGAGGTCAGCGCTCGTCGTCTCTGAACGCGAGCGGTATGACAATGCGTTTAAGGGGCCTTTGTGCTTGCCGAATTTGATTTGATTCGACGCTACTTTATGTCGTCGCAGGAGGCGTCGGCTGCGTCAAATGGCGTCACACTGGGATGTGGAGACGACGCCACGCTGCTGTTGCCGCAAGCAGGCCAACAGTTGGTCGTGAGCGTTGATACCTCGGTGGTGGATGTACACTTTCCCCGCGAAGCATCAGCATTTGCGGTGGGTCACCGTGCCTTGGCCGTTGCGCTGAGCGATCTGGCCGCCATGGGGGCGACTTCGCGTTGGTGTTTGATGGCGTTAACCCTTGATCAGCGCCAGTTTACCAATGATGAAGCCACCCATGCTTGGCTTACAGACTATGCGCGAGGCTTTCATACGCTTTGTCAGCAGCACGCCACCACGCTGGTGGGGGGCGATGTCACTTCCGGTGCGCTTTCCATAGGCGTTACTGTGATGGGTGAACTCCCGGTGGGCGAAGCCTTGACCCGTAGCGGTGCCCAGGCGGGAGATCTGATCGCTGTCACCGGTGCACTAGGTGGTGGGGCAGGCGGGCTGGCGCTTTGGCAGCAGGGCGAGCGCGATCTGGCGCATCCATTGTTAAGTCGCTACCTATTGCCACAACCGCGCTTAGCGGCGGGCCTGGCGTTGCGCGACTTAGCCACCGCTGCACTGGATATCTCCGATGGGCTACTGGCCGACTTGGCGCATATTCGCGACGCTTCGCAGGTCGGAGCCGTCATCGCGCTAGACGCCTTACCACTGGCGGACGAACTGGAAAGCTCCCTAGGTCGGGAAGCTGCACTAAAGGCGGCACTTTCAGGCGGGGATGATTACGAACTGCTTGTTACCCTCGGCGCTGACGACGTCGCAGAGGCGCAACAGCGTTTAGCGCCATTGGGTCTAGCGCTGACCGTCATTGGCCACTGTAGTGAAGCGTTAGGCGTTACTGCCTCTGGCCAGAGTGAACTGAGTCGTTATGTCAGCGGCTATGCCGGCTGGCAGCATTTTAGTGGGGAAGCGCCATGAATCGTGCACCTAAAAGTGTCTGGCGCCGTCCAACACATTTTTTTGCCTTTGGCTTAGGCAGCGGCGCTGTGCCTTGGGCACCGGGTACCTTTGGCACGCTAGCGGCCATTCCGTTCTACTGGATGATGGCGGAACTGCCCCTGGGGTGGTACCTGAGTATTTGTTTTGTCACCTTTGTTATTGGCGTTTGGCTATGTGATAAAACGTCCCACGATTTAGGGGTACACGACCACTCGGGTATCGTGTGGGATGAGTTTGTGGGTTACTGGCTAACCATGGCGGCGGTGCCTTTTTCGTGGGAGGCTGCGCTATGGGGATTTGTGGTATTTCGCATCTTCGATGTCTTTAAGCCCTGGCCGATTCGCTGGGCTGACCGCCGCGTGGCGGGCGGCTTTGGTATTATGATCGATGACGTGATGGCTGGGGCCTACGCCTGGAGTACTATGCACCTGTGGTTCTGGCTACACTAAGCTTGGTGAGTGGTGAGTGGTGAGTGGTGAGTGGTGAGTGGTGAGTGGTGAGTGGTGAGTGGTGAATAGTGATCAGGAGCGGTTGATAACTTTTTTCGAGCGCATTGGCTGCAAGGCGTTGGCTTCAAGGAGGTAGCATGCGCAAGGAACGTCTGATTGTCCCCACGCTGGCGATTATAGCCGTAGTGTGGATGGCAGCGCAGCTACTCTCCAGTGTGCTGTTTGAGCGCAGTCTACGCCAAGCGCTCGAAGATCTGGAGGCGCGGGGCGAGTGGCGCGTCAATCGTACTGAGAGTCATCAAGGGTGGTTAAGCTCCCAAGGCAGGGTGATACTGTCACCGCTTTTGGGTCGACCCTGGCGCCTTGAGCTCACGTATAGCGCGCGGCACGGTATTTTAAGCACGGATGTCGAAGGCACCGTACTACCACGTCTCGATACCGTTCTGCAGCAAGCCGTGGGTGAGGTCACCGCCCCCTCTGTGCCGCGTTGGCAGGGGCGCTATCACACCCTTAGCGGTCATAGCGAATTGCGCCTTGCCCTTGCCCCCTTTGTGATTCAACAAAATGGCCGCGATTTAGCCGTCCGCGGTGGTCGGCTGCGCTTGGAAGGCGTGTTTGGCGATTGGCGACTACGCGCGTTATTTGATCAACTTACCCTGACCGACGGTATGGCCCAGCTTGCGATAGGCCCCACGGTGCTCGAAAGCCGCTATACTTATATTGATGATGCTTACCACTTTGCTCAACGCGATCACCTGCATATTGAAACGCTGACGCTCAGCTACCCCTCCTACGATATCCAGTTTTCACCTCTCGATCTAAACAGCCATATGGTGCTGGATGAGAGCGAACTCCGTATCAAAGGCGAGCTTGAAGTGGGCGATGTGATGGTGCCTTCTCAAGCGCCGGACATGCCGTTGCTCAATGGCCGCATAGAGATGGAACTTTCGCGTTTGAATGCCGATGCGGTTCGCCAAGTGATTCGTCGTTTGCGTCAGGAAGCCGCCTGGGGAGACGCTAGTCTACCTATGGCCGAAGGGTTGCTGGCCCGTTTAGAGCCGGATCTGCGCAAAGTGCTTAGCGACTCGCCGCGTTTAGATGTCACGACCGTTGCTATCGATAGCCCGCTGTTGGGTATTCGCCTGGATGCGGATGGCGCGCTGTTTTTTGATGCCCGCCAGTTGGATGAGCTGAGTGTGGTTAACCTCGATAAAAAGAAAGAGCAGGCGAAATGGCTGGAGCGCATTGATGGCGACTTTACCTGGCACGATGCGCCTACCGTCGCCGCATTATGGTTAGGTCTGCCCCTGGGCACTCGGGAGCTGCAGTTTGATGTGGTGCGTGGCGTTTGGCGTATCAATGGGCGCCCGATGCCCGAGCTTTGGCCTCAATAATTTTAAAAGAAAAGTTTACCTACGGTCGCAGGGAGCGCCGCTAAACTGACTGTTCTACTCGCGAAGGGTTGAAGTTTTGGCCCACTGCCCGCATTCCATGGACAACACTAGGCGGTTCTCACCGCCGGTATCGGTTCATTGGAGGACGCATGAGCGACCAGGATTACGAACACGACGCTGAACATCTTGATTGGCAACTTGATGATGAGCAGTCATCCACTACTGATGACACCCCCGTTAGTGAAGAGAGTAGTGAAGACAGTGGTGCAAACCACTCTAACGAACAGACTGAAAAAAGCTCTCAAGAGCCCGATAGTAAGCAGGGAGGAAGTGAGTACCGCTCAGACGGCGAGCGGGTAAACTCTCTGGTGCCCGCTAGTGAAATGCTGCCCGAACGCATTTACCTCCTGCCTATTCATAACCGGCCGTTCTTCCCCGCCCAGGTACAGCCGCTGGTGATTAATCGTGAGCGCTGGGAAGAGACCATGCGCCGTGTGGGTAACACGCCGCACCACACATTGGGTGTTGCCTTTGTGGGCGAGCAGGGTGTCACCTCACTGGATCACGAAGGTTTTCCGGAGATCGGTACTGCGGTCAAAGTGCACAAACTTAAGGGCGAAGACGATCAGATTCAGTTTATCGCTCAAGGGCTTCAGCGCTTTAAAATTACCCGCTGGCTCTCCAAAGAGCCGCCTTACCTCGTCGAGGTGACCTACCCTAAAGAGCCGGTTGATGCGGAGAACGAAGAGACCCGCGCCTACGCCATGGCGATCATCAACGGCATTAAAGAGCTGCTGCCGATTAACCCGCTGTACGGTGAAGAACTCAAGCACTACCTCAACCGCTTTAGTCCTCATCAGCCGGGGCCGTTGACCGATTTTGCCGCCGCTATTACCTCCGCCAAAGGCCCCGAACTTCAGGATGTGCTGGCAACACTTTCGGTAGAAGAGCGGATGCAGAAAGTGCTGCCGCTGCTGCGGAAAGAGATCGATGTTGCGTTGCTACAGGGCGAGATCAGCGAGCAGGTAAACGCGCAAATGCAGGATCGCCAGCGCGAGTTCTTCCTGCGCGAGCAGCTCAAGGTCATCCAGCGTGAATTGGGTATCTCCAAAGGTGATCGAGAAAACGATGTAGATACCTTTAGAGCGCGTTTGGAGTCACTGGTAGTGCCCGAGCGTGTTCAATCGCGTATTGACGATGAGCTTAATAAGCTCAGCGTGTTGGAAACCGGTTCGCCGGAGTATGGCACCACGCGTAACTACCTGGATTGGTTAACCTCGCTGCCCTGGGGAGTGACCAGCCAGGATCAGTTGGATCTACCCCATGCCCGCCAGGTGCTGGATCGCGACCACGACGGTTTGAAAGACGTTAAAGAGCGTATTATCGAATTTCTGGCCGAGGGTACTTTCAAAGGCGACGTAGGCGGCTCGATTGTATTGTTGGTAGGCCCTCCTGGGGTAGGCAAAACCTCCATCGGACGTTCGATCGCCGAAGCCTTAGGGCGCCAGTTTTACCGTTTCTCAGTCGGTGGTATGCGCGATGAAGCGGAAATTAAAGGCCATCGGCGTACCTATGTGGGCGCTATGCCCGGCAAACTGGTGCAAGCCTTTAAAGAGGTCGAGGTCGAAAACCCCGTTATCATGCTGGATGAAATCGATAAGCTCGGGCAGTCCTTTCAGGGCGATCCAGCATCGGCGCTGCTGGAAGTACTTGATCCCGAACAGAACGTCGATTTCCTTGATCACTATCTTGATGTGCGCATGGACCTCTCCAAGGTGCTGTTTATCTGCACTGCCAACACGCTTGATTCGATTCCAGGGCCGCTGCTTGACCGTATGGAGCAGATCCGCCTCTCCGGTTATATCGCTGAAGAGAAGCTGGCGATTGCCAAGCACCACCTGTGGCCGAAGCTGCTCAAGCGCGACAACCTGACGAAAAAGAGGATCAGCCTCTCCGATGCGGCTTTAAAGCAGGTCATTGAAGGCTACGCCCGGGAAGCCGGAGTGCGCCAGCTGGAGAAGCAACTGCACCGCATTGTGCGTAAATCGGCCGTTAAACTGCTCGAAGAGGAGTCTGAAACGGTCAAGATATCAGTTAAAAACCTGGAGGAGTTCTTAGGTGCGCCGATTTTCCGTAAGGAGAAAGTGCTTACCGGCGAAGGGGTAGTGACCGGCCTGGCGTGGACTTCCATGGGGGGGGCAACATTGCCCATCGAAGCAGGCAAAGTACACTCACTGGATCGTGGTTTTAAACTGACCGGTAAGTTAGGCGAAGTGATGCAGGAGTCCGCCAATATCGCTTACAGCTATACCCTGGGCCACCTGCAGGAGTATGGTGCCGATACCGACTTCTTTGACTCGGCGTTTGTACACTTGCACGTACCCGAGGGCGCCACGCCGAAAGATGGCCCTTCGGCGGGTGTCACCATGACCACGGCGCTGCTCTCGCTGGCCAAGCACCATGCGATCGATAGGCCTTTGGCGATGACCGGCGAACTAACGTTAACCGGCCAAGTGCTCCCCGTTGGCGGTATTCGTGAGAAAGTCATTGCCGCGCGACGCAGCGATATTTTTGAATTGATTTTGCCCGACGCCAACAAGCGCGATTACGAAGAGTTGCCGGACTACCTGAAAGAGGGCATGACGGTGCACTTTGCCAAGCGCTACCGTGATGTGGCAGATGTCGTGTTTGGCCGAAAATAGAGCGTTGATTTTATTTGCAGCAATGGCTATCTAACCTTTTAAAGCGTCTTACGAGAGTAAGGCGCTTTTTTTACATTTGTTCACTGGTTTGCCGAGATGATCTATAGCGATAATGACCTATGCTTTTATAAAAATTAAGAATATCTAATTCTTGGAGAACTAATGCGCAATAACCAGCCCGTGACGCAGCGTGAGTATGTTCTGAGTGAGGAAGCGGTGCTGATTTCCCGCTCGGATTTAAAGGGCAATGTGACCTACGCCAACCCTACTTTTGTTGAGGTCAGTGGCTATAGCCGTGAAGAACTCATTGGCTCTCCCCATAACCTCCTTCGTCACCCTGATATGCCTGAAGCTGCTTACAAGGATTTCTGGAAAACCATCCAAGCGGGGACAACCTGGCAAGGCGTGGTTAAAAATCGGCGTAAAAATGGCGATCACTACTGGGTGAATGCCACCGTGGCGCCGCTGCGGGACGGTGAGCGCATCGTCGGCTACACTTCCGTGCGCCGCAAAGCGTCAGAAAAAGCCATTAACCAGGCAGAAAAAATCTATGCCGAGATTCGCGAAAAAGGTAAATCCCGCCACTACGCACTAGCCCATGGCACGCTGCGGCGTAAAGGCTTGACTGGAATGCTGTCGCGCTTTCAGTTCACTAGCCTGAAAGCCAAGCTCATCAGTATGGTGGTGGCGTCGCTGCTGCTACTCTGTCTTTCGGGTGGGTTGGGAGTCTCTGCGCTGTTACTCTCCGGCGAGCGGCTGGAAACCATTAATCGCTCAGGTTTGAGCGATGTCGCCTCGCTGCAGAATATCGAACGCTATATTGGTCAAACGGTTGGCACGCTGGAACCTGCGGTACGAAGCCCTCGTCGGGCTGACCTGGAGGCCGTCAACGCAGACATTGGCCAGTATACCGATGCCATGCAGACGCTGTGGGCGGGCTACTATGCGGATGCGACGGTCACTGATGAGACCGCCCAGGCTTTTGATAGTGCTCTGAATACCTGGATTGATGCGGTGCAAACCGCCCTTGTGGCGATTGAAGAGGGTAATGGGTTCGCGGCCTTTGAGGCCTTGAATGACGTGGTGGTGCCGACCACAGAGTCGCTGCGCGAGATGAACAGCACCTTGGTTGAGCAGGTGCGTGCCGATGCCGAATTGCTGGTGACCGAGGCACAAAGCGGGCGTCAGCAAATGCTGATAGCGCAGCTGGTGCTACTGGCGGTAGGCTTTTTAGTCATGATCGGCTTGAGTGTAATGATTCTGAAATCCGTGTTTCGCAGCTTGTCGGGCGCGCGGTATATCACTTTCCAAATTGCCGCGGGTAACTTGGCCGCCCGTGAACGTCGTCAAACTAACGACGAGTTGGGCGAGCTGCTCTACTCCCTGGACACCATGCGTTTTAGCCTCTCCAGCATCGTGGGCGATGTAGAGAATCGTGTCTCAGTGGTTACTCCGGCGATTCAGCAGATAGCCGCTGAAAATGAGGAACTCTCTTCGCGCACTGAGCAGCAGGCGTCGTCGCTTCAGCAGACCGCTTCGAGTATGGAGGAGATGACCTCGACGGTTCAGCAGAACACCGATAATGCCCGCCAGGCGACTGATCTGGCAGTGCAGAACGCTGCCAGCACCAAGGAAACCGGTCAGCAAATGCAAAAGCTGGTGGAGCGCATGCAGCGTATCGCCCAGAGTGCTGAAAAGATGACCGAGATGATCAGCGTGATCGACGGCATTGCCTTTCAAACTAATATTTTGGCACTCAACGCCTCGGTTGAGGCTGCGCGTGCTGGTGAACATGGACGCGGCTTTGCGGTAGTCGCCAGCGAAGTGCGCAATCTAGCTGGTCGCAGTGCAGATGCCGCCCAGGAAATTCGCAAGATGATTGATAGCACTACTCAGGAAGTCAGCGGTGGTCGTAGTGCGGTAGAGCAGGCGGAGCGGGCGATTGAGGAAGTCTCTCAGCAGGTGAGTCGAGTCAGTGAGCTGATGGAGTCGATCAGCACTGCGTCCAGCGAGCAGAGCAGTGGGATCGGTCAAATTAACTCGGCGATTGCCGAAATGGATCTTGTGACCCAGCAGAACGCTTCAAAAGTTCAGTCGATTGCGGCGTCAGCGGACAATCTCTCCCTCGAAGCCTTTGAACTCGCTAACGTGGTCGATGCATTCCGTTTGGAAGGCGCTCAAGACGAGAACATCAAAGAGGCGCGGGCGAAGTTACAGCGCGCCAACCAGGCACTCAGTAAAGCAACTCAGCAATTGACAGCCCCTTCAGAGCAGCGTGCTAAGACACCCGCAACACAGCCTCGCGCTGACCAGTGGGAAGCGTTTTAGCCCGGTAGACGACACTGTTAGGTGCTTGATTTCCCTTTATTCGGTTTTATGACATGCCACCCTTCGCGGTGGCATATTTCATGCATTACCTCTAATTGAAAAGGCTTAGCGTTAGGAGCCTGTCTGGCTTGGCCGATCGTCGCGAGAAGCATAGATTCGCAGTAGATCAGTGTTAAGTCGGACAGGCTCCTAGGGAACCGCTAATCCTAAAGATGGCACAAGCCTTCAATAAAAAAGTAGGGGGTCTCAATGCATAATGCCGCACAAGCAGCATCCACTATTTATGAATTAGCCGATGACGAAGTGTTGATCTCACGCTCGGATCTGCAGGGCAGAATCACCTACGCCAACCAAACCTTCGTGGAGGTGAGTGGTTACACGCTGGACGAGATCATGGGTGAACCCCATAGTCTGTTCCGCCACCACAGCATGCCCAAGGCGGTTTTTCAGAACCTGTGGGAAACCATTGAAGCCGGTAAAACCTGGCAGGGGCTGATCAAGAATCGCCGCCAAACGGGAGAAGCGTATTGGATGCATACCACCATCGCGCCGCTGCTCGATGGTAACCGCGTGGTGGGCTATACCTCTATCCGGCGTAAAGCGGCGGATAGAGCCATTGCCCGGGCAGAGCGGGTATACGCTGCAATGCAACAGGGCAAAACACGTGGTTTCAAGCTGCATTATGGTGCAATACGCCACACCGGTCTGCGTGGATGGGTAAAGCGTTTTAGTTTCAGCAGTATGCAGGCCAAACTAATGGGCATGGTGCTGGCTTCGGTGGTTTTACTAGTCATCGCAGGGGCGGCGGGGGTGTATGGCTTAACCAGTTCCGCTGAACGCTTACGCACTCTCAATCAAACGGGCCTTGAAGGCATTACCGACCTTCAGCAGATAGGCCAGCGGGTTAGCCAAGCCATTCAGGCGTTAGAACCGGCGGTGCGCAACCCGAGGCGGGCGGATCTTGATGCTCTTGAAAGCCAGTTAACCACCATGAGTGCCGACATTGAGCAGTCGTGGCAAGGCTATACTGCAGAGCGCGAAACCGGCGGTGTGCAAGAGGGCCTAGCGGCACATCTCACCACTTTTATTGAAAGTGCCGATACCACCCTGACGGCTATCCGCGATGGTAACGGCTTTGCTGCTTTTGAAGCCTTTAATGACAACGTGCAGCCCACCTCTGAAAGTATTAGTGCCACTATCAATGTATTGGTTGAACAGGAACGCACGGCTGCGCATACGCTGATGGACAATGCCGAACAGCAGCAACAGGTATTATTGTACGGTCAGTTGGGCGTGCTGCTGCTGGGTATTGTGTTAATGGTGGGGCTGAGCATGGCGGTACTCAAATCGCTGATTAAATCACTCAACGAGGCGCGCCGGGTAACGTTCCAAATTGCCGCGGGTAACCTCGCCAACCGAGTGACTTTAAAGCGTAATGACGAGTTAGGCGAGTTGCTGAGTTCGCTGGAAACCATGCGCGCTAGCTTATCGGGGCTGATTACCGAGGTGGGCAACAAAGTCGATGTGGTGACACCTGCGTCCGAACATATCAAACAGCAGAATGAAGACCTGGCATCGCGCACTGAGCAGCAGGCCTCCTCGCTTCAGCAAACTGCCTCTAGCATGGATCAGATGACGGCGACCGTGCAACAAAACAGCGAAAACGCCCGTCAGGCCAATCAACTGGCCATGCAAAATGCCACCACCAGCCGCGAAACCGGCGAGCGCATGCAGGCGCTAGTCGAACGCATGGAGCGTATCGCTGCCAGCGCCGATAAGATGACCGACATTATTAGCGTCATCGACGGCATCGCTTTTCAAACCAATATTCTGGCGCTGAATGCCTCAGTAGAAGCTGCTCGGGCTGGCGAGCAGGGGCGTGGTTTTGCAGTTGTGGCAAATGAGGTGCGTAGCTTGGCCGGGCGTAGCGCTGATGCGGCTGGCGACATTCGTCGTTTAATCGACTCCTCCTCCCAGGAGATTAGCGGCGGTGCCCAAGCGGTGAAGGAGGCCGAAGCCGCTATCGATCAGGTAGTGACTCAGGTAATGAGAGTCAGCGATATCATGGAAGAGATCAGCACCGCCTCCGATGAGCAGAGCAACGGTATCGCGCAAATCAATACCGCCGTCGCGGAGATGGATCATGTCACCCAGCAGAATGCCTCCAAGGTACAGTCGATTTCCAGCGCTGCTCAAGACCTCACCCGCGAAGCGCTGAGCCTGGCCAACGTTATCGCCGCCTTTCGCTTAGAGGGCGCTGCCGAAGAGAGCAGTGAGACTGCTCGCGAGCGCTTGCTTAAACAAGCAGGGCTTGGCTCCACGCCCCCATTAGCGTCATCTCCCACATTAGCCTCGCCCCAAAACTCCCCGACTCAGCGTACTGCCCAAGCCCAGCCAGCCGAAGAGGCGTGGGCGACCTTCTGATGAATCGGCGCCATGGAGGGCGCTTTACTTCCTATCGGGTCTCGTGATTTAGCCTCTACATCCAGCCTCCACATCTAGTCTCTGCGCATTGCTCATGCCACAATCAAAAGCCACTGATATTTTTCAGAATTAGTCTAGCCTGCAGCCTTGCGTGCTGTGGGCTAATAAAAAATAGAGCCTAGCTATTTATTAGAGAGTAGAGGACACCATGCCAGAGTATCGCTCACGTACCACCACCGCTGGCCGCAATATGGCCGGTGCCCGCGCGCTGTGGCGTGCCACGGGTATGCAGGACGGCGACTTTCAAAAGCCGATTATCGCGGTAGCCAACTCCTTTACCCAGTTTGTGCCGGGCCATGTGCATTTAAAGGATATGGGCCAACTGGTGGCGCGGGAGATTGAGAAAGCCGGGGGCGTCGCCAAAGAGTTCAACACCATTGCGGTGGACGATGGTATCGCTATGGGCCACGACGGCATGCTCTACTCGCTGCCCAGCCGCGACCTGATCGCTGACAGCGTTGAGTATATGTGCAACGCCCACTGCGCCGATGCGCTGGTATGTATTTCCAACTGCGACAAAATCACCCCAGGAATGCTGATGGCCGCTCTACGCCTCAATATTCCGGTTATCTTTGTTTCCGGCGGCCCCATGGAAGCGGGTAAAACCAAGCTTCTCAACCACGGGCTGGATCTCGTCGATGCCATGGTGATGGCCGCCGACGACAGCGTGGATGATGACACCCTGGCGGAAGTAGAGCGCAGCGCCTGCCCCACCTGCGGCAGTTGTTCGGGCATGTTTACCGCCAACTCCATGAACTGCTTAACCGAAGCGCTGGGTCTGGCCTTGCCCGGCAACGGTACCGTCTTGGCGACTCACTCGGATCGTCGTCGCCTGTTTGAAACCGCTGGCCATCGCATTGTCGAGCTGGCCAAGCGCTATTACGAAGGCGAAGAAGCCCACCTGCTGCCGCGTGCCATTGCCTCCAAGGCGGCGTTCAAAAACGCCATGACCCTGGATATCGCCATGGGCGGCTCTACCAACACTATTCTTCACTTCCTGGCGGCGGCCCAGGAAGCCGAGGTGGACTTCACCATGGCCGATATCGACCGCCTCTCCCGTGAAGTGCCCCAACTCTGTAAAGTGGCGCCCAATACCCAGAAGTACCATATCGAAGACGTCCACCGTGCAGGTGGCATTATGGCCATCCTGGGGGAACTGGATCGTGCCGGAGTGCTGGATACCTCGGTGCCCACCGTGTATGGCGACAGCCTGAAAGCGGCGCTGGAAGAGTGGGATATCATGCGCTCGCCAAGCGCGGAAGTGGTTGAGTTCTTTAAAGCCGGGCCGGGTGGCATCCCTACCCAAGTGGCATTTTCCCAAAGTGCCCGCTGGCCGAGTTTGGATGGTGACCGTGCCACCGGCTGTATTCGTGACCTTGAGCACGCCTTCTCCCAGCAGGGTGGCCTGGCCGTGCTTTACGGCAATATCGCGCTGGATGGCTGCGTGGTCAAAACCGCCGGGGTCGATGACTCGATCCTGGTCTTTGAAGGCCCCGCCCATGTGGTGGAGTCTCAGGATCAGGCAGTCGCCGATGTGTTGGCGGATAAGGTCAAAGAGGGTGATGTCGTCGTGATTCGTTACGAAGGCCCGAAAGGGGGGCCTGGCATGCAGGAGATGCTCTACCCAACTTCCTATCTTAAATCCAAAGGGTTAGGCAAGGCCTGCGCGCTACTGACTGACGGGCGCTTCTCTGGCGGCACTTCAGGGCTCTCTATTGGCCATGTTTCTCCTGAAGCAGCGGCGGGCGGTGCGATTGGATTGATTGAGCAGGGCGATCTGATCCGCATCGATATCCCCAATCGGGCGATTAACGTCAAACTGACCGATGCCGAGCTGGCGGCCCGCCGCGAGGCAATGGACGCCAAGGGTGCCACTGCCTGGAAGCCTGCCGAGCAGCGTCCCCGCAAGATCACTCCGGCACTTAAAGCCTATGCGCTGTTGGCGACCTCCGCTGACAAAGGGGCTGTTCGGGATCTAAGCAAACTCGACTGATATACGCAGCTGAAACATGCAGCTGAAACATGCAATAAGCCCGAGTAAGGAATCAAATGAAGGCGATTATAAACGTTGGATTAGTCGGCTACGGTTTCGCTAGCCAAACCTTCCACGCACCGCTGATCCAGGCCACGGAAGGCCTGGATTTGGTCGCGGTCTCTTCAAGCGATGCCGCCAAGGTGCAGGCGTCACTGCCGGATGTTGAGGTAGAGGCTCAGGCATTAGCACTTTGCCAGCGCAGTGATATTGACCTGATCGTTATTCCCACTCCTAACGATACCCACTTTTCCCTCGCCAAAGCCGCTCTCTCGGCGGGCAAGCACGTAGTGGTCGATAAGCCGTTCACGGTGACCCTGTCAGAAGCCAAGCTGCTCAAAAAATTGGCGGATGATAAAGAGCGTCTATTGTCGGTGTTTCATAACCGTCGTTGGGACAGCGATTTCTTGACCGTTAAGGCCCTGCTTGAGGCGGGGACGCTAGGACGTCTGGTCAATTTCGAATCCCATTTCGATCGTTTCCGTCCGGAGGTTCGCGATCGCTGGCGCGAGAAGGCCACCCCCGGTGGCGGCATCTGGTTTGATCTGGGGCCGCATTTATTAGATCAAGCCTGCGAGCTGTTTGGCATGCCCCAGGCTATTCTGCTGGAACTCGGCATGCTGCGAGATGGCGCCCAGGCTGACGATGACTTCCTCGCGCTGCTCGATTACGAAAGCTTTCGCGTTACCTTGGCGGCGGGCACGCTGGTGGCCGAACCGACACCGCGCTTCCGGATTAATGGCACCCAAGGCAGCTTCATAAAATACGGCTTAGACCCTCAAGAGGATCGCTTAAAAGCAGGCGAAGTGCCGACATCCCTGTGGGGCGAAGATACTCAACATGGCACCCTGACACTGCGCGAAGGGGAGGGGGATAACGCACCGCTAACGCGTCGTGAGCTTCCTACCCTGCCGGGCGACTACCTGGCCTATTACCAAGGTATAGCCGCCGCTATCCGCGATAAGGAGCCACTACCGGTCAGCGCCGATGATGCCCTGCGCTCAATGTCCTTGCTGGAAGCCGGGCTGGATAGCCACCGCCAGCGCCGCTGGATCGCATTGAAAACTCATCTTTAGAGAGAGGGGCGGGGGATTAGTCGCTTTTGCGTGTGAGGAGCCTTCTTATTATGTCATTGCGAGGAGCGTAGCGACGCGGCAATCTCAACCAGCGGCGGCAGTATAACCCCGAGATTGCTTCGCTTCGCTCGCAATGACAAAAATGAGGTAGCTTCGCTCACGATGACATCGACCCACCTCGAGCGAAGCTACTGCCTACTTAGATACTTCAAAGCAAATCCGTCGCACTATTGCGTTTCTCTTCCCGCAACCTATCCCGGGCGATATAGAGCGCGGCGATAGCGCGGGCTTCGTGAAAATCCTCGCGCAGTAGTAGGGCGGGTAGCTCCTCGATGGCGTGGGTTTCCACAATCAATGGCTCTGGCTCATCCCCTGGCAGGCGCTTGGGGTACAGGTCGGTGGCGAGGAGTACCTGCATACGGTGGCGCATATAGTTGGGTGCCAGCGAAAGCTCGACCAGCGGTTCAATGCGGTGAGCGCCAACGCCACACTCCTCCATCAACTCGCGGTTAGCCGCGGTAATGATATCTTCGCCAGGGTCGACTAATCCCTTTGGCAGGGTGAGCACATAATCTTCAAATCCAGCGGCGTATTCACGTATCAGCAGCACGTGGTCTGGGTCGGGCATCGCCACCATCATCACTGCGCCGCGGTCAGCGCCGGTCAAGCGCTCAAATTGGCGCTCTTCTCCGTTAGAAAAACGCAAATCAAGCGACTCAATCTGGAATAAACGGCTCTGGGCCACGCTCTTGCGAGCCAAAATTTGCGGCTTTTGCTGGTAGCCCGAACGCTTAGCACTGGCACCTTCAGGGTGATTGAAGGTGTCGCGAGTTGGGGGGGGCGTAGACATAAAAGTGGGCCTCCATGGCTGGTAAAAGGCGGTTAAGCTACAATAGCACGCTTACTCCTAACGTGACTGGAGCGGCAATGATTGATTGGCGCGAGATAGACACCGTCCTCTTGGATATGGACGGCACGCTGCTGGATTTACACTTCGACAGCCACTTTTGGCTCGAGCACCTGCCGCGGCGCTACCGCGAACTGCACCAACTGGATGAAGCCTCCCAGGAGGCGCTGCGCGCGCGTATTATCGGCGAGCAGGGCACCTTAAACTGGTACAGTCTGGCGTACTGGAGCCGCGAGCTGGGCGTGGATATCGTCGCTCTGAAGCGCGAAGTCCAGCACTTGATAGGCCTGCGTAGCGATGCTCTGGATTTCCTCAAATGGCTCAAACAGGCCCACCCGAGGGTCGTGCTCGCCACTAACGCGGATCGTGCGAGTCTTGCCCTGAAGCTGCCGCTCACCGGTTTGGAAAGTTACCTGGACGCGATCGTCTCTTCCGAGGACGTAGGAGCCGCCAAAGAGGAGCAGGCGTTTTGGTTTGCGCTACAAGACATCGAAGCCTTTGATCCCACGCGTACGCTGTTTATCGACGACAACGCCCGTGTACTCGAGAGCGCTCGTGAGTTTGGCATTAAGCATTTACTGGGCATTAAACAGCCCGACAGCCAGCGGCCTGAAAAAGAGCTGCAAGAATTTATTGCCCTCGATCGCTTTGCCCACCTGCTACCCGAACAGCTTCCTGAACAGGTGTCAGCAACCCAAGGAGTGCCTAAATGAGTGAGAGCGTACGCTTGGATAAATGGCTGTGGGCCGCACGCTTTTTTAAGACCCGCGCACTGGCTAAAAAAGCTATCGAGGGCGGGAAAGTGAATTACGACGGCGGTCGCGCTAAAACCAGCAAGCAGGTGGAAGTCGGTGCGCTTATTCGCGTGCCCCAGGGCTGGGAGATATTGGAGGTCGAGGTCTTATCGCTTTCGGATCAACGCCGCGGGGCACCAGAAGCGCGCACGCTCTATGCAGAAACCGAAGAGAGCGTGCAGCGTCGTGCTAAAGAGGCCGAAGCAAGACGCCTCACTAACGAAGCGATGCAGCATCCTCTCAAGCGCCCCGACAAAAAGCAGCGCCGCGATATCCAGCGCTTCCAGCGCCATCAGGGTGAGTAAGCCCACGCAGTTATATCTTTGCCGCCCTTCAATATTTGCTGTTCTAAAACACTAGGTTGCCAAATTATGTCCGATCAAATTCAACGTTTTATGTTCGATCACACCAATGTCCGCGGCGAGATCGTCACCCTGGCGGCCGCCTACCACGAAGTGCTGGATCGTCATGCCTACCCTCCGGCGGTGAATGAGCTGTTGGGCGAGCTATTAGCCGCCGTGGCGTTGCTTACCGATACCGTGAAATTGGATGGCACGTTGAGTATCGAGGTACGTGGACGCGGCGTTCTGTCACTGTTAATGGCCGAGTCCAACCCCGGTGGTGAACTGCGCGCGATTGCCCGCATAGCAGAAGACGCCGCACTGCCCAGCGAGCACGCCAGCTTCCGCGAACTAGTGGGAGAAGGCCAGATCGTGATTACCCTCGATCCCCGTGAGGGCCACCGCTATCAAGGTATTGTGGCGTTGGATCAAGAGACCCTGGGCGGCTGCCTGGAAGCCTATTTCAGCCAATCCGAGCAACTGCCAACCCGCCTCTGGCTGGCCGCCGATGAGAAGCGTGCGGGCGGGTTACTGCTGCAGCGGCTACCAGAAGAGTCACAAAACCAGGATGTCGATGCCTGGGATCGCAGCGTACAGCTAGCCGATACGATCAAAACGGAAGAACTGCTCGGCCTTGAGCAGCGCGAGGTGCTGCATCGTCTCTATCACGAAGAGACCGTGCGTGTTTTTGAACCCAAAGCACTGCGCTTTGGCTGCACCTGCTCCCGTGAGCGTATGAGCTACGCGTTGCACTCTCTGGGTAAAGAGGAACTGCGGGATATTTTGCACGAGCAGGGAGCTATTGATACCCAATGCCACTTTTGCCACACGAAATATCACTACACAGCAGCGGATATTGAAACTTTGTTGGACGACCCTGACGCACCACCGCCCACGATTCACTAAGTGTGTAGTCGAAAGCGTATATCAGGGTGTTTACCAGCAGTGCTAGGAGCGCCAATGGATTCAATGAATTTGGTGTTTCGTGCAAACGGATGTTTGAATTTTTACTGCGCTGCAACACAAAATGTAGTGCCTTTGTAGTAGTTTAACTACAAGATATTTGATCTGCGCCCCCGTTTCCTGGGGGCTTTCTTTTTGCCATAATGCGCCGAACTTCAGCGCGCCCAGCCGGTTTCACAGTGGCTGGGATGAACATCAAGGCGTCGGTGACGCCCGGTAAACCGAGAGAAGCCCAGGAATCGAAATGACCACGACTCAAGCCGCTCCCCAATCCCACGTTAATCTCAGCAGCGCCGAACTAGTCGAGCGCGCAGTGGCACGTGGCGAAGGCCGCCTCTCAGCCAACGGCGCCTTGGTAGTCAAGACCGGCCTGCGTACCGGTCGCTCACCGAAAGACCGCTATATCGTTGATGAGCCCTCCACTAGCAGCCAAATCGATTGGGGCAACGTTAACCAGCCCTTCGACGCCGGCAAGTTCAACGCCCTGTGGGATCGAGTCAATGACCACCTGGTCAGCCAAGAGCATTTTGTCTCTGAGCTGCACGTGGGCAGTGATTCCACTCACTACCTGCCGGTGCGCGTCACCACCGAAACCGCTTGGCAAAACCTGTTTGGCCGCACCATGTTTGTACGCCCTCAGGCCTACAACCAAGCAGTTAAAGACGAGTGGACGATTCTTAACGCCGCAGGCTTTGAGTGTGACCCTACTCGCGATGGCACCAACTCTGACGGCTGCGTGATCATCAACTTCGCCGAGAAAAAAGTGCTTATCGCGGGTATGCGCTACGCCGGTGAAATGAAGAAAGCCATGTTCTCGGTGCAGAACTTCCTGCTGCCAGCTGCCGACGTACTGCCCATGCACTGCTCGGCGAACGTGGGTGAAGATGGCGAAACCTGTCTCTTCTTCGGTCTCTCTGGCACCGGTAAAACCACGCTCTCGGCGGATCAGGCGCGCTTCTTGATCGGCGATGACGAACACGCTTGGGGGGATGGGGTCGTCTTCAATATGGAAGGTGGCTGCTACGCCAAGTGTATCGATCTTTCCGAGAAGAACGAGCCGGTCATCTGGAACGCCATCAAGTTTGGCACCGTACTGGAAAACGTGGTGCTGGACGACCGTCGTGAGCCTGATTACGCCGACGATAGCCTGACCCAAAACTCCCGTGCCGCGTACCCGTTAGAGCACGTTGAGAAGCGCGTAGCGGAAAACCTGGCTGGCGAGCCGAATGCCATCGTGTTCCTGACCTGCGATATGTCCGGCGTGCTGCCCCCAGTGTCGATTCTTTCCAAAGAAGCCGCGGCGTATCACTTTCTGTCTGGCTACACCGCTAAAGTGGGTTCCACTGAAATGGGCTCCTCTGAAGGCTTGGCCGCCACATTCTCTACCTGCTTTGGCGCACCGTTCTTCCCGCGTCCTGCCCGTGAGTACGCTGATCTACTGATCAAGCGTGTCGAGAAAAAAGACGCCCAGGTATATCTGGTTAATACCGGCTGGACTGGCGGTGCTTACGGCGAAGGTGGCGCACGCTTCTCCATTCCGACCACACGTGCCATCATCAGCGCGATTCAGTCTGGCGTGCTGCGCGACATCGAGACCAAGCACATCGATGGGCTCAATCTGCAAGTGCCGCTTGCCGTGCCGGGCGTTGATTCCAGCCTGCTCGACCCGCGTGAAACCTGGCAAGACCGTGACGCCTACGACCGCCACCTCAAAGACCTGGCGACCAAATTCGTCGATAACTTCAAGAAATTTGAAGGCGTCAATGAGGCCATTATCCAGGCAGGCCCCCAACTGACCTGAGCATCAGTTGATGACTTGGACGTCAGTTGACCAGCGTGTCAGGCCGCTAGAAAAAGCAGCAGAAAAAGTAGCGTGCCAGTGTAAGTAAGTCGCACCCAATAGCGACTAAACTACACAGAAATGATCGACCTCAGAATGGGACAGCGCCACGGCACTGTCCCATTTTTATTGGCTCTTTTGCTGGCCGATTATTTTCCTTGCCAATTTCTGGGGAGTGATTCTCATGAAAAGACGTCAATTTTTAGGCCTGGCCGGACTAACCGGCGCGGTCGGGGTGATACCTGGACTGTCATTTGGCTTTCCACGGCTTGACCTGGAAGCTGCACCAGGCCTGGAGCCACTGGAGTTGAGTGAAGCCGAATGGCGTGAACGACTCTCCGATGAAGCCTTTGATGTACTCCGAAAGGCAGGCACTGAGCCCGCCTTTTCAAGCCCGTTGGACAAGGAGTGGGGGGATGGTGAATACCGCTGCGCTGGCTGCGATCTGTTACTCTTCACCAGTGAAATGAAATATGATTCCGGTACCGGTTGGCCAAGCTTTTTCGAACACGTGGAAGGGCATATGCTGACCGAGCTGGACTTCAAGCTGGTTTGGCCCCGTACCGAATACCACTGCGCCCGCTGCGGTGGCCATCAGGGCCACGTCTTCGAAGATGGCCCCGAACCCACCGGCCTGCGCTGGTGCAACAATGGCGTTGCCTTGCGCTTCGTGCCTGCTGAATCGAGCTAGGCTGCCGAGCGGGGGGAGGATAGAACAATCATTAGGAGTGTTGCGTGAAAGGTTGGCTCCAACAACGATGGACTCGAAAGAAACTCGCCAGCATCCATAACCTGCATGATGCTGAGCGGCTGGCCCGAAAAGTGTTGCCCAGGCCAATTTTTGGCTATATCGACCATGTGGCCGAGGATGGGCGAACCCAGCGAGCCAACCTAACCGCTTTTGATGATTACCGCTTTTTGCCCAAGGCGTTTGTCAACGTCTCGCAGATTGATCTGCACACCGAACTTTATGGCAAACGCTACACTGTTCCGTTCGGTATCGCCCCCATGGGCATTAGTGCGCTATCAACTTACCAGGGCGACTTAGTGCTGGCTCGGGCAGCAGCAAAGCGCAACCTGCCCATGGTTATGAGTGGTTCATCGCTGGTGCCCATGGAGGAGGTGGCTAAGGTGGAGGGGGCCGACTGGTTTCAGGCCTACCTGCCCGGTACCCCAGAAGGTATCGAGGCCCTGCTCGAGCGGATCAAGCGAGCCGGCTTCAAGAAGCTGGTGGTAACGCTTGATTACCCGGTGCCGCCCAACCCCGACAATTTCCGCCGTTCGGGGTTTTCATCCCCTCTCGAGCCAACCCTTCGCCTAGCGTTTGACGGTCTGATACGACCAGGCTGGCTTTGCAATACCTTCCTGCGCACCTTGTGGAAGCACGGCATGCCGCATTTTGAAAACAACTATGCCGAGCGGGGCGCGCCCGTTATCTCCCGACAAGCAGCGCGGGACTTTTCGGGGCGACGCCATTTTGACTGGGGTTATCTCGATCTTGTACGGCGCCTGTGGCCCGACACCTTGATTGTCAAAGGGATATTAAACCCGGAAGACGCAGTACGTGCTCAGCAAGCAGGGGTTGATGGCATTATTCTTTCAAACCATGGCGCACGCCAGTTGGATTGCACCATTTCCCCGCTCCAGGTGCTGCCCGAGATCAAGCGTCGCGTTAGTGATATCCCCATTATGATCGACAGCGGCTTCCGGCGTGGCTCCGATGTGATCAAGGCGCTGGCATTGGGGGCTGATTTTGTCTTTGTGGGGCGTCCTTTCAACTATGCCGCCGCCTGCGCAGGGCAGGCTGGGGTAGAGCATGTCGCCGATCTTTTACAGCGTGAAATTGAGCGCAATATGGCTTTGCTAGGGCTGACCAGTCTCTCACAGCTAGACCGCTCCTGCCTCTACCTATCAACAGTGTGATTACGTGCCTCGGCCATGTGCATAACGTGCACATCCCCTTGGAATCCCCACATCCATGTGCATGCGAGATTTAGTAGCGCGTGGTAAGCCTAAGGCGCACCCGCGGAAGCAGCGCGAAGCGGTGCCGGAGTTTGGCTGAAGTGCCATTGGGCGTCGTGCCGACGCCTCCCGCGGGTGCCTACGAACGCTCGCTGAACTCGCGTTCTCGTTACCACGCGCTACGGGTTCTGCACCAAGCGAAATCGATGGGTTCTCGTAGCGCGTGGTAAGCGAAGCGCACCCGCGGAAGCAGCGCGAAGCGGTGCCGGGGTTTGGTCCGTGTAGGCAGGGTTGGTTGGGGTGCCACGGGGCGTCGTTCCGCCGCCTCCCGCGGGTGCCTACGAACGCTCGCTGAACTCGCGTTCTTCGTTACCACGCGCTACGGATGTGCACGAAGTTGAATCGGTGGGTTTCGTAGCGCGGCGTAAGCGTCAGCGCACCCGCGAGAGCAGCGCGAAGCGGTGCCGGGTATGGCTGAAGTGCCATTGGGCGTCGTGCCGACGCCTCCCGCGGGTGCCTACGAACGCTCGCTGAACTCGCTTTCTCGTTACCACGCGCTACGGGATGTGCATCTGTCTCATCAAAGCCTAAACCCTTCAACAATATGCTCGGCCAGGCTATCGATAATCGGTGACTGGGTGGCGGAGGTGTGCTGCAAAACGATGGACGCTTCCGGCAGTTCGGGAAACCCATCTTTTTTACCCAATATCTGCATGTCGGCGGTGACTAAACTGCGCATCCAGGCAGACACTGCCAAGCCCGCCCCCACAACCGCCTGTAACGTCGCCAAGCTCGGGCTGCTGTAAGCGACTCGATAGGCTCGGCCTGCGCGATCCAGTGCATTGCAGGCATGACGCCGACAAAAGCAGGGAGCCTCAAACATGGCAAGGGGTACTGGCGTCTGTAAATGTGTGCAATGGCTCTCAGCCGAGACCCACACGGTAGCCTCACGCCTTAAAATGGTGCCAACTTCGTCGCCTATCTCCCGCGTCATAATAATCAGGTCTAGGCTCCCTTGCGGCTGCTGAGAGAGTACCGACGAGGGGGCGCAGTGCACATCCACATCCACTAGCGGCCAGGCTTGGGAGAAGGTTTTCAGAATGCCGGGCAGAAAACGCATCACATAGTCATCCGGCACCCCCAGTCGCACACGGCCCACCATATCCGGCTGGCGCAGCAGCGTCAGTGCTTCTCCCTGCAACGAAAGAATTTTGCGTGCATAACCCAGCAGCGTATGCCCTTCGCTGGTTAACAGCAGCTGGCGATTCTGGCGCACGAACAGTGGGCGCTGGATAACATCCTCTTCCAGCCGCTTGATTTGCATGCTGACGGCCGATTGAGTGCGGTTTACCGTCTGAGCGGCGCGGGTGAAGCCGCCCTGGTCGACAATGGCCACAAAGGTACGCAGCAGCTCATGATCGATGGTGGGTAGTGTGGCCATGGCTATCAATCTTTTTGATGTTGAACATAAGGACTATTCGTTGGATTGATTTTAGGCGCTGTTCAATACTTCCTTCAACACTTATTCACCACGCCGTTGCTGGCGGCGAAGGGAGGTTGAAATGGAGCGCTCGCTACACTGCTTGCAAAACCAACACTTGCAGAACCAACAGTGCCAATCTGCTGAGAAGCAACCCAGCATCACCTGGCGGGAAAGAATTTATCGCTGGTACCAATTGCGTCGCGAGCGGGATTCCTTGCGCCATTTGAGCGATGACATGCTGAAAGATATTGGTATCAGCCGCGATGACGTACAGCGCGAGTCACGCCGCCCGTTCTGGGATGACCACGGGTGGCGACGCTGAAGCCGCAAGTCATGCCAGCCGTGGCGCGTTTGTGATACCTTGTTGGCACTAAAAAATGCTGCATGAGTTAGTTGCAATTTATGGATGTCAATCAGCGTATTATTTCCCGCCTGGCCACTGAGCTTGGTGTGCGTCCCGAGCAAGTGTCCGCCACGGTGGAGCTACTGGATGGCGGCGCCACCGTGCCCTTCATTGCCCGTTACCGTAAAGAAGTCACCGGCGCGCTGGACGATATCCAGCTGCGCCAGCTAGATGAGCGGCTGCGCTATCTGCGTGAGTTGGAAGAGCGCCGCGCCGCGGTACTTGCCGCCATTGATGAGCAGGGCAAGCTCGATGCTACACTGAAAGCCAGCATCGACGCTGCCGAGACCAAGCAACGCTTGGAAGATTTATACCTGCCGTTTAAGAAAAAACGCCGCACCAAAGCGCAAATCGCTCGCGAAGCAGGGCTTGAGCCGCTGGCGGATGCGCTGCTTGCCGATCCAACGCTTAATCCGGAAAGCGAAGCGGAAAACTATCTGCGCCCAGCAGAAGGCGATATTCCTGCCATCGAAGATGCCAAGGCCGCTCTGGATGGCGCCAAGCAGATCTTGATGGAGCGCTTCGCCGAGGATCCCGAGCTCATCGGCCAACTGCGCGAACGGCTGTGGCAAGAGGGCGAGCTCAGTGCCCGTGTGCTGGAGGGCAAGCAGCAGGAGGGCGCCAAGTTCTCCGACTATTTCGAACACGATGAGAAACTCGCCAAAGCGCCATCACACCGCGCTTTGGCAATGTTCCGGGCGCGTAACGAAGGCGTGTTGAGCCTGTCGATTCGACTGCCCGGCGAAGACGAGGCCCCCATTCACCCCGCCCAGTTGGCGATTGCCAAGCAGTTTGGCATCAGCGACCAGGGCCGCCCGGCGGATAAGTGGTTAGCCGAAGTGGTGCGCTGGACCTGGCGGGTGAAGCTCTATACAGCACTGGAGACCGAGCTGCTGGGCCGCCTGCGCGAACAGGCTGAGCTTACCGCCATTGAAGTGTTTGCGGCCAACCTAAAAGACCTGCTGCTGGCTGCGCCGGCGGGGCAAAAAGTGACGCTGGCTATCGACCCCGGCCAGCGCACCGGCTGTAAGGTCGCGGTGATCGATGCCACTGGGCAATTTGTCGATCACACCACTATCTATCCCCATGCGCCGCAAAATCAGTGGAATGAAGCCTTGAGCGTGCTGGCTAAGCTGGTGAAACAGCACGGCGTCGAGCTGATTGCGGTGGGCAATGGCACCGCCAGCCGTGAAACTGACAAGCTCGCGGGCGAGCTGCTAAAAGCGCTGGCACCAGCGCATCGGTTAAGCAAAGTGATGGTCTCTGAAGCGGGCGCCTCGGTCTACTCCGCCTCTGAATACGCTTCGCGGGAAATGCCCGATCTCGATGTCACCGTGCGCGGTGCCGTCTCTATTGGTCGCCGCCTGCAGGATCCGCTGGCCGAACTGGTTAAAATCGAGCCCAAGTCGATTGGCGTAGGCCAATACCAGCACGATGTCTCCCAGGTGCAGCTGTCGCGCAGTCTGGAAGTCGTCATTGAGGACTGTGTTAACGCCGTGGGCGTCGACCTCAATACCGCTTCCAGCGCACTGCTTTCACGGGTAGCCGGTCTGAGCGCTGCGCTGGCCGAAAATATCGTTGCTCAGCGTAATGTCAAAGGCGCCTTCAAAAACCGTAAAGAGCTGTTAGAAGTGAGCCGCCTCGGTGCCAAAACCTTCGAGCAGTGCGCGGGTTTCCTGCGTATCCACAATGCCGATAACCCCTTGGATGCCAGCGCCGTTCACCCGGAAGCCTACTCACTGGTGGAACGTATCGCCAAGCAGAGCGGGCGTGAAGTACGCGGCTTGATTGGCGACAGCGCCGCGTTGAAAGCCTTAAAGCCCGCCGATTTTGCCGATGAGCGTTTCGGCGTGCCCACCGTCAGCGATATTCTCAAAGAACTGGATAAACCTGGTCGCGACCCTCGTCCTGAGTTTAAAGCGGCCGAATTCCGCGAAGGTGTCGAAACCCTTAATGACCTCAAGCTTTCCATGGTGCTCGAAGGCACAGTCACCAATGTGACCCACTTCGGCGCTTTTGTGGATATCGGTGTCCATCAGGATGGCCTGGTACATATCTCGGCGCTATCTGATCGCTTTATCGATGACCCCCGCAGCGTGGTGAAAGCAGGTGATATTGTCACCGTTAAAGTGATGAGCATTGATATCCCCCGCAAACGGGTAGGTCTATCGATGCGTTTGGATGACCAGCCTGAGGCTGAAAACGGTGCTAACAGCGGTGCCAATAAGAACAGTGGCTCGCCTAAAGATCAATACAGTGGTGCCCGTAAACCGGCTCGAAACCAGCGTAACAACGCAAATAAAACTGAAGCGCCGGAGCCCATGGGGGCGCTGGGTGCTGCGCTGTTGAAAGCGCGTGGCGGCAAATAGTCGCGCGCCCTGGAAGCGAAGGTGTCTTGAAAAAACGATCGTTGCCGCCATATCCTGTTTTCTGTTTTTGAATCAGCGATGATGGCGATGCCACCTGACTACACCAAGGCCCGCTCACGGCGGGCTTTACTGACAAGGAGTGTTCACCTTGCCTGAACCACTCACTGTGCCATCTGCGCTGACCGCGCAAGTCGAGCGCCTGATACCCAGTGCGCGACTTGGTCGGTTGGGCCGCCTGCGTCGTGGGCTTGAAAAAGAGGGGCTGCGGGTCGATGCTACTGGCCACATTGCGCAAACGCCGCATCCGCACGCACTGGGTTCGAAATTAACCCACCCGCATATCACCACCGACTACTCAGAGTCGCTGTTAGAGTACATCACGCCGGTTTACTCTCAGCCGGGTGAAGCACTGTGCTTTTTATCTGACCTGCATACTTTTACCTACCATCACCTGCAAAACGAATGGATTTGGCCCGGCAGCATGCCCTCTAGGCTATCCGGCAACGACAGCGTGCCGATTGCCGATTATGGCAGTTCCAACGTGGGCACCATGAAGCATGTTTACCGCAAAGGGTTGGACATGCGTTACGGCCGCATCATGCAGGCGATTGCAGGCGTTCATTACAACGTATCGCTGCCTGATGATATGTGGCACGCCCTACGCGAGTTGGAAAAAGCCACCAATATCCCCTTCAACGACTATCGTTCCACCCGCTATTTCGGCATGATCCGTCACTTCCGCCGCCATAGCTGGTTGTTGCTCTATCTGTTTGGCGCTTCACCGGCCATCGATAAAAGTTTTTTGCCTGAAGGTAAGGTACCCGAAAAACTGCAGTCGCTTAGCGACGACACCTACTTTGCCCCATACGCGACGACTCTGCGGATGTCCGATCTGGGGTATCAAAACAAAGTACAGTCGCAGCTTAAAATCTGTTTTAACTCGCTCTCTAACTACGTTAATACCCTGCGGCACGCCATCTCTTCACCGTGGCCCGACTATGAAAAAATGGGTGTTAACGTGGATGGTGAGTGGCGTCAGTTGAACGCTAATATTCTCCAGATCGAAAACGAGTACTACAGCGACATTCGGCCCAAGCGGGTTGCCAAACACAACGAAACGCCCAGCCAAGCCCTCGAAGCCCGCGGCGTGGAGTATATCGAAGTACGCTGTTTGGATTTAAACCCCTTCGACCCCCTGGGCGTTACTGAAGACCAGATGCGCTTTGTGGACACCTTTTTGATGTGGTGCCTACTCAGCGACAGCCCGTGGATCTCCGACGAAGAGTGTGACCGCTTGGACGACAACCGCCGCTGGGTGGTGGAGCGCGGCCGTGACCCTGAACTCATGCTAATCAACCATGGTGAAACCACCTCGGTGCGTGAGTGGGGCGAACAAATTTTCGCCGAGATGGGCGAAGTTGCCCGCCTGCTGGATGCGGTCGAGGAGGGGAGCCCGCATGCTGATGCGCTGGCAAGCCTTGCACCACGTCTTGCAGACCCTTCGCTAACGCCTTCTGCCCAGGTGCTGGAACGGTTAAAAGCGCACGGCGGATCGTTAAGCGATTTGATGCTTAGCCTGGCCAAAGAGCAGGCCGAGCAGTTAAAAGCCGCGCCGATGCAGCGCAGTCGTGAAGCGCTGCTTGCTCAGCTGATTGAGACCTCGCACCAGCAGCAGCACGATATTGAAGCCGCTGATAAAGAGACCTTCGAAGAGTTCTTGCAGGCCTATTTCACTAAAGCTCGTGAGTCCCGCGCCATGTCGGCGCTGCCATCTGAGGTTAGACAATGATTCTGCACTCCTTTCGCTCGGCCGCCCTGGCTGGTTTAGCCTTCTGCGTTTTAATGATGGCGGTAGCCCTGGGGCTTGAGCACATCGGCGGATATGAACCTTGCCCGCTGTGTATCTTTCAGCGCGTCGCGGTGATCGCCGCGGGTATCGTATTCGCAATAGCTGCTATCCATAGTCCCGCCGGGCGTGTGGGCAAAGTGATTTACGGGCTGCTGTCGCTGGCTGCTGTTGGAACAGGTGCCTTTATCGCCGGGCGTCACGTTTGGCTGCAGGGCTTGCCTGCCGATGAAGTCCCTTCCTGCGGTCCTGGGCTTGGCTACATGATAGATATCCTGCCATTGCAGGACGTGGTGGCCATGGTGTTAACCGGTTCTGGCGAGTGCGCCAATATCGATTTCTCGTTGCTCGGCCTATCACTGCCCGCCTGGACGCTAATCGGATTTGCCATTCTGGCAATCGCACCGCTGCGTATGCTGTTGATGAAAAGTCGGGGTTAGTAGGGCGTCAGCGATAAGGAGACGTACATGCTTTATCAACATTTTGCGACTCAAGAAGAGATCGATCGCGCCTACGACCCGATGATGGGTCGTGACCCGGCGGTGTTGGTAAAGGATTGGCGTGAGCGCAGTGAAGCATCAAGAGTTAACCACCGCACAACGCTCGATCTGCCTTATGGCCCAACGCTTGCGGAACGCATGGATATCTTTCATGCCGATGCACCTGATACCGATAGCCCAAAAGCGCCGGTGCACGTGTTTTTCCACGGCGGCTACTGGCGCTCGCTGAGTCATCGTGAATTTAGCTTTATCGTTGACGACTTGGTGAAAGCCGGTATCACCGTCGCGGTGGTCAACTACGCTCTCTGCCCGCAGGTACGCTTTAGCGAGCTGGTGCGGCAGAGCCAAGCAGCGGTGGCCTACGTTTATCGCCATGCCGCTGAATTGGGCGTTGATCCTGAGCAGCTGAGTATTTCGGGACACTCGGCGGGCGGGCATTTATGCGCGATGCTAATGTCGACGGACTGGGAGGGCGCTTTTGGCTTACCCAACCAGCTGATTCGTGGTGCGCTGTGTATCAGCGGTTTATACGACCTGCGGCCTTTTCCCTGGTCGTGGCTGCAGCCCAAGCTTCAGCTTAGCGGGCGCGATGTGCAGGAGTTCAGCCCCATATGGCTGCCATGCCGAGTACCTGCGCCTATAAAGCTGGTAGCAGGGGGCCTGGAGTCAGAAGAGTTCGAGCGCCAGATGAGCAGCTATGCTGAGCATTTGAGCCAGCAAGGCCAAACAGTGACTCAGCAGTTGCTTCCCAACATAGACCACTTCTCGATTCTTGAGCACTATCTTAACGATGGCTGTTTAGTTGAGTGGATTAAAGGGTTTCACTGCTAATACCTAGCAGCGTCCAGTTAGGGGTGTTGAAAGTTCGGCTTCCAGCGAGGGGCTGGGGCAGGGTATAGCGGGGGTCTTTTTCCAGGGCCGGAAAATGTTCCCGACAATTCCGGCATTTCCGCCATCCATGGCGGTCAGATGGAAAAGTAGCGCCCAGGGAGGGGTTCACAGCGCCCCCGCGGCACCCTGCCGCTGCCCCGTACTCATACCGCTATACGGCTGGAATCACCGCCGTCGCTTCGATTTCCACCTTAGCCTGATCCTCAACCAGCCCCGCCACCTGAACCATCGTCATTGCCGGAAAATGCTTGCCCAGCACCTCGCGATAGGCGGCGCCCACCTCCTTAAGCCGCGCCAGATACTCCTGCTTGTCCGTCACATACCAGGTCAACCGCACGATATGCTCCGGGCCTGCGTTCGCCTCTTTTAAGATCGCCACGATATTTTGCAGCGCCTGATTCACTTGAACGACAAAGTCATCGCTTTCAAATACCTGGTCGGCATTCCAACCAATCTGCCCACCTACAAACACACTCTGGCCTGAAGCCAGCACGCCGTTAGCGTAGCCCACCGCTGCTTTCCAATGCGAAGGGTGAAGAAGCTGATGAAAGTTGGCGTCACTCATTATGGCTATCCTTATAGGTTTTCGACGGTAAAGTGCTGGCGCATAGCCTCTGTCCAGGGCATTGGCTGACCGCTATTTAGATCCACATATACAAGGGTTGAACGACTGGTTAGACGTTTCTGATCACCGCAGTAAGCGATAATCTGAAGGGTAAGGCTGCTACGCCCAACGGCTTGAACCGCTAATTCAAAGGTGAGTCGTTCGCCTAACCGGCTCGGCGCATGAAACTGGGTGTCGATAGCGGCGGTGGGAACCCCGGTGCCGCTCTCCACATGCAGTTGGTTAAAGTCACGCTGCACGACCTCCTCAAACCAATCCTCCACCACTGAATTGATCATCTCGAAATAGCGGGGGTAAAAAACGATTCCCGCCGGATCACAGTGCTGGAAACGAACTTTTCGCTGGGTAGTAAACGCCACTGTTTTCTCCTCCCTACACGCCCAGATAACGGTCACGCACAGTGCTGTCCAGCGCGGCGGGTTTGCCATCCCATACGGTGCAGCCTTTTTCCAGGATGGTGCAGCGGTCAGCGATGGGTAGAATTTCGCTTAATGACTTATCCACCAGCAGCGTAGCTTGACCTTGCTCCTTGAGCAGCCGAATTGCCCGCCAGATCTCCTGGCGAATCACCGGCGCCAATCCTTCAGTGGCTTCATCCAGCACCAGCAAACGCGGATTGGTCATCAGCGCCCGGCCAATAGCCAGCATCTGCTGCTCACCGCCGGAGAGGGTCTTGGCCATTTGCGCGCGGCGCTCCTCCAAGCGCGGAAACAGCGTTTCTACTTTCTCCAGTGTCCACTCGCCCGGGCGGGCGGTCACCAATAGGTTTTCGCGCACCGACAAATTAGGGAAACAGCGGCGCCCCTCCGGCACCAAGCCAAGCCCCGCTTTAGCGATACGAAAAGCGGGTAAGCGGCGTATGTTCTGGGATTCAAACTCAATCGTGCCACGGCTGGCCGGAGTCAGACCGAATATCGAGCGAATGGTGGTGGTTTTACCCATACCGTTACGCCCCATTAGGGCGACCATCTCACCGGCGTTAACGTCAAGGCTAACGCCAAATAACGCCTGAGAGGGCCCATAAAACGTTTCAATATCAGCAACCTTAAGCATCAGAATCCCCCAGGTAGGCTTCACGGACGCGGGGATCCTGCCTAATAGTGTGGCTATCCCCATGGGCGATAACGCTCCCGGATACCAACACAGAGATACGATCAGCCAGACGAAATACCGCCTCCATATCGTGCTCGATCAGCAGGATAGGCACTTCCAGCTTAAGCGCCTCCAGCAGCTCGGTCAGCTTTGCCGATCCTTCTGGACCCAAGCCTGCCATGGGTTCGTCCAGCAGCAGTGCGCGGGGCTTGAGCGCCAGAGCGCAAGCCACCTCAACCTGGCGGCGTTCCCCGTGGGAAAGTTCAAATACCGGCGTCCAGGCGCGGTGACTAAGCTGCATACGCGCCAGTGCTTCATAGGCTGGTTCAAGCAGTTGCCGATCGCGAGCAACGGGCTTCCAGAACCGAAAACTGTGACTCTGCAGCGCTTGAACTCCCATCATCACATTGCGCATCACCGATAGCGGCTCCGCCAGCGAGGAGACCTGAAAGCTACGCCCCAGGCCCAGGCGCGCCCGCTGAGCGATACTCATGCTCGTGATCTCACAGCCTGCTAAGTAAACACTCCCTTCATCAGGGCGTATATTCCCCGCGATTTGGCCAATCAGGGTCGATTTCCCCGCGCCGTTGGGGCCAATCAAGGCGTGAATCTCCCCGGGTCTAAGATCCAACGAAACATCGCTGGTCGCCTGTAGTGCGCCAAAGCGCTTATGCAGGTTTTGTAGTGAAAGAACCACATCACTCATTGCGTTCCCTCCCGGCCAGCCAACCCATCACACCATGTTTGGCAAATAGCACCACCCCAAGCAGTACTAACCCGAGGAAAAGCTGCCAATATTGGGTGACTCCCCCCAGAAAGGTTTCCATCATCACAAACAGCACCGCACCGGCTAACGGGCCGTAAAGGCGCCCCACGCCGCCCAAAATGACGATGACCATAAGTTCGCCGGAGAAGTGCCAACTCAACATTGTCGGGCTAACAAAGCCATTCAGATCCGCATAAAGCGCACCAGCAAGCCCGGTAATCGCGGCAGAAATCACAAACGCCACCAAGCGAATGGGGTAGGGGCTGATCCCGGCAGTGGCAAGGCGTACATCGTTAAGCCGTGCCATGGTCAAGGCCGCACCAAAGCGCGATTTCATCATTCGTGAGGTAATTGCCATTGCTAACACAAGCCCGGTGAAGCAGATCAGGAAATAGGTGAGTGCATCGCTGCTATCGAGCATGTTGTTATTGAACAGGGGCAGGGTGTTGCGAATATAAATAGGCAGACCATCTTCGCCGCCATAGGTCGGCCAGGAGTTGGCAAAGTAGTAAATCATCTGCGCAAAGGCGAGGGTGATCATAATGAAATAGACCCCCGTGGTACGCAGTGAGATAGCGCCGATGACCAGCGCTAGCAGCCCGCACAGCAACATAGCGGCGAGCCATATCACCAGTAAATTGTCGCTGCCCGGCACGCTGAAAGGCCACGTCATAAATGGGGTCATATCAAAAGCGTGATAAGCACTGATGCCTGCCACATAGCCACCTAAGCCGAAATAGGCCGCGTGGCCAAAGCTCACCATGCCCCCATAGCCAATGGCCAGGTTAAGGCCAACGGCCGCCATGGCAATAATGGTGATACGCGAGGCCAGATTGACATAATAAATATGGCCCAAGAAATAGGCTGCTACAGGCAGTAACAGCAGTAGCCCGAGCAGGGCCATCTGAACCAGCCCTTTGCGGTCAAAAGGTCTATCCGCTTCGGGCGCTAGCGCAGCGTTCTTGGACAAGGAAGTGGTATTAGTCATGGGCAGAGAACAGTCCCTTAGGCTTGAACGCGAGAATGACGGCCATGAGGATATAGATCAGCATCGCGGCCAACGCCGAACCGACGCCGGTCGCCTCAGACGGTGGCATAAACGCTTGAAAGAAGATGGGCAGATAGACCCGACCCAAGGTGTCGACAATACCCACCAGCAGGGCACCGAGTAGCGCGCCTTTAATTGAGCCGATACCGCCAATGACGATTACGACAAACGCTAAAATCAGCACTGGCTCGCCCATACCCACCTGTACAGATTGCAATGCGCCTACTAAAGCGCCGGCTAAACCCGCTAACGCCGCCCCTAAGGCAAACACCAAGGTATAGAGTTTTGAAATATTGACCCCCAGCGCACCAATCATTTCGCGATCGCTTTCACCTGCCCGAATGCGCATACCGAGTCGAGTTCGCGAGATAAGCAAGTAAAGGGCAATCGAAATAGCGATACCCACCCCAATCAGCATCAGCCGATAGATGGGGTAGCGGGTATCACCTGGCAGGGTGACAAACCCCGTCAGCCAAGAAGGAGGACTCAACCATAACGGTGAAGAGCCGAAGATCCAGCGCGTGCCCTCCGAAAAAATCAGTATTAGTGCAAAGGTTGCCAATACCTGATCAAGATGAGGACGGTGGTAAAGTCGGCGTATCACCAACAGTTCTACCAGTGCACCTACCAGGGCGGCCGCGGTCATCCCAGCAGCCAGTCCAATCAGAAAAGAGCCCGTTGAGGCAGTCACCGCTGCCGTGGCGTAGGCGCCCACCATATAAAAAGAACCGTGGGCAAGATTGATCAGCCCCATCACCCCAAACACCAAGGTGAGGCCGCTGGCCATCAAAAACAGCATCGTGCCGAGCTGCACGCCGTTCAGTAATTGCTCTATCAGCAGAGTAACGGACACGTTGGGTATCCTTAGCGCAGGTAAAGAGAAAAGGCTGGGCGGCTACACCCAGCCGAGGCGAGCTTACATCTGGCACTGCTCGTAATAGACGTCTTGGATATCTTCGATTGCGACACCGATCAGGCGATTGGTGGGCTCGCCATCGTCACCCTCCACGACTTCACGCACGTAAATATCCTGGATAGGGTGCTGGTTCGGGCCGAAGCGGAACTCACCGCGTACGCTATCAAAGTCAGCGGCACGAAGTGCCTCGCGGAAGGCGTCTTTGTCATCGGGGTGGGCAGTTTCAAGCGCGCTAAGAATCAGATTGGCGGTGTCGTAACCTTGTGCCGCGTACAACGTTGGCGTGCGGTCATAGGCTTCCTGGAAGCCCTCAACAAAGCGATCGTTGGCCTCGTTTTCCAGGTCATAGGCCCATAGCGAGGTGTTGCGTGCGCCAATCGCCGCACTGCCTACCGCTTTGATTAAGATTTCATCAAACGAGAAGGCGGCGCCAAAGATCGGCATATCGACACCGGAGCTTTCCCACTGCTTCATAAACGAGATGCCCATACCGCCGGGTAAGAAGAAGAACAAGCTGTCGGCATCGCTATCACGAATCTGGGCAATTTCAGCCGCGTAGTCGGTCTGGCCCATTTGGGTGTAAAGCTCGCCAACGACCTCACCCTCGTAAAGATGTTTGAAGCCTGCCAGCGCATCGGTGCCAGCAGGGTAGTTGGGCGCCATGATGATCGGGCGCTCATACCCCTCTTCGCGCATATACGCGCCCATGGCGCCGTGCAGGTTGTCGTTCTGATACGCCACGTTGAAGTAGTTCTCGTGGCACATGCGCCCTGCTAAATCCGAGGGCCCGGCATTAGGTGACAGGTAGAAAGTGCCCTGGCGTACCACCGAAGGAACGACCGCCATTGCCAAGTTTGACCAGATAATGCCGGTAAGAATATCGACCTCATCACGCTGCATAAACTCATTGGCCAGCGTACGCGCCAGGTCGGGGCGTCTCGCATCATCCTGAATCAGCACTTCCACGTCGTCGCGGCCCGACTGCTCAAGTGCCAGCATGAAGCCATCGCGAACGTCCACGCCCAGGTGCGAACCGCCGCCTGAGAGGGTGGTAATCATGCCAATTTTAACGTCATCAGCGTGAGCAGTGGTTACCAGGCTGGAGGAGAGCAGTAAGCCAAGGCCAAAGCGGGATATCATTTTCATGGATCATTCCTCATTTTTTAATCGTTTATTACTTAGAGGGTCATGCGTTGGTGTTGGTGCTATTGATGTTAGTGCTATTCACATTGATGCCAGGAGAGCCAGCACTCGGGTAATGTTCCTGGCTCAGCCGAAAGCGCTGAACCTTACCCGTGGATGTTTTAGGTAGTGCCTCGATAAATCGTATGGAGCGAGGGTACTTATACGGCGCGATGGTCTGATTCACGAAGTCCTGCAACATTTGCTGACATTCTTCATCTTGCTGAAAACCATCGTTTAGAACAACAAAAGCCTCGACAATTTGGCCACGCTCTTGGCTAGGCGCGCCAATCACCGCGCACTCTTTCACGGCGGGGTGGGCCAGCAGGGCTGCTTCCACCTCGGGGCCTGCGATGTTATAGCCCGCCGAGACGATCATATCGTCGTTGCGAGCGGCGAAGTGGAAGTAGCCCTCTTCATCCTGGTAAAACGCATCACCGGTGATATTCCAGCCTGCCTTTACATACTTTTGCTGGCGCTTGTCGGCCAGGTAGCGGCAGCCGGTAGGGCCGCGCACGGCCAGTTTGCCGACCGTGCCGCGAGGGACATCATTCATCTCGTCATCAACGATTCGTGCCTCGTAACCGGTCACCGGTTTGCCGGTGCAGCTGGGGCGATGGTCATTCAGGTGATTAGAGATAAAGATATGCAGCATTTCAGTTGCGCCGATGCCGTCGAGAATCGGTGTGCCGGTTTGCTTGATCCAGTCATGATAAATCGGTGCGGGCAGGGTTTCGCCAGCGGAAACCGCCACGCGCAGGCTGCTCAAATCCTCATGGCGAGTAGGTGCTGAGAGCATCGCCCGGTAGGCTGTTGGTGCGGTGAAGACCACCGTGGCCTGATACTCGCGGATAATGTCCATCATATTGGGCGGGGAGGCGTGTTCGAGTAGCACGGCGGTGGCGCCGAAGCGCAGCGGGAAAATGGCCAGCCCGCCCAGGCCAAAGGTAAATGCCAGCGGCGGCGAACCGACGAACACGTCCTCCGGCGTTACCTGTAGGACTTCCTTGGCGTAGCCGTCGGCAATGACCAGCAGGTCGCGGTGAAAGTGCATGGTGGCTTTGGGTGAGCCGGTAGTGCCAGAGGTAAACCCCAGCAGCGCCACATCGTCGGCGGCGGTATCCACCGCTTCAAAGGTGGCGGGTTTGCCCAGCGCTAAACGGTCAAGCTCGGCGTCGTGGTTAGCCGTGCCATCAAAGCCAACCACACGTTTGAGCACCGGGCTGTGCTGTTGGCACTCAACCAGTTCATCGAGCAGACGGGTATCGCACAGGGCGAGGCTGATTTCCGCTTTATCGATTACCTGGCATAGCTCTTTGGTTCGCAGCATCGGCATGGTGTTGACCACCACGGCACCCGCCTTGGTGGCGGCCAGCCAGCAGGCCACCATGGCCGGGTTGTTGGCGGAACGGATCAATATCCGCTGGCCGGGAACCACGCCCAGGTCTTCGACCAGCACGTGGGCAAGGCGGTTGGTCCACTCAGTGAGCTCTTGATAGGTGCGACGACGGCCATTGCCCGCTAAGGCAATCCGTTCACCGTGACCCTGGTCGAGCAGTCGATCGCAGAGCTCAACGCCCACGTTAAGTCGTTGGGGATAATGGTAGCCCGCGAGCAGGAACTCAGGCTGGCAATCAGTGGGTGGCAGGTTATCCCGCGCAAAAGTATCAGCATGGGCCGACTGGATGTACATGACCAACCTCCGTATTTGGTGTCGTTGTTTATTCCTGCCCACGGCTCAAAGGAAGCGCGGGCAGGGATACGGTGTCTGGCGTTGTGTTTTATTGTTGTTGAAAACTGCTGTACGGTTTTTGCTGTTTACTCTTCCGCGAGGATGCTGCGGGCGATGACTACTTTTTGTACATCTGAGGCACCTTCATAAATACGCAGCGCGCGGATTTCCCGGTAGAGGCTTTCGATAATATGGCCTTTGCGAACGCCGTCGCCGCCGTGAAGCTGTACTGCCTGGTCAATCACCTGCTGGGCCTGGTCGGTGGCAAATAGCTTGGCCATTGCCGCTTCACGGGTCACCCGCTCAGCACCTTGATCTTTCGTCCAGGCAGCGCGGTAAACCAGCAGGGCGGAGGCATCCACGTTTAGCGCCATATCAGCCAAGTGGCCCTGCACCATCTGTAAGTCGGAGAGGGTGGCGCCAAACAGCTCCCGGGAGCGGCTGCGGGAGAGCGACTCTTCCATTGCCCGGCGGGCGAAGCCCAGGGCCGCCGCGCCAACCGTGGAGCGGAAAACGTCCAGCACCGACATGGCGATCCGAAAGCCTTGCCCAGGCTTGCCGATCAGCGCGCTGGCAGGCAGCACCATATCGTTGAAGCCCAGCCGTGCCAGCGGGTGAGGCGCCACCGACTCCAGGCGCTCACGAATCTCCAATCCGGGGGTGTCGGCAGGCACTAAAAAGGCTGAAAGCCCTTTGGCGCCGGGACCTTCACCGGTGCGGGCAAAGACTGTGTAGATATCGGCAATACCACCGTTGGAGATCCAGGTCTTTTCGCCATTCAAACGGTAGCTATCACCCTCGCGCTCAGCGGTGGTATCCAACTGGGCCACATCAGAGCCCGAGCGAGGCTCGCTCAGGGCAAACGCGGAAATTGCTTCACCACGCCGGGTTCTGTCCAGCCACTGCTTCTGTTCATCGCTGCCATATAGGCTGATCGCACCGGTTCCCAGCCCCTGCATGGCAAACGAAAAATCGGCCAGGCCATCATGGCGGGCCAGGGTTTCACGGATTAGGCACAGGCTGCGCACATCGATATGCTCGCCCGCAGTGCCTTCCAGAAACCCAGCTTTGCCTAAATCGCGTACCAGTTGAATGCAGGTCGTATCTACATCGCTGTGGTCGCGGGGTAGTTCAGTGCGGCACCACGCTTCGAGCTGCTCGGAAAGTTCGCGGTGTCTGGCCTCGAAAAAGGGCCACGCTAGAAAGCTCTTGTCGCTCATCAGTCCCCCTTGAACTCAGGTTTTTGCTTGGCTACGAAGGCGTGGTAGGCGCGCTCGAAATCGTTGGTCTGCATGCAAATCGCCTGGGCCTGGGCTTCCGATTCGATGGCCTGCTCCAGGCTCATCGACCACTCCTGGTTTAGCTGGGTTTTGGTAATGCTGTGGCCGAAGGTGGGGCCCTGAGCCAGGCGGGTGGCGTAAGCAATGGCGTCTTCTTCCAGGGCGTCTGGTTCGACCACTCGGTTGTAAAAGCCCCACTGGAGGCCTTCCTCGGCACTCATGCTACGGCCGCTGTAGAGTAGATCGGCGGCGCGGCCCTGGCCGATAATGCGCGGTAGAATTGCGCAGGCGCCCATGTCACAGCCCGCCAGTCCCACGCGGGTAAACAGAAACGCCGTGCTGGCGCGGGGGGTGGCAAAACGAATATCCGAGGACATGGCAATAATCGCCCCCGCGCCAACGCAGATGCCGTCGACGGCGGCAATGATCGGTTTGCCGCAGTTCAGCATGGCCTTGACTAGATCCCCGGTCATGCGGGTGAACTCGAGCAGTCCCTTCATATCCTTGCCCACCAGGGGGCCGATGATTTCATGTACGTCGCCGCCGGAGCAGAAGTTCTCGCCGTTGGAGGTAAACACCACGGCATGCACATCGGATGCATAGGCCAAGTCACGAAAGGTATCGCGCAGTTCGGCGTAGCTCTCGAATGTCAGCGGGTTCTTGCGCTCTGGGCGATTCAACCGGATAACGGCGACATCACCACTCATTTCCCAAATAAAGTGCTCGGGGGCCAGGTCAGCCATGCTCTTCATATTGTTGTTCTCGCCTGTCAGTGATTAATCGGAGTCGCCGTCGTTAAGATAAGGAGGCATCGTGAGGAGCAGTCGGTAAACGATGCAGCAGCTCGCCGATATGATGGGCATCCTCTTCGGTCACCCCTTCGAACAGCGCATTGATCCAGCGCTCATGCTCAACGGCCATGGCCCTGAAGCTTTCGCGACCAGCACTGGTCAGGCAGACCCGCGTGGCGCGCCGGTCGCCCTCAATAGCAATACGTTCCACGGCGCCATCCTCCACCAAGCGGTCAATAATGCCGGTGACGTTGCCGTTGGAAACCCGCAGCCGCTTGGAGAGCTCGTTCATTTTCAGGCCCTCCTCAGCGGCATATAGCGCGGCCATCACATCAAAACGCGGCAGTGTAGAGTCGTGCTCGGTTCGCAGCCGTTCGCGCAGCTCGGACTCCACCTGACGGGTAACCCGCAGCATGCGCAGCCATAAGCGCAGGCGCTCCTTGCTTAAGCTTTCTGCCGTCATACTTCACCCCCTGAGATGGAAATCGTCTGGCCGTTGATTGCGCCACTGTTAGGCCCGCATAGCCATAGAGCCGTCGCGGTGACCTCTGCAGGAGTGACTAATCGCCCTGTAGGGTTGGTCGATTGAAAATGCGCGGTGGCCTGTTCGGCGGATTGGCCTGTTTTGGTCACAATATTCTCCACGCTGGCGGCCAGTAACGGCGTGTCGGTAAAACCTGGGCAGAGCGCATTAACGGTCATATCGCGAGTGGCGGTTTCAGCCGCCAGTGAACGCACCAGCCCCACCACGCCGTGTTTGGCCGCACAGTAAGCACCCACATAGGCGTAACCTTTCAGGCCCGCGGTGGAGGCAACGGCGATAAGGCGCCCGCCGTCGTTCAACTGCTTCAAACCCTCACGCAGGGTCAGAAACACTCCGCTAAGGTTTACATTCAACATACGTTGCCACTGCCCGAAAGAGGTCTTGGCGAACGGCGCGCTCTCTGCCGCCCCGGCGTTGGCAATAACGATATCCACATTGCCGATCTTCTCGAAGAGCGTCACCATGGCGGCTTCGTCGGTGACATCGACCACGGCGGTACGAATGCCATCATGCTGCTCGGCAACGGCTTGAAGGGCTGCCTCACGGCGGCCGGTAATCGTGACCTCGGCGCCCGCCTGGGCAAAGGCCAGGGCCATATCGGCACCGATACCGCTGCCGCCGCCGGTAATCACCGCCCGCTTGCCTGCCAGGCTGTTCGCTGCCGAGTTTCTATCGGATTGGCTCATACCCAACCCTCGCCACGTTCAGCCAAGCGCTGTAGCTGATCGGCGCCTGCCCGGTAGGGTGCTGGCCACTCCACCTCACTATCACCCAACCCCGCAGCAACGTGCAGCAGCCAGTAAGGATCGGCGAGATGAGGGCGGGCGATACAGACTAAGTCGGCGCGTCCGGCCATCAGGATCGAGTTCACATGGTCGGCCTGATAGATATTGCCCACCGACATGGTGGCGATAGGCGTCTCGTTACGAATCCGGTCAGAGAAGGGCGTTTGGAACATACGTCCATAGACCGGCTTTGCCTGGGTCGAGGTTTGTCCGGCAGAGACATCGACAATATCCACCTCCGCATCGCGCAACCGTTTGGCGATCTCCACCGCATCGTCTGGGGTGATGCCTTCATCGCCGCACCAGTCGTTGGCAGAAATACGCACCGAAAGCGGCTTATGGGCAGGCCAAACGCGGCGCACGGCGTTGATCACTTCAAGCGGGTAGCGCAGCCGGTTATCCAGCGAGCCGCCGTACTCATCGTCACGATGGTTGGTTAATGGCGTGATAAACGAAGAGAGCAGGTAGCCGTGGGCGGCGTGGACCTCGATCATGTCAAAACCCGCGCGATCGGCCATCTGCGCCGCACTGACAAACTCATCGCGCACCCGATCCATATCATCGCAATCCATTGCCTTGGGCACTTGGTTACGCGCTGACCAGGGCTGTGCTGAAGCTGCCAATATTGGCCAATTGCCATCCGTAAGCGGGGCATCCATCTCTTGCCAGCCCAACTGAGTAGAGCCCTTTGCTCCTGAATGGCCGATTTGGGCGCATAGCTTGGCCTGGGTTTCCGTGTGCACGAAATCGCAAAGACGCTTCCACGCCACTTCATGTTCGGGCGCGTACAAGCCTGGGCAGCCGGGGGTGATTCGCCCACTGGGGCTGACGCAGGTCATCTCTGTATATACCAGGCCTGCGCCACCCTTGGCTCGCTCGGCATAGTGGCTAAAGTGCCAATCGGTAGGGCAGCCATCGACGGCTTTATACTGCGCCATGGGGGAGACCACCACGCGATTAACCAGCGTCATATCGCGTAGTTGATAAGGCGCAAACATCGGTGCACGGGCGCTGCCAGCGTTGCCCGCCTGGGTTTGGAACCAGCGCTCTGCACTTTCTAGCCACTGTGGGTCGCGTACCCGCAAGTTTTCGTGACTGATGCGCTGGGAGCGGGTCAATAGCGAGTAGTTGAACTGCACCGGGTCGAGATCCAGGTAGCGCTCCACCTGCTCAAACCACTCGGTGGAGTTGCGCGCGGCGGACTGTAAGCGCAGCACTTCGAAGCGGCGATCCTCTTCATAGCGAGCAATGGCAGCTGCCATGCTGCTTTCGCTGTGCAAGTAGTTGGCCAGCGCGATGGCGCTCTCCAGAGCGAGCTTGGAGCCGGAGCCAATTGAAAAGTGTGCGGTGGCGGCGGCGTCACCCATCAATACGACGTTTTCATAGCTCCAGCGTTCGCAGAGTACCCGTGGAAAGTTGATCCAGGCGGAGCCGCGTATATGGTTGGCATTGGTCATCAGCGCGTGGCCGTCGAGATGCTTGGCAAAGATGCGCTCGCAGACTGCAATCGACTCCTGCTGGTTCATTTCGCCAAAGCCAAACGCCTGCCAAGTGGCCTCACTGCACTCGACAATAAAGGTCGCCGTATCCCTATCAAACTGATAAGCGTGAGCCCACACCCAGCCATGCTCGGTCTTTTCGAAAATAAAGGTGAAGGCATCGTTGAAGGTTTGATGGGTACCCAGCCAAACGAACTTGCACGCTCGTACATCAATGTCGGGCTTGAAGTGATCGGCGTAGGTTTGGCGGGTGAGAGAATTAAGGCCATCGGCGGCCAGGACCAAGTCATACTCACGCCGGTACTGCTCAATGGAGGCTTCTGTAATATCGGTTTCAAAGCGCATCTCCACGCCGAGCTCGCGAGCGCGTTCCTGTAGCAGAATTAGCAGTTGGCGGCGGCCAATGCCACAAAATCCATGGCCTGTAGAGACTGTTTTGGCGCCTTTATGAACGACCGCAATGTCGTCCCAATAGGCGAAATGCTCACGAATGCGCTCTGCACTGACCGGGTCGTTGGCCGCCAGGTTGTCGAGGGTTTCGTCTGACAGCACCACGCCCCAGCCGAAGGTGTCGTCTGCACGGTTGCGCTCAATCACCACGATCTCATGGGAGGGATCGTGTAGCTTCATGCTGATAGCGAAATAGAGGCCAGCAGGCCCTCCACCCAGGCAGGCGATTCTCATTTTTATTCTCCACGGAAAACACTCTCTTTCCTGAAGATAGGAGAGGGCTCTATAAAATTCAAGTATAAACTTTTTAAGCTTAAAGTATTTTCCTGTGAGTAGGCGTGCGAGCGTTTAAAGCCCTCATGCGGCTGTGCTCGCAATGGTGGCCGGAAGATGAGAGCATAAATAGACGCAGGAATATGGCAGGGGCTGCCGCTTGAGAGCGCTGGTTATCAGCCATAGAAGAAAGCGTTATGGGCAGTGAACTTTTAGTACCATGGAAACCGTACTTGCTGGGATTGACAGAGGTAGTGGGAGGCGCGACTCTAAGCTTATTATTTGATCTGAGCGTTTGATAGTAGTTATTAATAGCAGTTAAAGGTGACTTTAAGGAGAAAGCCCCATGCTCGAAGATTGCAAAAATGCCCTGGAGCGCTGGGGAGGCGTGCATTCCCTGATTGACCGCTGGCTGGATCAGCGCCGTCAGCTATTGATCAGCTTTATTGAGCTAAAAGAAGCGTGTGATGCTGAATTGGAAGCAGTGAGCAAAGCGCCTATCGATACGTTTAGTGAAAAGCTGATGGATTACATCAGCGCAGGTCACTTTGAGATTTACCCCCAGCTCTCGGAAGAGGCACGGGCCTTTAGCGACGAGGGCGCGCTCGTCATCGCGGAGAAGTTGCTTGAGCGTTTAGAAATGTCCACCGAGATGGTGTTGGAGTTCGATACCGATTTTGGCTCCACGCTTAGCTGCGAGCAAAACATCGCCCGCCTACCTGCCTGGATCGACCGCTTAGCCCGTGGCCTTACCGAACGCTTCGCGCTAGAAGACCAATTGATCGCGCGCTTACACGCCGCACACAGCCCGCAGCACACCAAAGCCCCCGCTTAAGTAAGACCTTCCATTAGACAGGCGCCGCTATGCGGCGCTTTTGCTCCATGGTAATCCCGCTTCAACCCCGGCACCGCTTCGCGCTGCTTTCGCGGGTGCGCTAACGCTTACGCCGCGCTACTAAATCACGCGTGCACATAACGCGGTGGGTGCCCAATACCTTATAATCGATTCACCATTCACCATTCACCATTCACCATTCACCATTCACCATTCACCCCCTACGACGAAGCTTACCCCCAATCACCAACATACACGGCGTGAGCAACAGCGTTAGCGCGGTGGCGAAGGTGAGGCCGCCGGCTATGGCGCTCGACATCTGCGTCCACCACTGGGCGGAGGGCGCATTAAAGCCCAGGGCAGGGGTGAACAGGTCTACATTGATCCCCAGCACCATCGGCATGAGCCCCAATACCGTGGTAATCGCCGTTAACAGCACAGGGCGTAGGCGTAAACAGCCCGCTTCAAGGGCGGCTTCGCCGGGTGTCATACCCTGGCCGCGCAGTTCGTTGTAGGTATCGATCAAAACAATGTTGTTATTGACCACGATACCCGCCAGAGCAATCACGCCCATCCCCACCATGACAATGCCAAACGCCTGGCCGGTAATCAGGAGGCCCATGAGCACACCCGCGGTGGAGAACACAATCGCCGAGAGCACCAACCCCGCTTGATAAAAGCTATTGAACTGGGTGACCAGAATCAGCGCCATCAAACCGATAGCAATCAAGAAGGCACTGGCTAAGAACTGCATCGACTCCTGCTGGTCCTCCTGCTCACCCGCCACGTTGACCATCAGGCCATCAGGCAAACTGCCGCTGCTTGCGGCTAGCAGGGCAGTTAGGCGCTCATCAGCGAGATAGCCCGGTGCTAAGTCAGCCTCAATGGTAATCGCCCGGCGACCATTGATGCGATTAAGGGTGCCGACCTTCGGCGCCGGTTCCAGAGTCACAAAATTCGAGATCGGCACTTGGCCCCGCTGAGTGTTGATGGTCAAGCGCTCAAGCTGATCCAGCGAACGCCAGTTTTGCGGCAGACGCACGCGGATATCCACTTCATCGCTGACTTCCGGCGGGCGATAGCTAGCCACCTGAAGGCCGGTCGTCAGCAGTTGCACCGCGCTTCCAATGGTCGTTACATCGGTACCCATGCGCGCCGCCGCTTCGCGATCCACGTTAACCTGCCACTCCACGCCCGGAAGGCTGCGGTTATCCTCAATGTCGGTAAAGCCACCCAGCTCGCGCATTAGTTGGGTTATCTGGTTAACGCCTGCATCGGCGACGTCGGGATTCGTGGCGCTGACCTCAAGCACGATTGGCTTACCGCCGCCGGGGCCCATCTCCTGCTCCTGAAATTCCAGCGTAATGCCGGGAATATCTCCGGCGCGCTCGGCCATGTCGTCCAAAATGGCCTGGGCAGGGCGACGTTCATGCCAGTCGATAAACTGGAACTGCAGCATGCCAATCACGTCGTTGCCCATCTGCTGGTTAGGCACTGCAAAGGAGCGTGCATACAGCGCTCGCACTTCACTCATGCCGGATAGTTTGGCTTCCACCCGCTGCACAATGGCGTCGGTTTCAACGGCGGAGAAGTCGCCTCGGGCGCGCACCAACACCTGGGCGCTGTCAGGCTCTACGGCTGGGAAGAAGTCGACACCGTGGTTAAAGCGCGCATAGCCGGTATACAGCAGAGCCATTAACAATACGGTCACCAGCAGTACCCAGGCAGGGTGCATAAGTAGCCTTGCCAGCAGGTGGCGATAGCCACGCCCAAAGGAGGTTGTCGCTTCATCCTGGTTGGCGTCTGTCGTGGTTGCGGTGGTACGCGTAAACAGGCGCCCAAGAGTAGGTAAGAACACCAACGCCATGGCCAGCGATGCCAGCAGGCACAAAATCACTGTGGCGGGCAGGTACTTCATAAACTGACCGACCACGCCGGGCCAGAACAGCAGGGGAATAAAGACCGCCAGCGTAGTGGCCGTCGAGGCAATCACCGGCCAGCTCATTCTTGAAGCGGCGTTGAGCCACGCCTGATGAGGCGTTTGGCCATCGCGCAGATGGCGGTCGGCAAGCTCGCTGACCACGATAGCGCCATCCACCAGCATGCCCGCCACCAGAATCAGTGCAAACAGCACCACGATATTGAGCGTAAAACCAAACGCCCATACCAGCAGAATACCGGTTAAGAAGGCACCGGGAATGGTAAGCCCCACCAGCAGCGCCATGCGCCAGCCCATCACCGCGACCACTACAATCAGCACTAGCACAACGGCGGTCAGTACGTTATTGAGCAGCTCGGAGAGCATGTTCTTAACGGTGGTCGACTCATCCAGAATAGTGGTGAAACGCAACTGCTCGGGAAGTAAGTCATCTGCATCGGCTAAGCGGTCACGCACCGCGCCAATGGTGGCGATGATATTCGCCCCGGCGCGTTTGGAAACTTCCAGCACCACCGCTGGTTGGCCATCGATGCGGGCAAAGCCTTCGGGGTCTTTATAGGTAGGGTTGATCCAGGCCACATCGCCAAAGGTGACCACACGATCCTCATCGACCTTGACCGGCATATTCATAACATCGTCAAGGGACTCGATAATCCCGGGGACTTTCAGCGCCAGGCGCCCCGCGCCGGTATCCAAACTGCCCGCTGCCACCAAGCGGTTATTGCGCGATACCTGATTAAATAGCGTGTCAAAATCAACGCCGTAGCTCTCCAGTACCAAAGGATCAACGACGATCTCCAGCAAGTCTTCCCGCTCACCGGCAATATCGACTTCCAGCACATCGGCAATACCTTCGATCTCCTCCTGCAAGCGTCGGGCAATCGTCATGCGCTCACGGGTATCCAACTGCCCGGAGAGGCCAATGGTCAACACCGGAAACTCCGAGACGTTGACCTCCATCACCCGCGGCTCATCGGCCTCGGAAGGTAGTTCGCTGCGGGCAATATCCACCCGGTCACGTACATCGGTTAGCGCGGTGTCGGGATCAAAGCCGGGGTCGAATTCCAGAGTAATCGAGCCATGCCCCTCGCTGGATTGGGCGGTGAACTTGCGCAACCCTTCAATGCCACGCAGTTCCTGCTCCATGGGGCGAATCAGCAGCCGTTCGCCATCCTCGGGGCTCACCCCCTCCAGTGTCAGCGAGACATAAATCATCGGAATGGTGACGTCGGGGTTAGCTTCTTTAGGAATCATCTGCCAGGCAGTGATGCCCGCCAATAGAAGACTCACCAACAGCAGTAATGTCGTGCGAGTGTGGGCTAGCGCCGCATTAATCAACTGGCGCATGAACGCTATCCTGTTCCGCCGGCTGTGAAATAATCGCCTCTTCAACAGGCACCGGGGTCACTGTCTCACCGATATCTACCATGCCAGCGCCCAACGTGATCAGGCGTAGCGGGTCGGCCAGGCCAGTCACGTAGGCGCGCTGGGTATCGGCACTTACCAGTTCCACAGCGGTCTGCTGTACCTGATCGTTGTCATCCAGATGCTTGACCGCCAGTTGGCCTTCGCTATTCAAGCTCAGCAGCGCAGGCGAAAGGGTATGCACTTGGCGCGGGGGGAGGGTGATGGTCAGCTCGGCGCTGCCACCTGCTAAACGCTTACCGGCCGGATTATCCAGCGTCGCTTCAATATAAAAACTGCGCGTGGCCTCTTCGGCGCGGTGGCTAATAAAGGTCAGTTCGCCCTCCAGATGGTCACCGTTCAGCAGTCGTGCAGTCACCGGCAGGCCTACACTTAAATCACCCACCTGCTGCTGAGAGACCCAGGCAGCGCCTTTCAAGCGGCGGTCGTCGACCAACTGGCCCCACTCCTCGCCGGGCTGCAGCAAGTCGCCCAGTTCCACCTGTACGCGGTTAAGCACCCCATCAAAAGGCGCGGTGGGGCGGCTGTCATCCAGTTGATTCTGCAGCTGAGCCACTGAAGCGGCGCTGGCGCTTAGCGCGCTCTGCAGGCGCAGTAGCTCTGGCTGGGAGATCAGCTCCCGCTGGCGCAGGTTGCGTGCCCCGGCATATTCCGCCTCGGCAACTGCTAGCTCGTCACGGGCCTGCTGCAACTGCTCGGGCAAAGCGTCGTTATCAATGACCAACAGCGTATCGCCCGCCTCAACGCGGCTACCTTGGGCCACCGGCTTCTCGTCTACAAAGCCCGCTACGTTGGCGCGCAGGGTGGTTTCACGCTCGGCAGTCAACTGGCCCTGAATAATCTGCTGGGGAATAAACGGCGTGCTCTGCTGCACGACAATTTCGACCCGCGAACCCGCTTCGATTTGATCGGGGGCGTCAGGAGGCGTGGTTTGAAAGCGCTGAAAATTACCAAAAGCGAGCCATATCACTAGTGCCAGCACCAGTAGGCTAGCTAGGGCATAAGAAAACGGGATTCTTCGCATGGAGCGTCCATGTCCTTAGCAAAACAAGAAAGGAGGGGCATAAAGCCGAAGATACCATAGCGCAACTCAACCTTTTCAGCGAGTAGCACGCCAATGGAAGGAAAGCTTGTGTGTCAAATGGCAAGTAGTCTCATGTCTGATTGAGTTTTTGTCCTGCTGGGCATACCATCTTTGCGTCTTGAGTTCTGTTAAGCCACTCCTCAGGCGAGAACCATCCCTAGGCGAACCAATCAAGGAGCAATGATGAAAGATCCAGTACGTATTGCGATTACCGGCGGCGCCGGTCAGATCAGCTACTCTCTCATTTTCCGCATCGCCGCTGGCGACATGCTGGGGCCGGATCAGCCTGTCATTCTCCAGCTTCTGGAAATTCCCCAGGCAATGGACGCCCTGAACGGCGTGGTAATGGAAGTCAACGACTGTGCCTTCCCGCTGGTACAAGACATCGTTGCTACTGATGACCCGAACGTAGCGTTCAAAGACGCTGATTTCGCCCTGCTGGTTGGCGCACGTCCGCGCGGCCCGGGCATGGAGCGTAAAGACCTGCTGGAAGCCAACGCAGCGATCTTCTCCGTTCAAGGTAAAGCATTGAACGATCACGCCAGCCGTGATGTGAAAGTGCTGGTCGTCGGTAACCCGGCCAACACCAACGCGCTGATTGCTTCCTGCAACGCGCCGGATCTGGACGCAGGTCAGTTCACCGCCATGACGCGTTTGGATCACAACCGCGCCCTGACCCAGCTGGCACAGAAAACCGGTAAGCATGTCACTGACGTTGAAAACATGATCATCTGGGGCAACCACAGTGCCACCCAGTACCCGGATCTGGCTCAGTGCAAAGTCGACGGCAAAGCAGCGTTCGATCTGGTTGAGCGCGATTGGTACGAAAACGACTTTATCCCCACCGTGCAGCAGCGCGGCGCGGCGATCATCAAAGCACGTGGCGCTTCTTCTGCCGCTTCTGCTGCCTCTTCCGCCATCGACCATATGCACGACTGGGCGCTGGGTTCCAAAGGCATCGTCAGCATGGCAATTCCGTCTGACGGCAGCTACGGCATCGACGAAGGCATCATCTACTCCTACCCGGTACGTTGCCAGGGTGGCAAGTATGAAATCGTTCAAGGCTTCGAAATTGACGAATTCAGCCAAGAGAAGATGAAAGCCACCGAGAAAGAACTGCGCGAAGAGCGTGCAGCAGTCGAGCACCTGCTCGGCTAAACGCGCCCGCTGACGCTTTTACACTAGCGCCAGTTAACGCCAAACCCCGCAAGCTTAGCTTGTGGGGTTTTTTGTTGGGTGAGATTTAGCAGCATGAAACGGTGCCGAGGTTGGTGTGGGGTGCCACGGCCATTTGCATAGCGTACACACGCTCTTGGAATCCCCACCCTCATGTGTCTGCGAGATTTAGTAGCGCGTGGTAAGCGAAGCGCACCCGCGAAAGCAGCGCGGAGCGGTGCCGGGATTATAAGTCCGTTCGTTAGTGACTCGAATTTTTGACAGAAAGAGTGTCAAATGGCGAGGTAAGCTATTTATTTGTAAGGGGGATTGAAATGCATGCGATTGAATTTGAGGCAGATATTCAGAATGGGGTAGTTAAAATCCCCGATGAATATGCGCATTTAAAGAACAGACATGCCCGAATCGTTGTTTTGTATGAGAATACAAAGGAGGAGGAGAACCCCTCCGTTAAGCAAGTTGGAATAGATTTTACCTCTGTGAAAGCTCCGTCTCTGACAGCACATGACGGCGTCGAATACCAAAGGAATTTGCGGGATGAGTGGTAGCTATCTCCTCGATACCAATGTCTTCATTAATGCCATTGAACGTCAGTTGTGTCTGCCAGCTGCCCATTACGCCTTTTCTGTCATCACTGAGCTTGAGCTTCTGGCCTTTCCCGGTTTGCTCCCAGAGGACGAGCAGGCGATTAAGGTGATATTGGCCCAGCTAACAAGAGTGGAACTGGATCATCAGGTCAAAAACGAAACCATCAAGGTACGACGAAGTACTCAAATGAAACTGCCGGATAGTATTATCTCTGCTTCCGCATCTGTAGCAGCAGCAACGTTGGTCACAGATGACGTTAAGTTAGCAGATAAACATGCTGGCAATGTGATTTCGCTTGATACTCTCCTAAGCCGTTAAATATTTACCTGCGTGTGGCAATTATTGATACCAGGGCGCGTGCGGTGCTCTTGGGCGTCGTTCCGCCGCCTCCCGCGGGTGCCTCGAAACGCTCGCTGAACTCGCTTTCTCGTTACCACGCGCTACGACAATCACTCGATTTCGGTGGCATGATAACGTGCCACGGCCATTTGCATAACGTGCACACGCCCTTGGAATCCCCACCCTCATGTGCCTGCGAGATTTAGTAGCGCGTGGTAAGCGAAGCGCACCCGCGAAAGCAGCGCGAAGCGGTGCCGGGGGTTGGCTTGTGTAGGCGATGATGGTTGGTTGCCACGGGGCGTCGTTCCGCCGCCTCCCGCGGGTGCCTCATTCGCTCGTGCCTCGCGAGATTCGTTACCACGCGCTACGAAACCTATACTCCTGACGATTCACGATTCACGATTCACGATTCACGATTCACGATTCACGACTCACGACTCACGACTCACGACTCACGACTCACGACTCACGACTCACGATTCACGATTCACGACTCACACCTCACACAACCTAATCCCGCAAACTCATAATCCGCCACTGGCGTTCTTTGGCGATTTCGCGCAGGGTGTCGTCGGGGTCGACGGCGACGGGGTGCTCGACTATTTCTAACAGCGGCAAATCATTGTGCGAGTCGCTGTAGAACCACGCGCCTTCCATGGTCAGGTCTTGATCTTCCAGCCACTTTTCTAAGCGGGTGACTTTGCCTTCGCGGTAGCTGGGAATGCCCGAAACGCGCCCCGTGTAGCGGCCCTCTTTGACCTCCGGGTTCACCGCGATTAAGTGATCGACCCCCAAACGCTCGGCAATTGGGGCGGTAATAAAGCGGTTGGTGGCGGTAATAATCAGCAGCGTGTCGCCTTTGGTGCGGTGGCGTGCCAGAAGCTCTTCTGCTTTGGGCAGAATATTGGGTTCGATCTTGCTGGCCATGAACTGCTGGTGCCATGCTGAAAGCTGTTCCGGCGAATTATCAGCCAGCGGTTTAAGCGCCATCTCCAAAAAAGCAGCCATATCCAGGGTGCCCGCGTTGTAATCAGCCATGAAGCGCTCATTGGCTTCCCGGTAGGCAACCGGGTCGACTGCCCCTTGTTCGAGTAAAAACTCGCCCCAGGCATGATCGCTGTCGATGGATAGCAGCGTATTATCCAAATCGAATATGGCCAGACTCACGGCGCTCCCCTTTTTTAGTCAGTGGATAGTAGACAGTCGTTAGTGCTCAAAGACGCTAGTTAGGCAAATAGCGGACGCGGATTATCGCAGAGTCGCCATGTCATTCCCACCAACGCACGTTCTTCTCTCTATGCTGATACGCAACCATTCATCACTTAGCGTTATATTGTATTGATACGCTTGTCACCCTTGTGGAAAAATGGGGACAACTGAAAATTTATTAAGGTGATGTCCGTGATCGACGCTGACGGCTTTCGCCCCAATGTTGGCATCATCATTGCCAATAGCCAGGGGCAGCTGCTTTGGGCGCGTCGGGTAGGACAAAATGCGTGGCAATTTCCCCAGGGGGGCATCAATGCAAGCGAGACGCCACAACAAGCACTTTTTCGTGAACTTTACGAAGAGATCGGCCTAACCGCCGACGATGTTGATATTGTTGCCTGCACCCGGGGCTGGCTACGCTACCGTCTGCCACGACGTATGATTCGCACACATTCGCGTCCGGTCTGTATAGGCCAGAAGCAGAAGTGGTTTTTACTTAAAATCCGTTGCCAGGAAAGCCAGATCTGTATGACGGCAACCCCAACCCCCGAGTTTGATGGGTGGCGTTGGGTGAGCTACTGGTACCCGCTAGGGCAGGTAGTGCCTTTTAAGCGAGAGGTATATCGGCGCGCGCTGCGGGAGTTGTCTCCCCGCGTTCAGCGTCTGGCACAGGATGACGATTAGGGCGATTGGCCGCTGCCCAGGGTAGGGCGGCAGCAGTCTGCCAGAAAATTCCTCAGCGAGGCAAATAATAGTGAAAAGTAAAACGTCCATGCTTGAGGTGTTGCGCCGGGTGATTCAGGAAGTGAACGGCGCGCGCACTCTCGACGCCGCGCTGTCCACGATGGTACGCCGAATTCGTAAAGCGATGCAGACTGATGTGTGCTCCTTCTACCTTTACGACAAGGAGCTTGAGTCGCTGGTATTGATGGAGACCATTGGTCTGCGCACTCAAGCCGTAGGGCGCGTAGTACTGCCGTTAGGTGAAGGCCTGGTGGGCTTGGTGGCCAAACGCAGCGAGCCGCTAAACCTTGAAGACGCCCAGACCCACCCGCAATTCCGCTACTTTGAAGCCACCGGTGAAGAGCGCTACTCCAGCTTTTTGGGTGTGCCGATTATTCATCAGCGCCACATGCTGGGCGTATTGGTGGTTCAGCAAGCCGAAAAGCGCCGCTACGACGATGAGGACGAAGCCTTTCTGGTCACCATGGCCGCGCAGTTGGCTGGTGTGCTGGCGCATGCTTTAGCCACGGGCAACCTGCTGCGCCCGGCGCTTGCCGGAGGGCAGGCAATGTTTAAAGGCGTTGCTGCCTCGCCTGGCATGGCCATGGGGGAAGCAGTGGTGATTACCCCGCCCGCGGATTTAAACAGCGTGCCGGATCTGATACCCCGCGATCAGGATTATGAGGTCGCCCGCCTCAAAGAAGCCATTGGCAAAACCCGCAACGAAATTCGTGCCGCGGCCGAACGTTTGGCAAGCAGGATTTCTGCTCAAGAGCTGGCGCTGTTCGATGTTTATCAGCAGATGCTCGGCGAAGCCGCGCTGGCTGATGAAGTGGAAAAACGCATTCGCGAAGGCCAGTGGGCACCAGGCGCTCTGGCCGATGTAGTGCGTCGTCACGTCCAGTATCTGGAGCGGGTAGACGACAACTACCTACGCGAGCGAGCGGCTGATATTCGTGATCTTGGCCGCCGGGTGCTTGCGCATCTGCAAGAAGATACCCCATCCACGCCGGAAACCTACCCCGATAACGCTATTCTGGTCGGTGATGAGATCAGCGTGGCCATGCTGGGTGAAGTCCCCCGCGAAAAGCTCAAAGGGCTGGTCTCGGTACGCGGCTCCAGCACGTCCCACGTGGCGATTGTCGCCCGGGCCATGGGCATTCCTACGGTGCTGGGCATGATGGATTTACCGCTGCCGCGCCTAGGCGGGGCGCCGGTGGTGCTGGATGGTCACCGTGGTCGCCTGTTTGTGCGCCCAGCGCCTGAACTTACGGCCCGTTATGAAAGTCTGATCGCCGAAGAAGAGGCGCTCAGCGAACTGCTTGAGCACGAGCAGGATCTGCCCAGCGCCACGCCCGACGGTCACACGATGCCGCTTATGGTCAATACCGGGTTAGCGGTAGATGCCACCGCGCTGCTTAAAAGCCGTATCGGTGGAGTGGGCCTCTATCGAACCGAAGTGCCGTTTATGATTACCGAACGCTTCCCCGGCGAGAAAGAGCAAACCAAGCTTTATCGTGAGCAGCTCGAAGGCTTTGCCCCGTTGCCGGTGGTGATGCGCACATTGGATATCGGCGGTGACAAGGATCTGCCCTATTTCCCCATTGAAGAGGCGAATCCGTTTCTAGGCTGGCGCGGTATGCGGGTAACGCTGGATCACCCGGAAGTGTTAATGGTGCAACTGCGCGCCATGCTCAAAGCCTCGATCGACCTGGATAACCTCTACGTTCTCTTCCCGATGATTACCAACGTCGAAGAGGTCGATGAAGCGCTGCGCCTGCTGGATCGCGCCATTTTAGAGCTGGGCGAAGAAGGGATTACTGTCGTCAGACCTAAAGTGGGCGTGATGATTGAAGTGCCCGCCACTATCTATCAAATGGACGCGCTGGCGAAGCGAGTCGACTTTTTCTCCGTGGGCAGCAACGATCTAACCCAGTACTTGCTGGCGGTAGACCGTAACAACCCGCGCGTATCGAGCCTTTATGATGCGCTGCACCCGGCGTTGCTCGGCGCTCTGCTGGAACTTGCTAATGATGCGACGCGGCTCGATAAGCCCATTTCGCTCTGTGGTGAATTGGCCGGAGACCCGGCTGGAGCGCTGCTGCTCATGGCCATGGGCTTTACCAGTCTTTCCATGAATGCGCCAAGCCTGCCCAAAGTGCGCGCGGCCATTCGCCGGGTGCCGTTCAGCGATGCTGAGCAGTTGCTCAAAGAAGTGATGGAGCTAGACACCCCTGCCCAGGTGCATACCCATCTAGAGGGGCGCATGGATGAGTGGCAGCTATCGCATCTGATGCCGCCCCGTGACTAAGTTCTTTATGCAAAGCCTAGGGTGTAGATTCAAGCGAACTGCTGGGCAACGCTAAAGAGGTTTCACCCTCAAAGCGCCCCAGCGGCCCAAAGCGCTGTTCGGTAACTTCGATGTGCCCGTCGCTATCCAGAGTGAGCCACGAGGTGGCGCGGGTGCCATAGCGCTCGCCGACAATAAACGCCGCTGAAAGCTGGCGCTCCAATTCAAGCCCCACGCCGGTATCCGGCAACTCCTCGATAGCCGCTTCTTGTGGATTTTGCATAGCGCGCTGAACGCCACTAGGCCATGCCTGGAACGGGTCTGGCTGTAAAAGAGTGTGCTCAAGCGCAGTGCGTACATGTAGAAGCTTTGGCCAGGGTGAGTTGAGATCAGCGTTGGAGAGGCCATGAACCCCGGGAGCTACCTCAGTGAGAGCCAGACGATCTCTGCTGCGGTGTAGGTGCCAAAGCCGTTGGGGCGTGGCGACCAATAAATTAAAGCCCGCGTAGCGCATTGCCTCGCCCTGGCTGAGCGCAGTTAGCCACGCTTCTATATCGCTACACTGCAGGGCATCGGCGACCAGCTCCCCCCTGCTTGGCGCGCCGGGTGGTGTGCCCAATTGCGGGTCACGTACGTTGGTTAACGCGGCCACTACACCGCCGCGCTTGGCTGCCAGCCACGAGCCACCGGCCTCTAAATCGCGGCCACCGACAATGGCCGAGTTATCTTGCCACTCACCCAGCGGCGCGGTGGGGCGCGCATGGAACTCATCACGGTTACCCATTAGCCGCAAAGGCATGGGGGTGCCGGGTTGCCAAGCAAACGATATCAAGCACATAACAAACTCGCAGGCGAAAAGGATGAAAAACGTTCAACGCAAGAGCCGCATGACAGTAACGAAGCGTAGACGTACACTGACATTAGTATCATGTTTGTAGCATAAATCGTCACACCGAATGGGTGTGGGGCCTTAAACAGCGGTCACGTTATCAGCGGCCATACGGCCAATAGGAAGGCGAGATCATGCAGCGCTATCAAAGGGAGCACTTTTGGAATGCCATTGTTTGGCCTCTGCTGTGGCCACTGCTGCTTGTGCAAGCAGCATTAATCGTGCTCTGCGTGGTGGTTGGCGCCATGATGTGGTGGATGTCGCCCAGCTACGTCTCTTGGAGCACCATGTTGTGGCTAATGGCGGCGCTGCTTATCGGCAGCAGTTTGAATGTCGGCGCCTTCCTGATGTTGGTTAAAGCGCATGCTCGGCGTCAAGATAATCGCTTTATGCAAGAACTCACCGAACTTGAACGGCACAGTCAAGCACTATGCGCTACCGCTGCGCGTTCACTGCCCGAGCATAAATGTTCCCCGCCGGATGTCGCCGACGAATCTCATCTACCCCTTCAGCGGCTGGCCAGCGTTAATGAAATCCTCGCCGGTCTTGAGCGCTGCATGCACTGCTCCCAAGTGGCCACTGCCGCTACTAAGAACACCCGGCAGGAGCATGAGCAAACCCTGCTGGACGATCTTCAGCACCAGCAACGGCAGCTCAAGCACTTGATCGCCGGTCGAGAAAGGGCACGGGAAGAGTCACGATTAAAATCAGGCTACTTAACGCTGCTGCAGCGTGAAACGGATAGCTTGTTAGACCATTTAAACAGCATGGTTGATAAAGAGCTCACCGATAACGGTGGGCAAAATATCATGGAAGTGTATGAGCACCTATCGGATATCCGCGCACTACTGACCAATCTTGTTCAACAAAGCGCTGAGGGAGGAGTTGAACCAGGTTCTGAACAAAATTCTTTGAGCGGTGAGGCACAAGGGAGGAGTGGTGATCGCCTGGGGGCGCCGCGCACTTTACGCGTATTGGTCGTTGACGACGGGCCGGTAAATTTGATGCTGGCCCGGCAGATGCTGGAAACCCAGGGCCTACAGGTGGAAGGCGCTAGCAGCGGTGAACAGGCGTTGGAACGCCAGCAAAACGCGATATTTGATCTGGTATTTATGGATATTTTTATGCCCACTCTGGACGGGCTTGAAACCACCCGGCGCTGGCGCGAGTACGAGCGCAACCATGGCGTTAGTCAAAGCGTGTTGGTCGCACTAACGGCCAACGTTGACAATGCCGGGCGCGACGCCTGTCTGGCGGCTGGTATGGATGACTTACTTGCCAAGCCTTACCAACCCCAAACCCTCATGAATATGATTGCTCACTGGTTCCCTGGCACGGTTAAAGCGGCTCCGTCTAAATGACCATCGTCACGACGTTATCGATTTATTTAACCTTAGGTGCCGTTGCGGGCACGATGGCTGGCGTATTCGGAGTGGGTGGTGGGCTCATTATCGTTCCTGTCTTGGTCTTTGCGTTTGGGCTGCAGAACATCGCTTCTGAAATTGCCATGCATTTAGCCATTGGCACCTCTCTCGCCACTATTCTTGTCACCGGTTCATCGTCCACCCTTGGCCATTATCGGCGCGGCAGCATTCACCGAGGGTGGCTTAAAGCGCTGCTGCCTGGCTTAGTGTTAGGTTCCATCGTTGGGGCGTTTATTGCCGACAACCTCTCCGGCACGGTGCTGGGAACTATGTTTGGCATCTTTGTTCTACTCATTGCCGCTAAAATGGTGTTTGGATTAACGCCTAAGCAGGGCAGTGCCTCACCCGGCAAATGGATAATGACGCTCGCCGGTGGTGCGATCGGCGCTGTTTCAGCACTGTTCGGGATTGGCGGAGGCGCCATGACAGTACCGCTACTATCACGCTGTGGCGCCAGCATGACTCAAGCGGTGGGCACGGCAGCGGCGGTAGGGCTACCCATCGCGCTGGTGGGGGCTCTGGCGTTTATCGTGGTGGGCTGGGGAAATCCGCTGCTGCCTGCCTGGACAACTGGCTTTGTTATGTGGCCAGCGTTTTTCAGTATCGTGGTCACCAGCGTTCCATTTGCCCGCTTAGGCGTTAAACTTGCCCATGTTTTGCCCGCTCATGTGCTACGTCTCTCCTTCGCGTTACTGCTGGCAGTGGTAGGGGTGCGTTTCCTGCTCACCTAGGGTTTGTACGAAAAGTCGGCGAGCGAAGACTAGACAAGGCAAAAATCAACGAGAAAAGGACCGGGCTCGCGCTCGAGTTTACGGGGTGTAAATGAGCATTTTGAGTTGATTTTCAACGCAGTATTGTCGAGCGCAGTCAGTTTTCGTACAAAGCCTAGTCTGTGACCGTTTTACGTGCTGAGTGGGCGTCTTGCATATTTCCTTTGGTCAGATTAGAGAGTGTAAATGATTAATTACCCAACGATTGACCCAGTGGCTATCTCCTTGGGGCCGCTGCAAGTCCATTGGTATGGCCTTATGTATGTGGTGGGATTTGTCGCCGCCTGGTGGCTTGGCTGTCGGCGCGCATCGCGTATTGGTCTCAATAATGACGATATCGGTGATTTGCTCTTCTACTGTGCCATCGGTGTCGTGGCTGGAGGGCGCTTAGGGTACGCGCTGTTCTACGGGCTAGGACAGTGGACAGCCGACCCGCTGTGGATCTTCCGCGTATGGGATGGCGGCATGAGCTTTCACGGCGGCCTACTCGGGGTGCTCCTCGCCGCCTGGATATTCGCTCGGCGTAAGCAGTTGGCTTTTTTAACGCTCACCGACTTTATCGCTCCTCTGGTGCCGATTGGCTTGGGTGCCGGGCGTATTGGTAACTTTATTAATCACGAGCTACCGGGCCGCATGACCTCGCTTCCTTGGGGCATGCCATTTCCCGGCATGGGGCCTGAGCCGCGTCATCCATCAGCACTCTACGAGGCGCTGTTAGAAGGCGTCGTGCTGTTCGCCATTCTGTGGTGGGTCTCCGCCAAGCCGACCGCACGAGGCTTTTTATCCGGGCTGTTTTTAGTCTGCTACGGCGTGTTCCGCTTTATGGTCGAATTTGTCCGCATGCCCGACGCCCACATTGGTTTTATCGCCTTCGGCTGGGTCACCATGGGCATGCTGCTCTCGCTTCCCATGATCGCGCTGGGCCTCGTCATCATCGCCTGGTCACGCTCCCAACCAGTGGATGTTAAGGTTTGATGGGGTCATAGAGCCTTGCCTGATTCAGTTGGAAATAGCGGTATTACGTCAGGTTGTCATTAGAACCTATTGGGAAATAGTTGTTCATGACAAAGCCAAATTGAGTTAATACAGAGGTGTGGTATGAGACTCAGTGAAGAGCAGAAAGCTATCGTAAAGCAGGTAGGCCAGGAAGTTTTCGGTAATAATGTTCAGCTTGCGCTCTTTGGTTCCCGCTTAAACGACCATGTCAAGGGCGGGGACATCGACATTTTAGTCAAGAGTGACAAGCCAATGACGGGCAAAATGATCAAGATGTTGACCATGACGGCTCGGTTACAGATGCGCCTGGGCGACCAGCCAATCGACATATTGATTTATGATCCAGAAACACCCTTGTCACCTGTGTATGAGCAAGCGCTTACTAATGGAGAGCTAATATGAGTGGTCTTCTTCCGGTTGAGCGCTTCGTGGCGACGCTTAGCATAGTAAAGCGTGAAGGGAATCACTTAGCATACAGTTGGCTTACGCTATTTGCTGAAGGGAAGCTGATTACCCAAACATGGGTAGAGGTGCTAGACGAACAGCCAGAAGAGGCGGTTCTTTTAGAAGCTTTCGTTTCCAGGTGTGGCCGAATGCAAGATACGTTAGCCGATAAGTTATTACCTCGCTGGTTACAGGCGCTTGCGGAAAAGCCTGGAAGCCAAATTGAAACACTAAACCGGGCTGAGCGCTTAGGTGTAGTAGAAAGTGTTGAAGGGTGGCTGATTGCCAGAAAACTTCGTAACCAGTTGGTTCATGAGTACATGGAAAATGCATGCGAGTTTGCAGAGGCGATCAATATTGCGCGAGATTCGAGTCTTATGCTTATGGATACCTATAACCAGCTTCACAATTATGCTGAAAGTAAAATGGCCTTAGCTGATTTGCCGGGGTTGTTGGATTTACCTAATAGCTAGTGTTCTTGGAAGATGAAGGAACTCAACTATCTGATAATTGGGGGAGTACACCAACGGGTGCCTCAAACGCTCGCTGAACTCGTACGGGGATGTGCACTCGCTCGCTTTCGGTGGTGTGATTACGTACCGCAGCCATATCATAATGTGCACAGTGCATTGGATCCCCCGCATTCATGTGCATGCGAGATTTAGTAGCGCGTGGTAAGCGAAGCGCACCCGCGAAAGCATCGCGAAGCGGTGCCGGGGTTGGGCGAATAACGTTAACGGGGCGGCATTGCTAGACCGGGCAGCTATGGGCGCCTAGAATAAACCGCTACATCGCCTGTTAATTTGGAAATTCAGTGACTGCTACAACGCCCGCGCTTGAACAACCCTATTTAGACTTGATGCAAACCGTTCTGGAGCATGGTGTTGACCGCCACGACCGTACAGGTGTCGGCACTCGCTCCGTGTTTGGTCACCAAATGCGCTTCGATTTATCGCGCGGCTTTCCGCTACTAACGACCAAAAAACTCCACCTGCGCTCTATCATTCACGAACTTCTATGGTTCCTGAAAGGCGACACCAACATTGCCTACCTAAAAGAGAACGGGGTGCGGATCTGGGACGAGTGGGCGGATGAAAACGGTGACCTAGGCCCTGTTTACGGCTACCAGTGGCGGAGCTGGCCCGACCCAAAAGGCGGCAGCGTTGACCAAATTGCCAAGGTGCTCGGTCAAATTCGCACCACACCCCAATCCCGCCGCCTGATTGTTTCTGCATGGAACCCAGCCCAGGTCGATGAAATGCAGCTACCACCGTGCCACTGCCTGTTCCAGTTCTACGTGGCCAATGGCAAGCTGTCGTGCCAGCTCTATCAGCGCAGCGCCGACATTTTTCTCGGCGTGCCGTTTAATATCGCCAGCTACGCCTTACTAATGACCATGGTCGCCCAGGTGACCGGCCTGCAGCCGGGTGAATTTATCCACACCCTAGGCGATGCGCACCTTTACAGTAACCACCTTGAACAGGCCCAAGAGCAGCTATCGCGTACGCCTAAAGCGGCGCCTAAGCTGGTGCTCAATCCAGAGGTAGACGACTTGTTCGCATTCCGTTTTGAAGATATTCACATTGACGCTTACGAGGCGCACCCGCACATCAAGGCCGAGGTAGCGGTATGAGCCAGCAAAACGATACGAGTAACCAAAACGGCGCTTTCGATTCCCTGGTGCCGGTGGCAATGATTGTTGCCATGGCTAAAAATCGTGTGATCGGCGTAGACGGCAAGTTGCCCTGGTACCTGCCCGAAGATTTAAAGTTCTTCAAACGCATTACCCAGGCAAAACCGCTGGTCATGGGGCGTAAAACCTACGCTTCCATTGGCAAGCCGCTGCCTAATCGGCTTAATGTCGTTGTCACCCGCAACGCCGAGTTTTCCCACGAAGGCGTACGCGTGTGCCACGACCTGCCCGCAGCGCTAGACCTGGCCGACCAGCACGCCACCATAGAGGCGGCAGAAGAGATCATGGTAATGGGAGGCGGAGAAATTTACCGCCAGGCGTTACCCTTTGCCCAACGGCTGTACATAACGGAAGTGGACATTGACGTAGAAGGCGACGCAACGTTTCCTGACTTCGACCCCAGCGAGTGGCAGGAAGTGCAGCGCGTAGCGGGGCAGCCAGCAGAAGGGCAGCCAAACTATGATTTCGTGGTCTATGAGCGCATCGCCGACTGAACAGGGTAAAGGAGAAGGCTATGGCCGCCAGCTTAATGAACATGTTAGATGATTTAGACGCGCGTCTGGAACGCACACAAGCTGAGCTACAGGCCCTGCGTGAAGAAAACCAGCGGCTAAAGCAGCAATTGGCGCAGCAAGACGCCCAAGAGCAGAGCGTGCCGAGCCCAGAACCCGTCACTGCAGTAGACGCTGATGCGCCCAGCGAAGCAGCTTTCGATACAAAAAACCTCGACGCAGAGACCCATGACGCGAACAGACTCGACGTCAAGGCGCCTGAAACTGAAAAGAGAGTATCTACTGAAGCTGCTCCTGTGGAAGCAGCCCCAGCTGAAACAGAAACAGCAACAGAAGAGAAAGCTGAAACGTCGGCTACCAATGAAGCGGCCAAGACACCTTCACCGCACGCCCTTCTTAACCAATGGTACGAGCGTTACCCCAAAGCCTTCTTTAAGGGGCATACCAAACCGCTAAAAGTAGGTATTCACCAAGACCTTGTAGAGCGTGAAGAGTGGCCCAGCAAGTTGATTCGCCGCGCCTTGGCCAACTACGTTAACCTTCCCCGCTATATAAAAGCCGTGCGAGAAGGCGCCGAACGGGTAGATCTGGATGGCCAGCTTGCTGGCAAGGTCGATAAAGAAGCGGCACTCCATGCGTCAGCCAAACGCGGTGATCAGAAAGTGGCGAAGCAGCCAGAAAAAACGCCATCCAAACCAGCGTCTGCTGCTAAAAACATTCGCCGAGAGGCACCTAAACAGCCTGATATAGCACCGGATGCAGAAAAAACTGAGCCGCGTAAGCCGCTTAGCATGGAAGACAAATTGTTAGACCTGCAGCAAAAATTCAAAGGCCGCTGAGACCAGGTCTATAGGTGTGGGTTCCATAAAAAAGCACAAATAGTAAGAAAACACTGTTTTTTTCTATTGCGTTCCCTGGAGTCCCAGTATAGAGTTTGTTCTGCGAGCATTGGACTATAACAAGGCTTAGTTGAGGACATGCCGCATACCACCGGGAAAAACCGGCGGATGGCAAAAGAGCATGGCCCGCAAAAGCCAACTGCCAGCTCAATAAGGGCTGAGCAGCAACGATCGAAACAGTATACGAGTTAAGGAACTTACATCATGAAAAAAACACTTTTAGCGACTGCTATCGTTGGCGCCCTGGGTGCCTCTGCTGCAGCCCAAGCTGCAACCGTTTATGACCAAGACGGCACTCGGTTAGATGTTTATGGCCGTATCGCCATGGGTGTCGCTGGCGGTGGCCCCGAGTTCAATAACGCTGGTCAGAAAATCGATGACGGCGCTGAGTTTGTAGACGTTTATTCGCGTCTTGGTCTGCGTATGAGCCACGAAGTTTCTCGCGATCTGACTGCGTTCGGTCGTGTTGAGTGGCGTTTCGACGGTGACGAGCGTACCGGCCCCAGCGGTAACGGCAACACCGGCTTCAAAGAAGTCCGTCAGAGCTACATCGGTCTGCAAAGCGACCAGTTCGGTACTTTCCAAGCGGGTAACTTCGACAGCTTCTACAACCAGTTCGTTTCTTTGCCCTTTGATTGGGAAATCGATCGTGGTTTAGAATTCGCAGGTCACCCGAAGCAGTCACGTGGCGACTCTATCGGTTACTACACGCCTGACCTGAGTGGCTTCACTGCTTACCTGCAAGCGAAGCACTACAGCGAGCGCGGCCTGACTGAAGCTCAGCAATCTTCAGAAGGTGAAGTTGTTGCAGCTCAGGGTGGCGTACGTTATGCACAAGGCCCTGTGACTGTTGGTCTTGGCTTCGTTGATGACGTGCAGCGCGGCGGCGGTAACGGCGAAGTGCTGTACGGCCTGATCGGTTCTTACGATTTCACTGACCAGTTCTCTGCACGTCTGGGCTATGAAACTCGTGACAACAACGACAGCTACGCGCTTCGTGGTGCTAACGACGAAAATGGCTACGATAAAGTTGGTGTAGGTGGTACTTTCACCACTGGTCCTTGGGCATTCGCTGCTGACTATTACAACGTAGACCGCGAAGAGTTAGACGACAGTAACGCTTGGGTTCTAGGTACTTATTACAATGTATCCAGTAACTTCGACGTGTTCCTCGAGCTTAACGATGGCGACGCACCAACTGTTGATCGTGACGTTACCCTTGGTGACCTGACTGACGACGTATACTGGCTGACAGGCGCTCGTTACCACTTCTAAGCTTGGTTTAAACACCACGCTTAAAGGGTAACTGCCTAGCAGAACCAAATAGAACCGGCCTCTTAGAGGCCGGTTTTTTTTGGATTAATGATTACGTTTTTATAGCTAATGCAAATAAGAATGATTTTTCTTTAATGATAACTTGATATTGTATAACATTAGTTCGCTGCACAGCGGAATAGCGTAAGCAGCCAATAAGATGAGCATATCAAGGGATCATTTCGAATGCAGAAGAAGCAGTTAGCAGTAGCGGTAGCCAGCCTGTTAAGTATCTCCTCGGTTCAAGCCACAACGCTTTATGATCAAGAAGGCACGAAGCTCGATATTTATGGGCGTATCGCAATGGGGATTGCGGGCGGTGGCCCTGAATTTGATAGCGCTGGTAATAAAGTCGATGATGGAGCGGAGTTCGTTGATGTTTACTCCCGTCTAGGGTTTCGAATGAGTCATGCCGTTACATCCGATCTAAACGCCTTTGGGCGCTTAGAGTGGCGATTTACCGGCGATGAACGAAATACCGACCAGGGGTTTAATGAAATTCGCCAGAGCTATATTGGCTTGGCTAGTAAGCAGTATGGAACGCTGCAAGCAGGTAACTTCGATAGCCTCTACTACCAATTTGTATCGGCCCCCTTTGATGTCTACCTCGACCGAGGCCTGCTTTTTAATTCAACCGGGCTACAGTCGCGAGGCGACTCAATTGGTTACTACACGCCCGAGCTGAACGGTTTCACCTCTTTCCTGCAAGTAAAGCACTACAGTGAGCGCGGATTAACGACTGCGGAGCAGAGTAGTGAGGGTGATGTCTTTGCCGTACAAGGCGGTATTCGCTATCAGCAAGGCCCGTTTAAAGTAGGCTTTGGCGCAGTGGAAAACGAAGCGCGTGGTGGCGGCAGCGGAAACGGTGAGATGCTATATGGCCTTATCGGTTCATACTCACTATCTGATCAGTTGTCAATGCGCTTAGGTATTGAAAGCCAAGACAATAGCGATACCGACGGAAAAGGGTTCGAAACGGTTGGTCTAGGTGGTACTTATTCAACAGGCCCCTGGGCATTTACCGCAGATTACTACAACGTCGACCGGGACGAAGGTGAAGAGAGCAACGCCTGGGCCGCGGGAGCTTACTATAAGGTTTCCAGCGCATTTGACGTGTTCGTAGAGCTAGCAGATGGCGATGCACCAAGCATGCGCAAAGAAAGTTCCGCAGACAGAACATACTGGCTAACAGGGGCGCGCTATCATTTTTAACGCCCTCTAAATGCGTTAAGAGTTACTTTGTTTATATTCAAAACGGTCACTTAAAGTGGCCGTTTTTTTTAACTTTCAATGGCCTCTTTTTTTACACGAAGAATGAATAAGTTGTACAAGAGCTGTCCATGTAGAGCCGCTGGCGGTATTCCCCTACAATGGGCGGCTGGCAAAAGTGCTTTGCGCTTATGCCAACCACTTTCATCCACCCAGAGAAGTAGGGCAAGGGAATGCGCCCGTCACAATCCCTGGGCGGTAGCGTGCCTTTTATTTGGAAATAACTATGTCGATATCTCAACGTTCAGTGGTCTCTCCAGCACGCATGCTGCTGGCAGCGCTGAGCTTAGCCGTGGTGAGTGGTTGTGCCTCGTACCCCTCCAGCTCAGCTCAGCAAGAAGCGCAATATGTATTGAATAACGACCCGGCCACCTTGCTGCAAGATGACAACCTCAACAGCTTTCTAACACAGGCGCCCGCAGGTGCCGTGATTAATGCTCCAGACAGCCCATGGGGTAATAATGTCGAGATTGTGGCTGACGCCGCCTACCTTGCCGCCAGTGGGCGCGAGTGTCGCAAGCTAAGAGTGGTAGCCGTCGACTCCAACAACGCGCGTTCTGCACTCGTCTGCAAAACACCCAATGGCTGGGTTAATCAACGCGTTGTGGCACAAACAACACAGGGGCGCAATTAATGAAAGTGACCACACTGCTTGACCGCGCTACGCTAAATCGTTCGTTAGCCGTCGCTTCCATTGCGATTGCCAGCGTCTTGGTAGCGCCCAGCACATGGGCGCAGGCGCTAAGCCTTTCCGACAGCATTCTACCTGAGCAGGCTAACCAGCAAGGCAACCTGCCGCAGCAAGAAGTCAACGATACGCCCCGAGCCAACTGGGATAGCGGCACATATGGCCCAGTTTCGCCGAACGTACAAGATCCCGATGTGCTACCGCCATTTGGCGCCAACTTATTCAGCGGCGGGTTTCGCGGTGCGATGGGCGATGGCCTCAACCCTGACTACCGGATTAAGCCCGGTGACCAAGTCACGGTTCGTGCCTGGGGCGCATTTGAACTTGATCGCGTGCTTCCCGTCGACGCCCAAGGAAATATTTTCATTCCTGGCTCAGGGCCGCTCAACGTAGAAGGGCAGAGCAGCCAACAGGTCGATGCCAGCGTGCGACAAGCCATTACCTCGGTATACCCAGATAACGTCCAGGTCTATACCAACCTGCAAGGCGTGCAGCCCGTAGCTGTCTACGTCACAGGCTATGTTGAAAACCCCGGCCGTTATGCGGGTACACCCAACGACTCACTGCTCTATTTTCTAGACCAGTCCGGCGGCATAGATCAAGACCTGGGCAGTTATCGCCAAATTCGTGTAATGCGCGACGGACGCAATGTCGCCACCGTCGACCTCTATGATTTCTTGATTAACGGCAATATACCCCGCCCACAATTTCAAGATGGCGATACCATCGTCGTTGAAGAGCGCGGCCCAGCAATTGCGGTAGGTGGAGATGTTCACCGTGAATACCGCTATGAAATGACCGGGAGCAGCTTAAGCGGCGCTGAACTGGTGAATCTGGCGCGGTTAAGAAGCGGTGTTTCACACGTTTTGCTACGTGGTGACCGTGAAGAAGGGCCTATTGCCCAATACTTCCCCATCGATATGTTTGCCGGTCAAACGATCCGCAGCGGCGACGAAGTGCTGTTCAGCTCAGATAAGCGCAGCGAAACCATCGTAGTGGAAGTAGAAGGCAGCTATTACGGCCCTTCACGGTACGCACTGCCGCGAGATGCTCGATTAAGCGAGCTGCTGGACGCCATCGCCGTGCCAGAAAACATGACCGCCGTGGAAAGCATCTCAATACAGCGTGAAAGTGTTAAAAAGCAGCAAGCGCAATCCCTTGAAGAGAGCTTACGCCGTCTAGAGACCACCTATCTAGGCGCGCCCTCCAGCACCAATGAAGAAGCGCAAATTCGTGTACAAGAAGCGGAGCTGATTCAGGACTTCATCTCCCGTGCCAGCGAGCTAGAACCCAGTGGCCGCTTAGTCGTCGCTTACGATGGGCGCATTTCCGATATTCGCCTGCAGGATGGCGATGTGGTCACTATTCCGGAAGTAAGTGACTCCATGCTAATCAGTGGTGAAGTGCTTGTGCCCCAAGCCGCTGTTTACCGCCCAGGTATGAGCGTCATTGATTACATTGAAGGCGCTGGCGGCTTCACCGAGCGTGCAGATGACGACCATATTCTTGTGGTACGTCAAAATGGCGCCGTCGAGAACGCCCGCAATGTTAATTTACGGCCAGGCGATGAAATCCTCGTGATGCCCGCGGCACCCACGCACAACCTTCAGCTAGCCTCCACGCTAACGCAGATCCTCTACCAGATCGCCGTAGCAACCAAAGTAGCGGTTGATCTGTAATAGGAGAAGGGTGAGGAGTTAGGGGGGGAGTGAAGAGTAAGGAGTGAGGGGGTGAAGAAAGTCCCTCTCACACCTCACAATTAACACCCCACCCCTCACGATTTACAACTTACCCCTCACAATTAACACCTCACCCCTTACACCTCACTTATTCAAGAAGTAGCGCTATGGATAACGTAAACGGTGGCCCACGGCGGAGCGCACGAACACCGTGGCAAGTCACGCGCAGCGTGTGGTACGCCATGTTCATGCGCGAAGCCATTTCGCGCACCATGTCAGACCGCATGGGCTGGTTCTGGATGATCTTCGAGCCAGTCGCCTTTACTGGCATTATGGTCGGAATTCGTAGTTTTGTTAGTGGTGATCGCCTGGTAGTGAATGCCGAATTTGTCCCCTGGATGATTGTGGGGCTAATGGGCTTTTTTCTAGTACGAGAAGGTATGTTGAGGGGGATGGGCGCCATTGAGGGTAATAAATCTCTGTTTGCTTACCGTCAAGTTCAACCCGTAGACCCCGTGCTAGTTCGTAACTTTTTAGAAGGCATGCTACGCAGTTTTATCTTCCTGCTTTTTATCGGCGGCGGGTTAATGCTGGGGTTGGAACTATACCCAGATAATGTCATTAGGGTGATGGCTGCTTGGCTTTCACTGTGGTGCCTTGGTTTGGGATTGGGGCTAATAACTTCCGTAGCCAATGCGCTTGTACCCGAAGTTGGGAGGGTAATACGTATGCTTTCGTTACCTCTCTTGATAATTTCAGGTGTAATTCTTCCATTGAACTCTTTGCCCCACTGGTTGCTGGAATACTTGATGCTTAACCCTATCCCGCATGGTCTTGAAACGTTGCGCCTGGGGTTCTTTGACAAGTACCAAGTCGTAACGGGCACCAGCATGCTCTATTTCTGGCTATTTACACTCACCTTAATCGCCCTGGGGCTGTTGATGCACCTGCGCTTTATTGATCGTTTGAAGGCACAATAAACTATGCAACGTTCTTTCCGTCATTTTGTTAAAACATCGCCACACTGGGCCGTGGCGATAATCGCGATTGCTTTAGTCTCGTTTTATTGGTTTGTATGGGCGGAGGAACGCTATGTATCCCGCGCAACCGTAGTGTTAGAAAGCCCCCAGGTCGCTACGCCGGAATTTAGCCTATCGTCAATTATGGGCAGCGGTGGAGGTGGTAATACTCACGATTTATTACTGCTGCGTGAGCACTTACTCTCAGTCGATATGCTGCGCTTGATAGATGAGCAACTCAATTTTCGTGAACACTATGCCGAGCATGGAGATATCTTCGCCAAGCTGCATAACCGCGATGCCCCCATTGAAGATCTGCACCAATATTACCTGCGCCGGGTAGAGGTAGAGCTGGATGAGTACGCAGGTGTATTGAATATTCGTGTACAAGCATATACGCCTGAGTTTGCTCATGACGTGGCCACGCTGCTACTTGAAGCAGGTGAAGACCATATGAATGAAATGGGGCACCGTCTAGCAGATGAGCAGGTGAAATTTTTAGAACAGCAAATGGTTCGACTTGAAGAGCGCTTCGAAGAGACCCGGGCCAAGCTGCTTGAATTCCAAAACGAATATGGTTTGGTTTCTCCAACCGCAACGGTGGAAAATATTAACCAAGTGGTGGCAACACTTGAGGCTGATCTAGCCCGCCTGCAAGCGCAGCGCAGTGCACTAGCCAGCTTCCAAAGCTCCCAGTCTTCTGAACTGCGCCAAGTCGAGCGTAATATCACCGCATTACGCGACCAAATTATTGAGCAGCGTGATCGAATCGCCCAAGCTTCAGGCGACTCGCTCAACAGTGTTTCTGCGCAATATGAAACACTAGAACTGCAGGCACAGTTCGCCCAGGAAACCTACTCAAGTGCACTGGCGGCGTTAGAAAACACCCGCTTGGAAGCTGCCCGCCAGCTCAAGCAGGTAAGCATACTGCAAAGCCCGCTATTCCCGGAGTACCCCACAGAACCCAACCGGCTCTACAACAGCAGCGTATTCGCCATCATCACCATCTTCCTCGCCTTTATCTTCAGCATGCTGATGATGATCATCAAAGATCACCGCGATTAAGGTTGGGTGAGGGGTGAATGGTGAATCGTGAGGGGGGATCGTGAAGGGTGAATGGTACGAAACGATTCACCATTTACCACTCACGATTCACATTTTTGTAGCGCGTGGTAACGAAGAACGCGAGTTCAGCGAGCGTTCGTAGGCGCCCGCGGGAGGCGTCGGAACGACGCCCAACGGCACATAACCAAAACCCCGGCACCGCTCCGCGCTGCTCCCGCGGGTGTTGATGCAGTGATCCAAACTAAGTATGTAGTTTGAGAATATGTATAGTCATCGTTTCAAGGTAGATATTTACATAACACGCCATGCCAGTGAGCGTATGGCTGCTCGAAATATCACAGAAAGTGAACTGCTAGAATTGATAGAGCGGGGAACAGTAAAGTACAAAGATGCTACGCGGTTTTGGATAGCGATACATTTTGAAAATCGCCAAGACAACCTTTTGTCTGTCGCAGCTGTCTTAGAAGACAAACTGGTTGTCAAAACCGTTATGCATCACTTTGAGTGGGAGGATAAGTAATGCGTACAACCTACGATGAAGTGGATGACATTCTAGTTCTGCATCTTTCAGATAAACGTACGGTTAAAGAAATTTCTCAAGACTGGAATACGCATATTAGTTACGCGGAAGATGGCACAATTACTGAAATTGTCATCCTTGACGCTTCTAAGCAGGGGGCATGGCCGCTCTTAAAGAGCCAAGCAGCGTAACCAAACCCCGGCACCGCTCCGCGCTGCTCCCGCGGGTGCGCCTGAGGCTTACCACGCGCTACTAAATCACGCATGCACAGAACATGGTGGAAGCACGACCAACGGCACACAACCAACCCCGGCACCGCTTCGCGCTGCTTTCGCGGGTGCGCCTGGGGCTTACCACGCGCTACTAAATCGCGCATGCACAGAACATTGTGGAAGCACGACCCGTAGCGCGTGGTAACGAGAAAGCGAGTTCAGCGAGCTTTTGAGGCACCCGCGGGAGGCGTCGGAACGACGCCCAATGGCACGTAACCAAACCCCCGGCACCGCTCCGCGCTGCTCTCGCGGGTGCGCCTGAGGCTTACCACGCGCTACTAAATCACGCACGCACATGACCTTGTGGAAGCACGACCCGTAGCGCGTGGTAACGAGAAAGCGAGTTCAGCGAGCGTTCGTGGGCACCCGCGAAAGGCGTCGGAACGACGCCCAAGGGCACATAACCAACCCCAGCACCGCCCCACACTGCGACCGCGGGTTCGCTGAAGCCAAACGCCTCACACCTCACAATTCACCACTAACGGTTTACCAATGCTCGAAATAATTCACCATGGCGGGGCCACTGGGGTAACTGGCAGCTGTCACCAACTGCTACTCAATCGACACGAATCCCTACTGGTGGATTGTGGCCTCTTCCAAGGGGAAGACGCCGCGGAAGACAGCTTCGAGCAGCTGCAAATTGAATTCGATATCAGCACCGTTAAGGCGCTCATCATTACCCACGTCCATATTGACCACGTGGGCAGGCTGCCTTACTTACTGGCGGCGGGTTTCGCCGGCCCGATTATCTGCTCGATCCCCACGGCCAAGCTGCTGCCCCTGGTGATTGAAGATGCGCTAAAAATTGGCTTCACCCGCAACGCCCAACTGATCGAACGCTTTCAAGCGCAGCTCGAAAAGCAAATCGTGAGCGTGCCCTATGGCAAATGGCACAACATAGGCAGGGTAAGCGAAGTAAGCGGCCACACCGGCGCTAGCGCAGGCACGACTGAAAACGCAGGGATAGGTGAAGGCACAGGCACCACACGGGTAAAACTAAAACGGGCAGGGCACATTCTAGGTTCCAGCTACGTTGAAGTGAGCTACCAGGATGCTGAGACCGGTGAAAAAGAGCGCATCGTATTCTCCGGCGATTTAGGCGCCCCATACGCACCGCTACTACCTGCGCCTAAATCCCCCTACGGCTGCGACCAACTGGTACTCGAAAGCACCTATGGCAACCGCCAACACCCAGACCGCCGCCAGCGCCGCGCCACCCTAAAAGCCGCCGTAGAGCAAGCACTCACTAACGGTGGCACGGTGATGGTGCCTGCGTTCAGTATCGGCCGCACCCAAGAGCTGCTCTACGAGCTAGAAACCATTATTCATCAAGCGCGCTCACCGCAATGGCAGTCACTGGAAATCATTGTCGACTCACCGCTAGCTGCGCGTTTTACAAAGGTTTACCGCGAGCTAAAACCCTACTGGGATAAAGAAGCCCAAGGCCGCCTGCGCAGTGGCCGCCATCCACTTAACTTCGCCAATATCTACACCGTGGATAGCCACGCAGAGCACGAACAAACCGTTGAATATCTGGCCAAAACAGGCCGCCCAGCGCTAGTGATTGCCGCCAGCGGCATGTGTGCAGGCGGGCGAATCATGAACTACCTAAAAGCCATGCTCGGCGATGAACGCCACCAAGTGTTGCTCGTGGGCTACCAAGGCGCAGGCACCCCCGGGCGGGACATACAGCAATACGGCCCCCAGGGCGGCTGGGTATCTATCGACGGCGAACGCTTTGATATAAAGGCAGGCGTAACCTCCATCAGCGGCTATTCAGCCCACGCCGACCAAAAAGACCTGCTCAACTTCGTAAAACGCATGCGCCGCTGGCCCCACACCATCCGCCTGGTACACGGCGAACAAACCGCCCGCGCAGCGCTCAAAGTTGAACTCGAAAGCCTCTATAAACGCAAAGGCAGAAGTGTAACGGTAAGGAGTTAGTTGATAGCAGTGAGGTGTTCCCCCTCACAAGCGAAGCGCTAACCCCTTACCCTTCACAAAAAAACCAATGATCGAAATACGTAATCTCTACAAACGCTACCACAACCACCACGGCAGCGATTGGGTGCTTAAAGACATCAATCTGACGATCCCCAAAGGAGTGAGCGTCGGGTTGATTGGTGCCAACGGTGCGGGTAAATCCACGCTGCTGCGTTTAATTGCCGGTATGGATAGTCCTGAGCGCGGCGAAGTGATTCGCCACAGCCGGGTTTCATGGCCCGTAGGGTTAGCGGGGGGCATGCAAAATAATATGACAGGGCGGCAAAACGTTAAATTTGTCGCTCGGGTGCAAGGTTCTTCTCCCCAGGAAGTACAGCGTGTTATTCAATTTGTAGAAGAGTTCGCTGAGATTGGAGAGGCGTTTGATGAGCCGGTGCGCACCTACTCTTCCGGTATGCGTTCAAGAATATCCTTTGGGCTTTCCCTCGCCTTTGATTTTGATATTTATATCTCCGACGAAGCGACGGCGGTGGGTGACAGAGCTTTCAAAGAAAAAGCTAAAGCTTTATTCCAGTCTAAAGTAGGTGAAGCCTCGCTGATTATGGTTTCCCACTCGGAAGGTATCTTAAAAGATTTATGTTCCGCTGGCCTGTACCTGAATGAAGGCACCGCGCATTGGTACGATAATATCAAGGATGCAATTAAGGCCTACCACGACGATATAGATAAACATAAAACTGTTTCAACGGTGGAGGAAGTTAAGCAACCGGAGCCAGTGTCGAAGATTGACCCCAACTTGCCTCAAGACATAGCTGGTGCTGAAAAACATCTTCAGCAATGCCGCGTTAAATTAAAAGAAGCAAAACGATCTCTCGATGTCGCCAAAACAGAAAAACTGTTACCGCTATATCTAGACCAAATAGCGAAAGATATACCGAAAAGAGAACGCCAAGTCGCACATGCGATCCAGCATTTAGAGGCACTAAAGCAAGCCTCCCCGCATGTGGAAATGTAAAAAATGATGAAACGAAAGGCTTAACAGTGATGAAGCAGAAAACATTTTTAATTACCGGTGGAGCCGGGTTTATCGGTTCAGCGGTAGTGCGTGAGCTTATTCAAAACTCAGCTCACCATGTGGTGAACGTAGACAAGCTGACCTACGCAGGCAATTTAGAATCTCTGGCAAATGTTGAAACAAGCGAGCGCTACACCTTTGCTCAAGCCGATATTTGCGATGCCGCTGCCATGCAGCAACTGTTCGAACAGCACCAGCCTGATGTAGTCATGCACTTAGCAGCAGAGAGCCATGTTGACCGCTCTATTGACGGCCCGGCAGAGTTTATCCAAACCAATGTGGTTGGTACCGCTGTACTCCTAGAAGCCGCCCGTAGTTACTGGAAAGAGCTGCAGCTGCAAGATACCGCCAAAGCCGAAGCGTTTCGTTTTCACCATATCTCCACTGATGAAGTGTATGGCGATTTAGAAGGCACGGATGATTTATTTACCGAAGAAACGTCCTACGCGCCCAGCTCGCCTTATTCGGCAAGTAAAGCCAGTTCTGATCACTTAGTGCGCGCCTGGCAGCGTACTTATGGCATGCCTACGCTGGTGACCAACTGCTCGAATAACTACGGCCCGTTCCACTTTCCGGAAAAACTTATCCCGTTGATGATTCTTAACGCGCTAGCCGGTAAGCCGCTTCCCGTGTACGGCAATGGGCAGCAGATCCGCGACTGGCTGTATGTAGAAGACCACGCCCGCGCATTGATCAAAGTAGCCACAGAAGGGCAGGTAGGCGAGACCTACAACATCGGTGGCCACAACGAGAAAGCCAACCTCACCGTGGTAGAAACGCTGTGTGATCTTCTTCAAGAGCTGGTGCCCCAGGAAACCTCTTACCGGGATCTGATTACCTTCGTCACCGATCGCCCCGGTCATGACGTCCGCTATGCCATCGACGCCAGCAAAATCGAACGCGAGCTAGGCTGGGTGCCAGAAGAAACCTTTGAAACCGGCCTGCGTAAAACAGTGCAGTGGTACCTCGCCAACGAAACCTGGTGGAAACGCGTACAAGACGGCAGCTACCAAGGCCAACGCCTAGGGAATGTATAGAATTGTACAAGCGCCCGAGTTGTTAGTTTTTCGTAGCGCGGCGTAAGCGTTAGCGCACCCGCGACGGCGGCCCGGCACGAAAACAGCGCGAAGCGGTGCCACATGCACTAGCTTCCTGCGTGTATGAAAAGGATTCCTCCAATGAATATCTTCATCACCGGCGGCAACGGTCAAGTCGGCTTTGAACTCCAGCGCCAATTTGCCCTGTTCGGCAATATCCTGGCCCCTACACGCCAAGAGCTCGACTTAACCAACACCCAAGCGGTTGACACCTATTTAGCTGAGCACCAGCCAGCACTGATCCTCAACGCTGCCGCTTACACAGCGGTCGATAAAGCCGAAAGCGAACCAGAGCAAGCCAAACGCCTCAATGCCGAGCTGCCAGCACAGTTAGCTGAGTACGCTGCCAAGCACACCATTGCGCTGGTGCACTACTCAACCGACTACGTCTACCCAGGTGATGGTGAAACACCCTGGCAGGAAGATAGCCCCACAGAGCCGCACAGTGTATACGGCCAGACTAAGCTGGAAGGCGACCAGGCGGTTGCCCAAAGTGGCTGCCAACACCTGATTTTCCGCACCAGCTGGGTATACGCTGCACGCGGCAACAACTTTATGAAAACCATGCTGCGTTTAAGCCGTGAGCGCGATGTACTTAGCATCGTCAACGACCAAATAGGCGCACCCACACCCGCACGCCTAATCGCCCAGGCCACCGCACTAGCATTCACTACTCACAATTCACCACTCACCATTCACATCCCCTCAGGCATCTACCACCTGGCGCCAAGAGGGGAAACCAGCTGGCACGGGTTCGCATGCGAAATTTTTGAGCAGGCACGCAAAGCAGGAGAAACGCTTGCTATTAAGCCGCAAGGCGCAGCGGGCATTCCCACCGCTGAGTATCCAACGCCTGCACAACGGCCTCTAAACTCACGAATGAACCTGAGTAAACTTGAAGCTGCCCTTGGTGTCACACTACCGACCTGGCAAAACCAGCTAGCGCTAACGTTGAAAGAGTTCTGTGAGGAGTGAGGAGTAAATGGCGTTCAGTTCTGATTTGTTAAACCGGTTTACACCTCACACCTCTCATCTTCCAATTATATATTCACGGATGACTGACTATGAACACCTCTCAGCTCACACCTAACTCTTCACAAAGAAAGGGCATTATTCTTGCCGGAGGATCTGGCACCCGTTTACACCCCATCACGCGTGGTGTCTCAAAGCAGCTGCTGCCTGTCTATGACAAGCCGATGATCTATTACCCGGTTTCTGTCTTAATGCTGGCCGGTATTCGAGAGATCCTAATCATCTCGACGCCTGAAGACCTGCCGCAGTATAAAAGCTTGCTAGGTAATGGCGACGACTTTGGTGTTCAGTTTGAATACGCCGAACAACCAAGCCCTGACGGTCTGGCACAAGCCTTTATTATTGGCGAAGAGTTCATTGGTGACAGCCCCGTTTGCCTTGTGTTGGGCGACAATATTTACCATGGTCAGCACTTTTCAGAGCAACTGAAACGTGCCAGTGCACACGCCACAGGGGCCAGTGTATTTGGTTACCTTGTTAAAGACCCAGAGCGTTTTGGCGTTGTAGAGTTTGATGAGAGTGGCAAAGCCATCTCTATCGAAGAGAAGCCTAAGAAGCCAAAATCGGCTTATGCGGTCACAGGGCTGTATTTTTACGACAATGACGTTGTCGAAATTGCTAAACAGGTCGAGCCTTCCGAGCGTGGCGAGCTGGAAATCACCAGTGTGAATAATGCTTACCTGGAGCGCGGCGATTTGCGCGTAGAGCGTTTAGGCCGTGGTTTTGCCTGGCTTGATACCGGCACTCACGACAGCCTTCTAGAAGCCAGTCAATACGTACAAACCATAGAGCACCGCCAAGGCCTGAAGATCGCCTGCTTGGAAGAGATTGCCTGGCAGCAGGGCTGGATCAGCGATGAGCGCCTAAGTGAGCTTGCTAAACCGCTTTCCAAGACTCAGTACGGCCAATATCTCCAGCGCTTACTCAATCAGAAGTCCGAAAAGTAAAAAGTCGCCACTAGGAACACCGAATTTCTGCCACGGAAAACACAGCAAGCACGGATCAAAAACCAAACATTGAGGTTTGCTCATATCCGTGTTGTCAGTGAGTGTCCGTGGCTACCATTTGCTGCTGGCCAGGCAAGCCCATACCATATTGAACGACTGAATATATCCGGAGTTAACATATTATGCCGTTGGTAATTTATTTAGGTCTGCACGCAATCACGCGTGAGCCAGCGTTGATATTGCCATCAGAGCAAAAGCAAATAACCTTAGCGACGCTAAAAGTAAATGATACAGCGGCCCCTCTCAATAAAGCTGATAGCGGGCAGCAGAAAGGCGAGCATGTTGAAAGACATAACAGCCATGTGCTGCTTCTTGAAACTCTCTCGGAAGATGCTACCCGCCCTATTAAGCAATGGCTTCAACAAAAGGCGACACAGCACGTTACGCTGGTATGGTTAAAGCCAGTGCCCTATATCGCCGCTAAACTAGCGGAGGGGGAAGACGCAGAAAGCACGCTTCAAGCATGGCAGCAAATGGCGAATGCCACACTCAACTTATTCCGGCAACATCGTCGGCAAGTGACACTTATTGGTGCTGATGTTGGAGGAGTACCGCCAAAGCGGGATAAAGTAGCGCTGTTAACACTACCACCTGCAAAACATGCACCGTTATTTACCTCGGCTGCCAGCCAGCTATTAGCGACTAACAGTGCGATGCAAGAAACGGCTGCCCACCTTTGCGCTAGTAGCACCTGTGTATACTCTCAGGTGGAGAGTGGGATAGATCAAGTAGTTAATACGCTGCGTGATCATCAAAAAAACAGCCAGCGGATTAACGACCTTGAACAGCAGCTTAGTGCTGAAAAAGAGGCGCACCAGAAAAACCAGCAACAAGTAGCAGCTCAAAGCCAAGAACTTACTAGCGTAAATGAAGAAAACGACTTGTTTATCGCAGAGCTGCACTGTGTTCAGGAGCTATTAGAAAGCAAACTCATCGAGCGAGAGGAGCTAGTGAAACAGCGCGATGATGTAAGAAATCATTACGAAATTGCCATACAGCAGCGAAATAACGCGTTACAGCAACTCGATCAACGGTTTACGCAACTACAGCAGCTTCACCTTGAAGTCAAAAAATATCAAGCTGAGCAAAAAAAACTCACTTCTCGAATAGATCGCTACCAGACACAGCTCAACGTACAGAAAGAAGAGTTTCAGCAAGCGCTGCAAGAACAAAGCACCTGGCTAACGTGGGTTCGGCGTAATGCGGCTCACTATAGTGCGGCCGCCTATAAGCATAGCCGTTCGCACCGTAAAACACTGAAACAGCAGGCTGCATTGGTGCAAGCTAGTCAGCACTTCGATAAACAGTGGTACTTAGAGCAGTACCCTGATATTGCTAATAGTACGATGAACCCAGTGGAGCATTACCTGAAGTTTGGGGTATTAGAAGCTCGCAATCCAAGCCCGAATTTTGATACTAAGTTCTACATTACCCAAAACCCAGATATTGCTGAGGGGGGCTACCAACCCCTGTTGCACTATATACAGCATGGCCAAATGGAACATCGTCAAACCAAGCTAGAGCAGCTACAGCTATCTTCGCCACAGCAAGCGCCTGAAGAAGCTTCTGGTGGCGAAGATGCACAAGCATCTCAGGAAGCTAAATAATGCCTGAAGCCACTACTCCCATACTTGTGCACATCAACTTTATTACCGCCCAAGACGATGACGCGTGTTGTACGAATATATACTCTCAGAATGGAACATCTGGAAGCTGGCATACATTACTAAAAATACTGGAAGTCCAAGGTTAGTTGCACTCACTGGATAAGTTATGAGTGCACGCCAGCCCAGAACGTTTATACGTCGACAAGCCAAGCTGTTAGCCACCTGCCAACCGTTAGGTGTTAGAAGCTAGCAGCTTTCTAAGCCATCATTAAAAGTACACAACGCTATGAACTACGAAAAACTCGCCATTCCCGACGTAGTCCTGTTCACCCCCAGCGTATTTGGCGATGAGCGGGGCTTCTTCATGGAAACCTTTCGCCAAAGCGAATTTGAAACCCACTGTGGTAACTACCAATTCGTTCAAGACAACCATAGCAAGTCCGTTCAAGGTATTTTGCGCGGCCTGCACTACCAGTATCAGCAGCCCCAAGGAAAATTAGTGCGCGTTACCCAAGGCGAAGTATTCGATGTGGCCGTTGATATGCGCAAAAGCTCGCCCACTTTTGGGCATTGGGTAGGAGTAACCTTAAGCGAAGAGAATAAGCAACTGCTATGGGTACCGCCAGGGTTTGCACATGGTTTTTACGTCACCAGCGATCAAGCTGAGTTTCAGTATAAATGTACTGATTACTACGCTCCAGGCGACGAAGTGAGTATTCGCTGGGATGATCCCGATCTCGCGATTGAGTGGCCACTAATAGATGGAAAAGCGCCTCAGTTATCTGATAAAGATGCCGGTGGTGTAGCGCTTAGCGAAGCACCCCAATTCACTTCAGTAGGAGCCAATACTCGATGCCCCGGGTAATCTATCTTGGCCTTTTTGCGTTGCCAGAACATACGCCGATAACGCTCTCTGCTCTGCAACAAGCGCCTGAAGAGGGCGGCATGCCATGCTTACAGTAACGGTCTCATCCGACAGCCAGTGCGACATTCTCAGCAGGTGGTTACAGGATGAGAGCAAGTCCGAATCATTAATGGTATGGCCCAAACCGACTGCTTTTGTTGCCAATTGCCTAGGGTGTGATGAAGCTATCGACCACTCTCTCATCGAGTGGGAAAGTCTGGCTGGACGGCTGCTAAATTTGCTGTGTCGTCATCGTGGTCAACTGACGTTATTAGGTATGGCACCGGGCAATGAGCTTTTATTAACACAGTTGCATTTATTACAAGACGTATGCGAAGACGCTTCTTTAGCTCGTCAATCAAGCGTCAGCGACGCAGAGTGTAAAGAGCAACAAAGGTTGAAAGGGCTGCTCACATGGTTGCGCGCCCGTGCTCACCACCATGCTGGAGTCGCTTACGATGATCCCGAAAATAAGGTTTTGCAAGAACAAATGGGTCTATTAGAGCAAAGCGAGTTATTTGATGTCGAGTGGTACCTAAATCAGTATAACGATATCGCAAAAGCTAACATTAGGCTGGCTGAACACTCCATCAAGTTTGGCGCGATTGAAGAACGTAACCCAACCCCTCATTTCAATACCGGGGGCTATGTGTTGAAATATCCAGATATAAACTTCGCGGGTTCCCATCCATTGTTGCATTATTTTCGCGATGACATTAAAGAACAACTTAAAACGCAGGAGCCACCTAAATGAAAACTCCCGCGACGCCATGGCTTGTTCACATTGGGCCGCTACGCCAAGAGAGTCAGGCGATTCTGGAACGGGCCACCTTGCAAGCGCTTGTGATTACCCCCCCGGATGAAAAAAAGCGGCTGAAAAAGGATTCAACAAGCTCGAATTGGTCTATTAGCCATATCAGTGACACTATTATTACCCCTCAAGCAGGTGAGTACACACGTTACATCTTTAATTTGCCTGGGTTTGCTAGCCTAGCTTCGGCTACCGGGCTCATAACACTCTACCCAGGAGTAGAAGAGCAACGCCATCAAGTTGTGGACACGCAAACGCTAGGGCAGGCCATGGAGGCTCAAGGTCAAGAAAGTGCATGCATCACACAACTGATAATTGAGCAACCAGAAAATGCTCTTGAGCTACTTGTGGCTCTGAACGAGGAAGGTCTACTGGATAATCTGGAAGCGCTCTATGTGCGCACCAGTCCTCTAAGCCTCTATGAAGGTATGGCCACCCAGGAAGAACTTATTGATTGGCTGGCGAAGCAAGGGTTTGAGCACCGACTCTCGGCCAGCGACCATTATGCCGATGATCCTGACTTCGTGTTGCTCAACATGACTCGTAACCCCCTTTTCCGCGAGCTGACTGACGCCAAAGTAGAAACTGCCAGCCTGAAAGCACGCCTCGCCGAATATGAGTCCCTTCTTAAGGAAAATGCAGGGCAACTCAATGAAGCTGCCACAGCCTTACGTAAAACGGATACACAGCTTCAGCAGTGCACTGAGCAACGTGACACTCAAAAGCAGAAGCTTGATCAAGCACAAAAGGAACTTGCTAAGAGCCAAAAAGAGCTGGAGAAAGTGCAACAGGAGTTAAGTGCGAAAAAGCGAGGACAGTCTCAGGAGCAGCAAAAGATTACGTTACTCGAAGCGCAACTAGCTCAGTTAACACAACAAAACGATGCACTAGAGAGCCAAAATCAGCTCATAAAGCAAGATATTGTAAAAGCAGAAACTCAGCTCCAGCTAATGAAAGAGTTCGTGCTGCATGAGTAAAATGGAAAAGCGTAAGCAAAAAACTACGCGCCAGGAAAGAAAGCGGAAGCAGCATATAGACGTACAGCTGCTTCCGTCAGAGCGTGCACTCGTGAATGCCGAATGGCTACCTGCGGATGTAGATTCTCACCTGCTGGAAACCGCTAAGATTCAATGGCAGTTTGGAGATTGGGAAGCCCTTGCTAAGCTTTCTACTAAGGTGATCCAGTCTCATCCTGAGCGCGCTAATCTTGCCATGCTATGCGCAGCAGCGCACCAGCAATTGGGCCAGTTGTCGGAGACGCGTCAACTGATGCGGTTGGCCCAGGGGTGGGGTGCCAGTAAAGAGCAAGTCGTTCGGGTGTTAGCGGGAGGCGTGCATAATGTTCTTGGGCGCATTCATGCATTGAGTGAAAACAGCGAGAATGCACTTAAACATTTCCGCCAAGCTCTATCGTTAGATCACCCTGTAGAGCCTCCCAGCTATCTAATAAAAGCCCGTGTGGCTGCGGAGCTAGAAGGGCTTGGTGAGGTGAACGAGCATGCTGGTGAGTTGACACTGTCGGGTATAGTGTCTTCTAGCCGTAAAGAGAACACGCATGACGGTGAAGATGATCATGCAACGGACAATGCGTACCAGCAGGCGCAACACGACTGGGCCACGGGCAACTGGCAAAAGCTTACCCAGCTGGATAACGTCACGCTTGCCGAGCATCCTCAACGCATCATGCTGGGAATTTATGCTGCCTGTGGTCATCAGCAGCAAGGTGACGGCGAAGCCGAACAGCGCTGTGTTAAAATAGTGCGCCAATGGGGGGCGTCAACCAGTCAAATCAAGCGGTTCATGCTTTCGGGTATCTACAACCGTCTTGCTCGTGCCAACGCTCTACTAGGCGATCATGATGAAGCCCTAGGCTATTTTCATAAATCCCTCAACACCGTCAGTGGTGATATACCTGACGCTGCACGTCATATCCAATTACGCATTTCCTCGCAACTTGCAGACATGTCTAAAGACGATCTCAAGGCCATTCTGCAAAAGCTGGAAAGTTAACCCGCTCTGTAAACCGAGCATTTGATAGGTAGAGAAATAATGGAATATTTAAAGGACAAATCGGTTCTCGTTACGGGCTGTTGCGGCACCGTCGGAAGTGAGCTGGTTAAGCAACTGCTGGAAAATTTCGGTGTGGGCCATCTCATAGGCATCGATAACAGTGAATCCGAGCTGTTCTTCACACAGCAGGAGTACCAGGGATACGAGCACGCAAGCTTCTTTCTTGCCGATATGCGGGATCGTATGAAGCTTACCCGCCTGTTCAAAGATGTGGACATCGTCTTCCATGCGGCGGCCTTTAAACACGTAGTACTGTGTGAGCGCTCACCATTCGACGCTGTGCAGACCAACATTCACGGTGTGCAGAATGTGATAGAGGCTGCCTACGATGCCGGAGTAGAGAAAGTTATCTTCACTAGTTCGGACAAAGCAGTTAATCCTACCAGCGTTATGGGTACCTCCAAATTAATGGGGGAGCGGCTGATCACCGCCGCTAATAATGCCCAGCGTGGCCACAACACAATTTTCAGTTCCACGCGCTTCGGTAATGTGCTTGGCTCTCGTGGTTCGGTTATTCCCATTTTCAAAGAGCAGATCAAAAAGGGTGGCCCTATCACCCTGACAGACCCCAATATGACGCGCTTTATTATGAGTATTCATGAAGCGACGCGTTTGGTGATCGATTCCAGCCTAATTGCTCGTGGTGGCGAAGTCTTTGTCACCAAAATGCCAGTAATCAAAATTCAAGACCTTGCAGAGTGCATGATTCAAGAACTCGCACCGCGCTATGGGCATAAGCCAGAAGATATCGAGATCAAAATCATTGGTTCCAAGCCAGGTGAAAAGCTCTATGAAGAGCTGATGAGTGGAGAGGAAACTCGTCGTACATGTGAACTGGAAGATTACTTCGCTGTCTTACCAGCGCTTAGCAACATGTATAAAAATATTAAGTACGACTATACAGGTAAGATCTCCGACAGTATTACCAACCCGTATAACTCGGAGCTAGAACCTACACTGTCCAAAGATGAGCTCAATTCTTTTCTTCGTGAGCACAAGCTCTTGGAAGAAGCCGAATAATTTCGGTTCTTCTCCTTCAGTGATATGAGGTGCTCTTTCAGCGAGTGCCCAACCTAAAGACGAATTTTCGACATTCTCACCATCCATTAACAAGGTATTTACCATGGCATCACATATTTTGATTCTTGGCGGCGACGGTTACCTCGGTTGGCCCACTGCTATGTATTTCTCTCAACGTGGTTATGAAGTCACGGTCGTAGATAACTACATGCGCCGCCACGCCTGTGACGAAATCGATGTAGGTATGCTCTACCCGGTACCCACGCTGCAAGCGCGAGCCAAGATATGGCACGAGCACACCGGCAAAGAAATTAAAGTTGTGATTGGCGATCTGGGCGACCCGGAAGTTATGCGCTCGTTGTTCAACGGCAACGTCAAATACGACTGGGCGATCAACCCCCAATTCAGCGGCATTCCAGAAACTGTCGTCCACTATGCCGAGCAACCCTCCGCGCCATACTCGCTGATGGATTATAAGCGCGCAGATATCACCATCACCAACAATCTGCGCGTGACCAACAACCTGGTTTTCGCTGTTCGTGACTACGCCCGCGATACTCACATCATCAAGCTGGGTACTATGGGTGAGTACGGCACCCCGAACATCGATATCGAGGAAGGCTGGCTTGAGATTGAGCATAAAGGTCGTAAGGGTAAGTTCCTGTTCCCACGCCAGGCCGGTTCCCTGTACCACACCACTAAAGTGATGGACACCGACCTGCTGTGGTTTGCTGTGCGCATGTGGGATCTGAAAGTGACCGATCTTATGCAAGGCCCGGTATATGGCAACGAAACCGAAGAGTCCGCTATTGATGAACGGCTGAATACCATCTTCAACTATGATGAAGTGTTTGGCACAGTGGTTAACCGCTTTGTTGTGCAGGCTATTGCCGGTTACCCGCTCACCGTATACGGCCAGGGCGGACAGACGCGTGGTTATCTGAATATCAAAGACACCCTGCAATGCGTACACAGATCTACCGAAACTCCGGCGGATAAAGGTGAACTGCGAATTTTCAACCAGATTATGGAAACCTTCAGCGTCAAGGAGCTCGCCGAGCTTACCCAGAAGGTCGGTAACAAGCTGGGCCATAACGTGGAAGTAAAGAGTATTGAAAACCCACGTAAAGAAGCCGAAGAGCATTACTATAACCCTTCCTACCAAGGGTTGATCGATATCGGTGTAGAGCCTCACTACCTAACTGAAGAAGTGATGGAGCAGATGCTTCGTGTTGCAGATAGGTACAAGGATAATATCCGCAATGATGTCATCTTCCGCGGAGTTAAATGGTAAGCGTCTGAATGAAAACCCTGGCTAATACGCAGCCAAAAGCTCTGGCCGCCTTCAAGGCGGCCAGACTGCTTTTTCAGCAGCATCAATTTAATAAAGCGCGTGAAAAAGCACGTGAATATCGGCGTCTTATTGCCTATCGCCGTTTTTCAATGACCGAGCAGCGCATTACATCGTCGCCAGTATGTTCAATCATTATCGTAATCCATCGAGCAAGCTCCGACACACTCGAATGTATTGATCGGCTGCAAGCTCAAGCTGGTGCTGATCGCAGTGAAATCATCGTAGTGGACAACGGAGGCAACGAAGCCTTGCACGCTGAGTTAGCAAAACGCTCGCTGTTGCATATTCGCTGTCCGTATAATTTTTTGCCCTCTGAAGGACGTAATATCGGCGCTTTTTTTGCCCGTGCACCGCTGCTGATATTTGTAGATGATGATGGTTTACCAGCAGAAGATTATATTCAGCAGGCCATCAACGCACTAGCCACCCCAGATACTATAGGGGTACGGGGGCGTATTGCACCCCGTAGCCCAAGTGGAGGCATGGGGTCGCATTATGACTTGGGTAATGAGTCAAAAGAGAATGCCTCTTTTAACTTGGAAGGAAACATGGCCATCAAGCGCAGCATCTTCCGTGTGGCTGGTGGCTTTGATCCAATTATGTTTGGTCATGAAGGACATGAATTAGCTGACCGGTGCCGGCGGGTTCAACCACAATGGCATATTCGTTACTGGCCTGGGTTAGTATTACAGCACGATTTTGCTGAAGGGAGTCGCCTAGGAACCAAGCGGGCTCGACAAGCGCTGGGGGAGGAATACCGTGCTTGGTTAAAAACCATCGCTATACCTGCTTCAGTTACTCAAGACTGTTCCTCACAGCACGGCATTACCGTTGTGCTGCATGTGAAGAAGGGAGTAGAACTCTCAGCATTGATAGGCTCTTTGGAGCCTCTAGCCTGCTATAAGGAGCACTGCTTACTAGAAGTGCTTCTGCTTCCCGCAGGCACAGCCGGTGAAATTCAAGAACTAGCCCTGCATATTGTCAAGCACTTCGCAGGTCGTCTAGCCTGCTATGTATTGCCTGTAAAACACTGGCAGCAATCAACACTGCCCCAGCGAGCACGATATTCAACGCTTTTATTGGCGGAGTGGCCGTTAACGATAGGGCCAGATGAATTAACAAGCGCTGTTGACGTGCTAGAGGAAGAGCAGGTGCCGTGGCTGGCGTTAGATGATGCTCTTTCCCCAAAAGCAGTTCTGCTTAGCCTGCCTGAATACTTAAGTGCATGTGAGAGCAGTAGGGGCGCACCGCTATTTTTGAAAGACTTTGCTATTGGTGCGGGTCATATAGAATCAGAGATGCGGTGGCGGTTGACGCAGCGTCTTAACGCCTTGAGCATTCAGCAAAGATTGAAAAAGCGCCAAAAATTGCCCAACATTTGGTGTAATAGTGTAAATAATCCCTCAAATTTGCTGCTTCACACCACCCCCCACTTTCGTGATGAAAATTTACAGCCCTGGCGGCATTTGCCTGATCATCTAGTCAGCATCGCCTTTATTGGAAGTAGTGCGCTGTGCAAGCAACTGGAAAGTGTCTGCCGTGTTTTTCCTCTTGATTTGACACACTATGCAGATGAAGTAGAGCAGGCAAACATTCCTAGCAAGTGCGACTTGTTGCTGGTGGAATCCCTACTGCTTTCCGGCAACCAGCAAGACTACGAAAGTGAATGCATTACGTGGGCTACCCAGTTTAAGCAAGCAAGCAAACCTAGTGCTTTCTGGCTAACTGAATCACTGGCGCATTTGCCATTGCTAGCGAATCTAGCTAGCCATTTTGACAACACTTACGCTATAGAGCCGGCTAGTGCTCAATATCTGGAGCAACACCTTGCGGTGTGTAAGCCAAATGCTACGACTATTGATATTCTGTCACCCTGCATAGCATCAGCACATCACAACGCCATTAGGCAGTTTAAGGCAGATACATTTGAAAACCTTCATGTCCTATACGATGGCTGGGCTGATTTAATCGAATTTGAAGAAAATCGTATACTACTTAGCCAGCACAAACGTAATGATTTACTTATTGCTGACAGTCAGTGGCAGTTTAATCAGCTTAAACTCAACGATTTTCCTGAATTCTCTCCGTATGTTTTAGGCTATCTTTCTGCCGAGCAAAAGCACCAAGCGTTAAAAGAGTTCAGCATACTGTTGATTACATCGCGTACGCTAAAATCTTCCATCAAGCTTCAGCAAGTAGTTGCTGAAGCATTGGCCGCCAAGTGTAGGGTGCTCGTATACGTTCATGAAGATGATGTTATTAACCTCGGTCCCTTCGGTGAGTATGTCGAGTATTATCGCGATGCGGGCACATTGTTTGAGCGGTTGCAATGGTTTAAAGAAAATCCTTGGCAATGCAAAGGTGAAGCGCAGCGAGGTTGGCGTGCGGTTCACCAGTACCACACTATTCAACAACGTATTGATCAGCTGCTAGAAGGAGCTGGAAGCCCCAAGCGCGTCAATGTAGAGCCGCTAGTCAGTTGCCTGACCGTTACCAAACGCCCGCAATTGATCCAAACCGTGATCGATAACTATGAACGTCAATCGTATTCCCATAAGGAACTACTGATCGCTCTTAATAGCGCAGATGTCGATATAGAAGCTATCAAGTCACAAGTGCTGCAAGCCGTGCCCAATGCGCGTGTATTTCAAATTGGCAGCGAACGTAATATTGGCTTCTGTCTTAACTGGCTGATGCAGCACGCCCGTGGGGGCTACTGGGCCAAGATGGATGACGATGATGAATATGGGCCTCATTATCTGCAAGACTATGTGCTCAATACCCAGGCATTGGATATCGACTTAATGGGCAAAAAAATGGGGCCAACCTATTTTGAAGCCTTAGAGCAAACTTTATATCGCGACCCAGCATCTATCACAGCGAGTGACTTTTTGATATACGACGACAACCGCCACCATATGGCGGGAGCGACTTTCTTTGGAAAACATAGCCTGTTGAAGCTTAACCCATTTTCAGAAGTACGTCGTTCGTCGGTGGATGTAGAGTTTTTTCGCGGAGCGCTTAAAAAACAGTTACATGTAATGTTGGCTGATGATTTTAACTTCACCGTTTTTCGCGCCGCTGATAAAAGCCATCATACTTGGAAAGAGAATGATGCAGCATTGCTAAATACAGCTATGCCCATCACGCGCGATCACATCAACGTGTAATGAGTCACCTATAACCGGAAAGGTATATGTTTGATGAGTGACAGAAGACAAGCAAAGGAGGCAATCAAGTGAACAAGGCCGGAGTGTCAATTCTGTTACGTGCAGGTAACAACATAGAATCTGCAAAACAGTTTCTGCATCAATTGATCAAGGTGAATACGCTCCTTCCTGTCGAAGTGGTGCTGCTGTTCAACGAGCCGCAGGCTAAACACCTGCAACTGATGCGTGAGTTCGCTGGTAAAGTATCGCTGATTATCCGCCCAGCCAAGGGGCGTACCTTTGCCAATGTGGCAGGACAACTGCGTTATGAGCAGATACTGATACTCACCACACCGGTAGAGATAAAAGACGATGTGTTGCCAAAGGCTACGCAACAGCTACGCAACAGCAATAAACACTATCTAGCACTGAAAGCCCCTGGCCAGGCGCTACTGATAAAGTACGCCCGCATGTCGCATCTAGAAGGGCAATCACTAACGGCGGCACCCAATGCCTTGCAGCAAGCGCTGGATAGTAAACCCTCAGCGCGGCAACAACCGAAAGTTTCTGTAGCTGAAAACGCCGTTCTGGATCAGCAAATTCATGCTCTTGAGCAAGAGTTAGAAAAGCTCGACCAATCCTTGAGCACGCAATACCGAGAGATTGACGAACTGGATATTCAATACGAGAAGCTACAGGGCGAGGGCCAGTCGCCGGAAGAAGCACAGCGACTCAAAGCTCAGCTCAAAGAGCGCGTATTCAATGCCAACAACACATTGAAGACACTCAAGAACCAACACGACGAATTGGAGCGGCTACGTATCCGTCGCTACAGCATTGTTGCCTAAATTTTTTGTTACTCATGCCGTTACTTAAACTCATTTTAAAGAGGTAACCTTTCATGGCTCAAAATAATGTAATTTTAATCACTGGTGGTTGTGGTTTTATCGGCACCTCCCTTATTGATGCGCTTTTAAAAGGCGGCTGCACGCAGCCTATTCGTGTGCTGGATAGCTTGGTAACCGGCAGCCCTGAAGACCTTGCCGAAGTCACCGAGTTTGAAACCTTGACCGTTGACCAACTGCACACAGCTGCCAAGCAGGTAGTGCTGGTGCAGGGCGATATCCGCGATATCACGTTAACCGAGCAGGTGGCCCAAGGCGTAAGCACCATCGTTCATTTGGCTGCTAACACGGGAGTGGGCCCCTCCGTGGAAGATCCACGGCTAGATATGGAATGCAACGTTGTTGGCACTTTCAATATGCTGGAAGCCGCCCGCAAACATGGCGTCAAGAAATTCGTGTTTGCTTCCAGCGGTGCCCCGGCTGGTGAAGTAGAGCCGCCGATTCATGAAGAACTGCCACCGCACCCTGTATCGCCTTATGGTTCCAGCAAGCTAGCAGGGGAAGGGTATTGCTCCTCGTACAACAAGACGTTTGGAATTGACACTATTTGCCTGCGCTTTGGCAATGTTTACGGCCCGCGCTCAAAAAACAAAGCCAGTGTCGTCGCCAAGTTCATCAAACAGGCGTTAGCGGGAGAGACCTGTGCCATTTACGGTGATGGTAGCCAAACCCGCGATTTTATCTACATTTTTGACCTTATTCGCGCCATTCAAGCAGCTATGGAAGCGCCTGTTGGTGGTGAAACGTTCCAGATTGCGACGGGTAAAGAGCGCACTGTAGGTGAAGTGGCTGAGTTGATCGCCAAAAACCTCGAAGCCCACGGTAAAAGCATGCAGATCACCCACGAAGCAAAACGACTGGGCGATGTTATGCGCAACTACTCGGATACCACTAAAGCAAAAACCATACTTGGGTGGCAGACCCAAATGGACATTAATGAAGGCATTGGTGAAACCATCCGCTGGTTTTTGGCGCGTTAAACAAGCAAGTCGAAAAAGGTAAAGGAGTGACATGACAACTCAGCAAGAACAAGAGAGCAATAACCGTGAGGTAGTGGTCGTGTTAGGCGTAGGGCGCTCTGGCACCTCGTTGGCTATGCAAGCGCTGGAAACTCTGGGTATAAGAGTATCAGAGAACATCATTCCACCTAATGTTAGTAACCCAAAAGGGTTCTATGAAGACGCCGATATTGTCGAGATTCATAAACAGCTTTTAAACACACTCGCGCCCAGTCCGGCCATGCCTTTACAAGAAGGCTGGATAAATACACCGCAGGCCAGGCAGGCATTAAAGCAGCTAAAAGCAATTGTGGAAGCTCAGTTAGGCACGGAGAAAGGAGTCTGGGCCTTTAAAGACCCCCGTACAGCGACATTTTTGCCGCTATGGATCAGGCTGTTTAATCAGCTCAAGATCGTGCCACGCTTTGTGCTTGCGATGCGGCAGCCTGAGTCGATCATAGAATCTTTCGCCCAGCAATATGGCAATGACCAGGAGTTTGCAGAGCTAATATTCCTACAGCGTACGTTAGATGCACTTTACTTTACTGGCGGTGATTGCCATTTGTTGTCCTACGAGAATTGGTTCACCTCACCGCAGCAAACACTCCAACAGTTGGCAGATTTTGTATTCGATCAGCAGACTGATATCAGCGATAAAACGCCTCCTGTTTCAGCACAGCTTAAGCGGAGCCGCAGCACTGGAGTGCAAGTTAATAACCCGCTGGTTCGTACACTTTACGAGCATTTGCAAGTGTGTATAGATGAACCTGAACAGCATGATGCCTTAATGGCTTGCGTTCAGCACCAGCGTGAAGTATTGGCAGCGTTCAGGCCCTGGTGGATGTTAGCAGCCAACCAGAAACAAGCGAATGCCAAATGCCGTGAGCAACTGAAAGAGACTACCGAAAAAAACAGGCAGTTAACAGTGTGTCAGCAGCAACTCAAGCGTCAAACGGCTGCCTTAGGTCAGTACCAACAGGCGTTTCGGGATGTAGAACGCCTGCAGCAGATAACGGATTAACTTATGAAACCGCTAAGTCACGCGAAAAAGCCGCTCACCCCTACTAGAAGCCTAGCCAAGCAACTCAGTTGGTTACCTCAAAAAACAGAAAGCTTTCCTAAATCACCCAATTCGTCCCTTACTATCGCCTTAATTTCCGGCGAGCGCGTGTATTGGTCAATGCAACAGGAAGGCAAGATCATCTCGCTAACCGAAGTCAACTGGCAGTGGGTGTTCAAATATGCGGATATAGACCTCTTATTAATTGAGTCATGCGCTGAAACGGCAACCGGTGACTGGTTTATGGCTCAGACAGCTCCTGATCTCGAGAACTCGATTTTTGGGGAAATGGTAGCAAGTGCAAAAAAACATAAAATACCGGTTGCTTACTGGTTTACGTTAGATGAAGAGTATCTTCCCCAGTACCAGCCGATCATTGAATGGATAGATAATGTTTTTTGTGCCGACGAGAAGGCAGTAGAAGCCCTTGAGCAACAGGGAGTAAAGGCAACTTATTTACCACCTGCGGTTCAACCAGCTTTATTTACCAAGTTAAACCAGTACACAGCTGAAAAACGTGAACTTAAGCGCTTGGTGTGTGATGACCTCGTTGATGTGATCCAGTCGTGGGAAGGGCGCGAAAGCTTTTATCAAGACGTGCAGGCGTTCGGTGGCTATTTCTTCGACTCGCGCAACCAAGTATGGAATACCAAGACAAAGAAACTGGAGCTAAAGCCAGAAAGCTTGCTGGGTACGCTTGACCTTCACTCTCGCGTTGCTCTATTCAAGGAGTCACGAACGCTAGGTATATTGAAAAGTGCCAGTCGCACCCGCACCGATATGAAATGGTCAGCGGTAGAGGCAGCCGCAAGCCATATGACGATACTACTTGAGGCTGGCGTTGATGTAGGCGAATTTGCAACGCTTTGTTTACAGCCAGACAATCAGGATCAGTTTTTTGTTGAGTTAATCCGTCAAGATAAGGATAACCTCTACTACGAGCGAGTAGCGCAGAAAGCATGGCGTGAAGCGCTGATGAACCACACTTACTCTCACCGAGTGAGTACCATCTGCCAGCAATTAAAAATTGAGCATGATTGGGTAGAATACCCTTCTGCTGCAATGGTAACACCGTCTTATCGAGAAAAGTTTTTGGCACGTGCAAAAGACAGTTTTACGCGACAAACCTATCCTAATAAGCATTGGGTGATGGTATTCAATGGGGAAAAAAATAAATATTCAGATGTTAAAGTAGAAGTAGACAAGGTAGAAAATAGTCAAGCTATATATGTTCCTTCCGAACTGCATGCTGGCCCTTGTATGAATGCGGGATTTCAGAAATCATTGACTGATTATGTTTTTCGCATGGATGATGATGATTATTATGGCGACAACTATTTGTTGGATATGATTTTATATAGTAGGGTCGCTAGTTTTGATGTGATTGGAAAGGTTTTTAGATCATTTGTTATGAGGGATGTGTTTCCTAATGATGTGTTCTATAGAGTCGTTAAAAATCTTAATTTTCAGAAGCCTTCATTCTGTCTTTCAAAAAATCTACCTATAAGCGTGAATTTTCTTGCCGGATGCTCTCAAGGAGGACGTACAGTTTTTTTTAGGAGAAATCCCTACCCCTCGAAAAACTTTGGTGCTGTAGATAGCCAATGGCTTGATGGTTTAAGAAAAAAAGATGATGCAGTAATAATCTGTGTTGATGATTTGAATATGGTAGTTGATAGACGTGGCGGTAGTGACCATACATGGGATGTTGATATGAAACAGTTTTTAAATAATTCCAGAAGATACAAATGTCAATTAAGTGAGTTGATGTATTCATGAATATTTTTATATTTTGTGGTCCTTTAGCCTTTGGCAAGGGAGGGATGGAAAAGGTTGCGGCTAATCTCGCAAATTTTTTGGCTTTGAGAAATGGTTTTAAAATTACTCTAGGGTATTTCAAAAGAGATGCCGAATCAGCTCCTGCATATTATGTCTGTGATAAAGTGACTTTGTCGCCATGGCATTTACAAGCAAAAAAAGGGCGGCAAAAATTCATCAAAAGAATTTGTGAAAGTAAACCTGATCTTTTTATATATTTTGGTGCGTCAGTACAAGTTCTTAAAGTTCTTAGCTTGATTGATGGAAGTGAAATTCCAGTTATTATTCATGAAGGGAGTAATCCCGAAAGAGTGATAACTACAAACTGGGCAGACGTTCGTAATATCTCTCGTTACGAAGCCGCTTGGGAAAGAGAGTTGGTTCTGAGTCAAGCATCTGTTATTCGATTTACTATGAGCGAATATGCTGACTCAGTCAGTTTGGGGTTAAGGGATAAAGTTAATGCATTTCCAAATGCTTTTGATCAAGTTGAAGAAAGAGCTAATGTTGCTATCAATAAAAATATTATAAATATTGGTGGCTTGAAAGCTAATAAAAATATCATTCCTTTGCTTGAAGCACTAAGGCTTTTATTCAAGGAGTTCCCTGATTGGCATTTGCATATTTTCTCTGCAGTGAATAATAATCCAGAAGGTTTAAAGTTTTTGGAAAGTGTTAAGAAGAAAGTTGATTTTTGTGGTATGCGTGAGAATGTTGTTATCCACGGTGAAGTTGATGATCTTGGTTCATATTACTTAAACTCTAGTATACATGTAATTACATCCCTTTCAGAAGGGTTGAGTAATGCGGTCGCTGAAAGCATGTGCCATGGTGTTCCTACTGTTGGAGTCAAAGGTGTGCCAGGAGTGGATGGGGTTGTTGTTGATAATGTTAACGGCTTTTTAGTAGAACCTAATTCACTAGTTGAAGGGCTATATGAATCTCTAAAAAGATTGATTAAGGATTCTAATTTAAGAGATGCTATGGGACGAAATGCTTTTGAAAAGGCAAAGATTTTTGATCCAGATAAAGTATATGAATGCTGGCTCGATATAATTGAGAAAGCAGTATCTTTGAAGTCATCAGTAGATGTAGAAACTGTAAAACAATCTAGATATATGTTGAGAGAACTGTATTGTCAAAATGTTAAAGATTATGACTTCGATGAGAAAGGTTATAGTTTTTATGCAAAAAAATTGGAATTTTTGAAAGGCAAAGTTGATGAACGTACACTGCTAGAGAAAGAGTCTCATGCTATAAAAAACCGCTGGGTGAGTTTTTAAAATGAAAATGCCACGTCTACTTCTTTTTGCATCAGGCCAGCTTAATAGCATTGGCGGAATTCAGCGTTCATATCAATTTTTAGTCAATTACTTGGTTAATAGGGGGTGGTCAGTAGATATTTTTGGTTTTGCTGAAGGACTTCCGACAACTCCTTCTTTAAAAGAGCTTGCATATGATTTTGAAAGTAGTGTTTCTGTTCATATTATACCCTCCAGTGTCGATAATAAAGATTTGTATTCTTATGTTGTTGATAATGTGTCTAATGAAAATTATGATGTTGGCCTTGTAGTTAATAGCTCGCCAAAAGCATTACCATTTCTTGCATATCTTAGTAACTTCAATATACCGTCTGTATATTCAATGCGAGGATCCCCATATTTTTGCTTATACTATTTGTGGCGTTGCCGGGTAATATTCGATCTTCCATTTAAGGTGGCTGATGCTGTTCATTTGTTGTTGCCATCTTATAAAAATATTTTTGATCCTGCCGAGCACGCCAAAATCAAAACAATTCCAAGTCAGATTGAACCAGCGACATCGTTTGCTTCACCAGATCAGCCCAACGCTGATGGTCGATATAAAGTTATCTACTCTGGTCGTCTTTCATTCGAAAAACAACTTCAGTATTTAATATTAGCTTTTTCTAGTTTGGCTGAAGAGTTTTCTAATTGGGACTTACAGATCATAGGAAATGGGCCGCTAGAGGAAAAACTGAAAAAACAGGCTCAAGCATGTGGTTTCGCCGATCGCATTGAGTGGATGAGCGTGGACAACACCGAAGCCATGTATGAATTGTACCCTAAAGCTCATTTGAAGGTACTTCCTTCTGAGTATGAAGGTTGCCCAATGGCGTTACGCGAAGCGATGGCGCATGGGTTACCGGTTATTGCCTATGATACTTGCTCAGGTAGTAATGAGATTATAGAACACGACATTGATGGTCTGCTCGCAACAGCTAATGAGCCAATCGGTGGTTTGGCTAGCGCTATGAAAAGTCTGATGAATGATTCCAAGAGACGTGTCGATTTGGGCAAAAAAGGTATTGAAAAAGCAGCTCAATATCTTCCAGAGCCAATAAACAAAGAGTGGGAGTCCTTACTGCTCTCAGCAATTGATAGGAAGAAGAAAGTATTAAATAACAACTCAGAACTAATGCAAGCGAAGTATTTGTTGGGAGAGCTATTGAAGGAGGGGGCTTATTCAAGTGCAATGCTATTCAAAAAGAATGAAGAACTTTACCAAAGTTATCGGCAAGAATTTTTAACTATTTATGGGCATGATTTATTTGATGAACGCTATTACTTAGAGAAATATTTAGATGTAAAAGAATCAGGTCAAGACCCTTTGTTACACTATATCTCAAAAGGGTGGAGGGATGGTTATAATCCATCTCCTTTGTTTGACAATGAAAAATATAGAATTAGGTATATGAAGCAGAATGAGTCAGATATTTGCCCTCTTTATCATTTTTATACGGTTGGAGCATTTGAAGGCTCCTTCCCTATCGCTGTAGATGATCGCTATTTTGAACGATGGCCGGGACGGAAACCAAAAAATGAGTATTCAATAATTGAAGACTTGTCTGTAAGGTTTGAAAGCCGATAATAGTGTTTTTTATTAATGAGTATAAAAAGTTTTGAGTTTGGCTTGATTGAACTTACAAGGCTATATTTGTCAAAAATAACTCGCGCAGCATTCATGAAGAGGGTGTTGATTATGTCATGTCGCACTTTTTTGCAGAGCATCAACTTGAAGGACAGCCAGTACTGCGGGATTTAACCGCAACAGGGCAAGAGGCTGCAGATGAGACCAAGGAAGAAGAGGATGACGAAGCATTTTGCGATGAGGCATTTTTGGAGCTAGAGCGTAAGACAAATCAGGATTAAATGTTATGGATAAGATTGTCTGGTTGTACTGGGAAAATCGACCCGGTGAGCATAAACCCCCACATATAGAGTTCTGCCATAAAGTTTTGGAAAGCCAACAGCACGGAGTGGATATACGATGGGTAACGCCAGATAACGTTCATGATTATTTACCCGACCTAAACCCACGTGTGTGGGATATCACGTTGTCTTCTCCTAACCAAAATCCAATTGCCGTGCGCTGTGCTTATATTCGGGCGCTATTGCTGGAGCGTTACGGTGGTCTATATGTAGATTCTGACTGTCTTGCTTTGGTCGATTATTGTCAGGTTTTCAATGAGGTCGGTGGTGCAGAATTTTTCGCAATTCGTAGAACTTCCGCAAAAACTAATCATATTTCGATTGGCTTCTATGGCAGCGAGCCGGGAGGCTCGATTATAACTGCTTATTGCGATCAACTCCGAATGATTCTAAATGAAAAGACCGAGTTTCGGTGGGCGGAAGTGGGGGCGCATTTGCTGACCCCAATTGTGGATGCAGCCCTAGACCGTTGTTATTTGTTTCGTGAGGATCGTGTTCACCCTATTGTGGCTGAACATCAACACCTGTTGGCCGATACTACAATGCCGGTTAGTGATGTCGTACCACAAGATGCCATTACGTTAATGCTGTTTCATCGTATATTCGAGCAAGACGTGAAGGGTGCGACCCTAAAAGACTGGACGCCAGAGCAGCTTGCCACCAGTCAAGCCCTTCTTTCACGAGTATATCGAGAACGGATGCTGGCGAATGATATTGGTTATAAACAAAAGTGAGACATGCATAGCCTGTTTCGTTGCTTTGGTGCTTTTGGTTATTAAAAAATTATTTTTTATTCTTTTGAGTTATTCCTATGCTGGGCTATGGTGTCATTTGCTAGTGGCGACTGCCCATAGTCACATCAAGGAGGGTGAGCATGGTCTTACAGGCACATACCCAAAAGGTTAATCTACCTAGTACAAATGCGATGTTGGAACAGCAGAATGCCCAGCAACGTATGGAGTGGGCGCTTGCTCACTTGCCAGGCACTTTCGTGCTTAGCTCCAGCTTTGGGATCCAATCTGCGGTATTGTTGCATTTAGCTACACGTATTCAGCCAGAAATGACAGTTTTGCTGGTGGATACTGGCTACCTTTTCCCTGAAACCTACCAGTTTGTTGATCTTTTAACTAAACGGCTTGGCCTAAATCTTAAGGTGGCGAAACCCGATTTCACCCCGGCGCGCTTGGAGGAAAACTTCGGTAAACTGTGGGAGCAAGGGCTTGCGGGGCTAAATCGCTATAATCAGCTGATGAAAGTGACGCCGATGGAAAAAGCCCTGGACGAGCTAGACGTTGGGACTTGGTTTGCAGGTTTACGCCGCCAGCAATCGGGTTCTCGTGAGCAACGCCCGGTAATAGAGCAGCGTCATGATGGCCGCTACAAGGTGTACCCCCTGATCGATTGGCATAGTCGTGATATTCATCATTACCTGACGGAACATAATCTTCCTTACCACCCGTTGTGGGAGAAGGGCTATGTCACAGTAGGCGATTGGCATACAAGCCAGCCGCTAACGCCTGGTATGCAGGAGGAAGATACTCGCTTCTTTGGTCTAAAACGTGAGTGTGGCTTGCACTTGTAGTCTAATTTCACCGCGTTCTATGGGTGCTGTTGCTATTGATTCCCTCTTTTCCGGTACGATACTGATCAACCATCGGTAATAGCATCGGAGTCTTTTTTATGCATGGACAGCACCTTCTGGTTACAATTTCAGGTCATGGCCTTGGCCATCTTAGCCAAGCCAGCGCCGTCATCAATTCGCTATCCAGTCGTTATCCTCGTATAAAGTTATCGATACGCTCATCGCTTGCTACCACTGTGCTTCAGGAGTGGATATCACCAGCGTTTACGCACTATTGCGTTGAAGATGATATCGGTATGCGTATGACGAGTGCGCTTGATGTGGACTTAAATGCCAGTGAAGCGGCCTATACTGCGCTTCACGACCAATGGGATTTGAAAGTGGAAGCATTGGCCACGTGGTTGCGGCAGCAACACGTAACCCACGTGCTTACCGATGTTGCTTATTTACCACTGGCAGCTGCGCAGTATGCGGCCATTCCTAGCGCGGTGATTTGTTCACTGAATTGGGCAGAGGTAATAGAGCGTTATTTCAGCAGTGAACAGGCCAAGTACTGGAAGGATCAGGCGAGGCAAGCGTACCAACAAGCCAAGGTGTTTATTCAACCAGCCCCCAGTATGCCTATGCTTTGGCTTGATAATCGTCTTCCGGTAGCTCCCATCGGGCGCGTAGGGCGATGCCAGCGTGAAGCGCTCATTGCCCGATTGGCGCTACCAGCGAACTGTTACATCGTTTTGGTCGGTATGGGGGGGATGGCTCTCTCACTCTCTGCAAGGCATTGGGCCAATGAGTTGCATGGGCGGCCGGTGCATTATCTTCTACCCGATTCACAGTTATCAGCAATTAAAGGTGAGGAAGTTTTAGCGTCATACTTTCACGCGGTCTCTCATACCGACTTGATGTATCAAGACCTGATGGCATCGGTTGACCTTATGATAACCAAACCGGGTTATGGCACTTTCGTTGAAGCAGCGGCTACGGGGTTACCACTGTTATTTGTAGCCCGCGATGATTGGCCAGACTCTGATAGTCTGGTGCAATGGATTGAAAAGGTCGGCCTTTCAGCACAAATCTCACGCGATGCGTTGGCAGATGGCAAATTCTCCTGCGAGATGGAGCACCTGTTAAACCAGGAGCGCTATCCGGCAATTTCGCCTTCTGGTGCTGACCAAGCAGCGGACTATCTTGTTTCTTTTTTACATGATTAATTAAGGTATGCAGCCATGGCCCATTCAGTAGTTAAAGACTTTTTCGATAGTGATTCTAATACCTTTAGTTATGTGGTCAGTGACCCCGCTACGCAGTGTTGTGCTGTTGTCGATTCAGTAATGGATTTTGACTATGCATCAGGCACTGCATCGTTTGAATCTGCGAATGTAATCATTGAGTACATTCGCGAGCAAGGGTTGAAACTTGAATGGATTTTAGAAACGCATGTTCACGCAGACCATCTTTCTGCTGCGCCCTATATTAAGAGTAAGCTAGGCGGAAAGCTTGGTATTGGTGCACAAATTATTCAAGTGCAAGATATCTTCGGGAAGGTGTTTAACGCGGGCACTGAATTTGAGAGGGATGGAAGCCAGTTTGATCAGTTGTTTCATGAAGGGGATACTTTTTCCATTGGAAACCTGCCGGTGCGAGTTTTACACACCCCAGGCCATACGCCAGCGTGCGTTGCCTACTTGGTAAATGATAGCTTTGCCTTTGTAGGTGATACATTGTTTATGCCTGATTTTGGCACGGCTCGTTGTGACTTTCCCGGTGGCGATGCGCGTCAACTGTATCGTTCAATACAAAAGTTGCTAAGTTTGCCAGATGAAATACAGCTCTATATGTGCCATGACTACAAGACTGCCGGGCGCCAGGAATTTAGGAATGCTACGACTGTGAGGGAGGAGCGGGGGCATAACGTGCATGTGCGTGAAGGGACAAATGAAGATGCGTTCGTTGCTATGCGGCGCGCCCGTGATGAAAAACTACCAATGCCGCGCTTACTAATACCGTCTGTACAAGTGAACATGCGCGCAGGTAAAGCCCCTCCGGCTGAAGATAATGGTCAACATTACTTAAAAGTCCCATTGAATATAAACCATGCTTGATAGTAAGGGTATGTAAAAATTGTATTCAGGTTGCCTGTTATCAGGTTTAAGAATGGTTTTTTAAACATAATATTTAATTATCTATAATAGGATCGTTATGTGCGGAATTGTTGGCGCGGTTGGCGCAAAGGATAGCACCGCCTTTCTTTTGGAAGGCTTATCTACATTGGAGTATCGCGGTTACGATTCAGCGGGTTTGGCGTTGCTATCGGGTGAGCAAAGCAGCATTTTGCAGCGTGCCCGCTCTAAAGGGCGTGTGGCGGAATTAGCCGCCCTAGTGAAGGAAAAGGCGCTAAGTGGTCATGTGGGTATTGCCCACACCCGTTGGGCCACCCACGGCGTACCGGCAGAACGTAATGCCCACCCGCATATCTCCGGCGGGTTGGCGGTGGTGCACAACGGCATTATCGAAAACTACGAAGCGTTGCGCATTCAGCTACAGGGCTTGGGGTATGAATTTACCTCGGATACCGACACCGAAACCATCGCCCATCTGATTCAGGCCTGCTTTAAAGGCCAAATTGGAGAGCCCGCTGAAAACCTCTTTTCTGCCGTGCAGTGCGCCGTTGGACACCTAAAAGGTGCCTTTGCCCTGGCAGTGATTAGTGAAGAAGAGCCTGACTGCTTAGTCGTTGCCCGTGAAGGTTCGCCGCTCATGTTGGGCATTGGAGATGATGGGCACTATGCCGCCTCGGATGCCTCCGCACTTATCTCCACTACCAAGCGTTTGATGTATCTAGAAAATGGTGATGTGGCTCGGTTAAGTCGCGAAGCGGTGGTTGTCGTTGATGGTATTGGCCAGCCGGTCGAGCGTAAGGTCATTACTTCAAGCCTAAGCGCTAATGCGGTAGAGCTGGGTGACTACAGCCACTACATGCAGAAGGAAATCTTCGAGCAGCCCCAGGCCCTTAGCAATACGCTGGAAATGATTAGCGGGGCAGGGCAGCTACAACCAGGCATCTTCGGTGCAGAAGCCGCTGATATTTTCGACCGGGTAGAAGCCGTGCTGATCCTGGCCTGCGGTACTTCCAGCTATGCGGGGATGACCGCCAAGTACTGGATTGAGCAAGTGGCAGGCATTCCTTGTAACGTCGAAATTGCCAGTGAGTACCGTTACCGCCAAAGCGTCGCTAACCCTAAACAGCTGGTGGTGGTTATCTCACAGTCGGGTGAAACAGCGGATACGCTGGCGGCGCTTCACCACGCTAAATCGCTAGGCCATACCCATACCTTGGCGATCTGCAACGTACCGGAATCCGCCATTGTGCGTGAAACAGCGCTGCGATTTATTACCCGCGCCGGGCCGGAAATTGGCGTTGCCTCTACCAAGGCGTTCACCACTCAACTAAGTGCGCTGTTCCTGCTTACTCTGCTGCTTGCCAAAGCCAACCAGCGCTTAAGTGAAGCAGATGAAAAAGCTTACCTTGATGAGTTGCGTCACCTTCCCATCGCGGTAGATAAGGTGCTTGCGCTTGAACCCAGCATTGAAGCCTGGGCGAAGCACTTTGCTAATAAACATCATGCGCTGTTCTTAGGCCGTGGGCGGCATTACCCCATTGCGTTGGAAGGGGCACTTAAGCTTAAAGAGATCTCCTATATTCATGCGGAAGCTTACCCGGCGGGTGAGTTAAAGCATGGCCCATTGGCGTTGGTCGATGCAGAAATGCCGGTAGTCGTGGTGGCTCCCAACGATGAGATGTTGGAGAAGTTAAAAGCCAACATGCAGGAAGTCAGCGCCCGTGGCGGCCAGCTGTATGTGTTTGCCGATGGCGACAGTGCCGTGAAGTCCTCTGAAGGCGTCAATGTGCTGATGATGCCAGAGCATTACGGCCTGCTTTCGCCGGTGTTGCACGTGGTAGCGCTTCAGTTGCTTTCCTACCACGTAGCGCTAGTGAAAGGTACTGATGTGGATAAACCGCGTAATCTTGCTAAGAGTGTGACTGTTGAATAGTGAACTGTTGAAGCAATCCCCTTGGTTCGATGCCGATTGGTACTGTGACCAATATCCCGACGTGAGGCTTTTGGACATGGCACCGGAAGAGCACTACCTGCTTTTCGGCGAAAGCCAAGGGCGGCAGCCGGGGCCAACGTTCGCTCCTAAGTGGTACTTGGCTAAGTACCCAGATGTGGCGCAGGCGGGCGTGAGTCCGCTGCTGCATTTTATCGTCCACGGTGAGCAAGAGGGGAGGCTGCCCTGCAGCCTGGAGACCGAAATGTGGGAGGCAGCCTTGTGGCGGCAAGAGAAGCCTTCCGAGGTATGTTTAAAGGTATTACAGACCCTGCTTGAGAACGGCGGGTTGTCAGAGGCGTCTTGGGCGGGGTTTGCCCTTGGGCGCTGGCATGCCTGCCAGAATGAGTGGGCGGCGGCAGGGGCCTGGTTGGCGCGACGCCCCACCGGAAAGGGCACATTGCCCAACCACTCCGGACCAGCACTGCTTACGGTGGAAGCATTTGGCCGCAGCGGTCAGCTGGTTGAGGCCTGGCAGGCTCAGGCTGCGTTGCAGAAGCAGGCACCAGAGTGGGCCGATACCCGCTTGGCGGAGTCCAACCTGCTGGCCTGGCAGGCAGAGGCGCACCCAGAGGTCTCCGCTGATCAGCGAGGCGAATGGCAGCGACAGCGCCTGATGTGGATAAACTCGGTCTGGAATCGGCATAGCCTCACAGAAGTCGAGCTGGCCGACCCGACGGCACCGCTCTCCCTGGACAACCTCACGACTAACCGTTCACCGGTCGCGACACATTTTTCGCCGCTCATCACTGTCATAGTCCCAGCCTTCAAGGCGGCTAATACGCTGCCCACGGCGCTGCATGGGCTAGCATCTCAGCGCGGGGTCAACCTGGAGGTGATCGTGGTGGACGATACCTCTCCAGATGATACTGCCGAGGTGGCCGAGGCCTTCGCCGAGGGTGACGCACGCTTCCGGGTGATCCGCCAGTCGCATAACCAGGGGGCTTATGTGGCACGCAACCGCGGCCTTAGCGAGGCAAGGGGGGAATACATTACCGTACACGACAGCGATGACTGGTCGCATCCCGACAAGCTGGCCACGCAGTTGGCTGGGCTTCAAACACACCCTGAATGGCAGGCGTGTTGCTCGCACTGGGTGCGTTGCTCGCCTGAGTTGGTGTTCACGGTCTGGCGAATGGACACCGGCTGGACTTACCGCAACGTCTCCTCGCTGATGTTCCGCCGCCAGGTTTTTGAGGCCCTGGGCTACTGGGACCGGGTGCGAGTGGAGGCGGATACCGAGTATTACTACCGCATTCGTGCTGCCTTCGGTGACCAGGCCATCGGAGAGGTGCTGCCCAAGGTGCCGTTGGCCTTTGGGCGGGTGGCTGCGGATTCGCTGACCTCGGTGGGAACCACGCACCTGGTGAGCCAATACAGTGGTGTACGCGCCGACTACCGTGAGGCGAGTCAGGCCTGGCACCGTGCCAATGCTGGACGGCCGGAACGGCTCTATTTGCCTGCTGAACCTGGAGAGCGTCCTTTCGCCGTGCCTGTGGCTATGCTGCCTTGAGCAGATGGAAAGAAGGAAGGTCCATCACGAGGGGTATCCATATGTTTGCTCGGTGTCATATAGCAGCATGCTTAATGTATGTTTGATGAAGTAGTGGAGTAGAGAAGGGTTTCCGTTGGGCTCAGCGCATGCAATGCTTGATCAAATTGGAGTGAACAAGTTTTAGTAGTTGACACTTTCTAAGGCTCTCGGATGATGTGTGAGCTAACAGTATTCACAGCAGAGTGTGATGCCATTTTCGCTAACGCTTGGTCAGATGATCTGAAAAACGTTGCTGATAACGTTTATACTCGTGGCCTGTTCGATAGCAATTGATCGGCTACTTTTTGCGTTGATATTATCAAAGTCGATTAAGTTGTTCTTTAAAACAATACATTCTTTCCTATTTTTTGGTGTCGAGTCGTACTATGAGCGTGTTGCAGGAAGCGAATAACGCTTTCCAGGCGGAAGATTACACCAAAGCGTTGCGGCTCTATCGGGCAATGCTTACGGAAAATCCTGACGGCTGCGATAGCGAGCTGACCAGGGTCGTCCAGTTCAATATGGCCGCTGCCCAGCGTCGAATTCATTCACCGGCTATTGCCTCCAGAAGAGGATCAAAAGCTTCTGTCGCTCTTGCTGATAACGATAGGGTGCAGGGCAACATCGATACCGCAAAAGGCAGTCATGTATCCGGCTGGTTTGTTGATAAAACCTCTAGTGGCAAAGTCTTTGACTGCTACGTGTACCTCGATAATGAGCTTTATTTAACGATCAAAAACGATAGACCACGTCCAGACCTGAAGCAGGCCGGTTTCTCTGAAGGGTTGGGTGGGTTTAGTTTTCAAATACACCCGGCCTTGTTAACTGTAAGCTCAACACTAAGCCTACGTTTTGAAAATGGCGTGCGCTTTGATGATATTGCTATCGGTGAGAGGTTGGCGGCCTCACTTCCTACTAACCACTGTTTCCCATTAGGGGAACATGCCCCTGTAAGTGTCATTGTGCCTATATTTAACGCACTTGATGACGTGAAATGCTGCGTTGAACGGTTATTGCAATATACCCGCCCCAATGTTGAGGTGCTGTTGATTAATGATGCCAGCACAGATCCCGGCGTTCGTCAGTTTTTGGATTCTGTATCGTTACCTGCTCATTATCACGTTTACCACAATGCAGATAATTTAGGCTACACACGAACCGTCAATCGCGGTATTGAGCTAGCGGGTGAGCGCGATGTTATTTTGCTCAACTCTGATGCCCGTGTAACCCCCAGGTGGGTGGAAGGCTTGCAGCGTGCCGTCGCCACTGATCCGCTGATCGCTACTGCAACACCTATGTCTGCTTGGGCGGGGGCATTTTCAGCGCCGACTATTAGCAATGATAATCCGCTATCTTCCGAAACCTCAGAGGCTGACTATGCCGTCGCGTTTCGTCGGCACTCATTAGGGTTGTACCCTTCGGTGCCTACGGGAAATGGTTTTTGTCTGTATATTCGCCGTGCAGCGTTATCGCAGTTTGGCGTTTTTGATGCCGAAGCCTTTCCCCGCGGGTACGGTGAAGAGAACGATTTCTGTATGCGTGCGAGGGCCGCCGGTTGGTTTAATGTGATTGATGACCGCACCTATGTCTTCCATGAGCGTAACCAGAGTTTTGGTGAGCAGAAAAGGGCCTTGATGGACGCTGGGCGCGCGGTGGTTGATAAACGGTACCCGGATTATTCGCTGGCAATTTCGGTATTTACTCAAAGTCCGAGTATCGCAGCAGCTAGGTTCATAGCCCGTAAGGCATGGAACTCAGTTGAGAACCACGACCCCGTTGTTCCACGTGTGCTGTTTGTGATTTCTACCTTGACCGGAGGCACCCCACAAACTAATCGTGATTTAATGCGTGCCATAGGCTCAGAGATTGAGCCATGGTTGCTTCAATGTGATGCGCAAACGCTGCGGCTTTATCGTGTTGCGGCGTTTGGCCCTGATACCCTCGTTCATCAGCACACGCTTTCAGAGCCCGTAGAGCCATTGACTCACGTGTCACATGAGTACGACAGGGTTATTCAGCACTGGTTGGCAGCATATGATTTTGCGGTTATGCATATTCGCCATCTGGCGTGGCACTCACTCAATTTACCTCGCCTGGCGCAAGCTGAGGGCGTGCGGGTAATCAAGTCGTTTCATGATTTTTACACGGCTTGCCCCACCGTGAAGCTACTTGATGAAAATAACGTTTACTGTGCCGGGCAGTGCACTAACACGAAGGGCACTTGCCAGCCGGAGCTATGGCAAGCAACTGGCCAGCAGCCTGTGTTTCCAGCATTGAAACATCACTGGGTGTATCAGTGGCGCCAGCAGTTTGTCGAAAAAGTAGTCCCTTACTGTGATGAATTCGTGACAACGCATGCTAGCGTGAAAGAGACGCTACTGCCGCTTTTAAAGTTGCCAGCTGACAATTTTCATATCATTCCACATGGCCGGGATTTTCCGTGTTTTTATCAATTAGCGGCGCCTTATCAGCCGGGCGAAGCCATTAGAATTTTAGTGCTAGGCCATATTAATGAGGCAAAAGGTAGCCAGCTAATTCAACAGCTAGCGAACCAGGATAAAGGCCAATCGCTGCATTTCCATATTTTGGGAGATACCGAGCTTGCTGAGCAGCCCGGCATTATTCTCCATGGTAGCTATCAGCGTGATGAGCTTGCAGCACTTGTCGCTGATATTAACCCCCATGTAGGCGCGGTGATTTCGATTTGGAACGAAACCTGGAGTCATACACTAACAGAGCTATGGGCGCTCGGCCTGCCAGCGATTGTCAGTGATTTCCCTACCCTGCAAGACCGAGTATCAGCTTCAGGCGTAGGATGGGTGGTTGATATTCATACACTACAGCATTCAAATAGGCTGTATGATTTGGTGGTATCGCAGCAGCAAGAAAAGCTGCAGCTAATCCCTGATGTGCAACGTCAAATGGAAGAAACGGGCACGACGCGTCATATGGCGGGAAAGTATCAGCAGCTCTATTTTGAAAAGCACTTCAATCGCTTATAAGCTCGAACAGATATATTTCAATTTTGACATGCTAGAGAAAGGTATAAAAATGTCTGAGAACATCGCTTTGTTACAACAGCAAATTGACGACTGCAAAACGCAGTTACAAAAAGACAGGCAAGCTTTTTCTGAGCTACAAACGCGTCAGAACGCTTTAGCTGAGTCAATGGAAGCATTAGGCCGAACCTTAGCGGGGCTAGATGAGAAAATGGCCGTTTTAGCGCCTCAAGCTGAACCTTCCGCGCATCAAACCACAAGTGATAGCCCCGTGCTCCAAGCTTTGCCTGAACCTGTGGTAAGCGAAGAGCCATACCCAGAGCAAAGGTTGGCAGGTTTTATTCCGTTAAAAGTGCTCGCTGAAGAGCGTGAGCGTTTAGTGCCGCATATTCAAACCGTCCGGGATTCTGAGTTTTTTGATGCTGAGTGGTATTTGGAAGCTTATCCAGACATCAAAGACAGTGGTTACGCTGAAGATCCGGCTATGCACTACCTTCTGTTTGGTGGCTTTGAAGGCCGCCACCCAGGCCCATTATTCAACTCGATAGCGTATTACCTTGAATCTCCCGATGTGTATCAGAATCAGATGAATCCGCTTGTTCACTACTCACTTTTTGGTAGAAATGAAGGTCGCAAAGTATTTCCGTTATAACCTGCTAAGAAGTCATTGTTAAAACGGCCATTGCTGATGGCGCTGATCAGGAATTATTTAAACTTAGAATATTGTTCGAGATGGCTGAGAAAAGGAATTTTTTACGCTGTTTGGCGTCAGTGTTCCCATGCTCAAGCGATGGAGTGCGGTTATCTGTATGGGCAAGTTATATAAGCAGCACGGGTAATAAGTTACTCAGGGGCACACTGCTCTTGGCTAGCGAGCGCGCTTATCACGTTTGATTATTTAATTGTTTTCTTAAGGTACGAATATGTCAGCTGTTTTTTTTGTGCACATCCCTAAAACGGCAGGCACAAGCTTTCGTAAGGCGTGTGAAGCCTATTTTGGTGAAGATAAAGTCCTTTATGATTACTATCCGGATATGAAGGAAACCTCCGAGCTGGTCAAGGAGTGGGTGTATCAAAAAGACGATTACGCGGGACTGGATTCCCAGCTTTCCTCTACAGATACAAAATTTTTAAGTGGACATGTACCCGCTATCAAATATACTCATTTATTAGGCGTTGCTAATACTATTGCTTTCGTGCGCGACCCTGTTCAGCGTGTGGTGTCGGAATATCACCACCATGTACGAAATAATTCTTATAAGAAAGATTTACGTACTTTTTACAATCAGCAGCATGCGATTAATCGTCAGTCGCGGATGCTAAACCGTGTGCCGCTTGAGGCAATTGGCTTTATTGGCTTAACCGAAGCGTACGAGCGCAGCCTGGTAGAAATAAACTCACGCTATGGCTTGGCAATTAAGTCGGTACAGCTTAATCAAGGTCGTAGCGACCAACAGTCAACCTATGAGTTAGACGATGAAACGCTGTCTGAAATCAGGCAGTTGAATGCTGATGACTTGCGCTGTTATGAACATGCGGGAAAGCTATTTCAGCAGCGTACCCAGCTTTTTGATGAGGGAAAACCCTACACTCACGCAGCATTGCAGGACAGCAAACCTGGCATGGTGCGTGGTTGGGCTTGGTATGCCGATACGGAAGAACCTGTAGAAGTCGCCATTTATGTGAATGACCATGAGAAGGTGCGAACCTTTGCCAAGGAGATCCGCCCCGGCATGCTGCATTTATCACTGCCGCGCAAAGGGTATGTCGGCTTCCATCATAAGTTTTCTAAACCTTTAAAAAAGAACGACAGCGTCGAGTGCGTGGTAGCAAGCACTGGTCAGGTCATCGGCCGCTACACGGTTTAGTCGTGTATGTTGGTGAAGGAAAATTTTTCTGTGCATGGCTTACGTTTAATTACACATGGATAAAGGTCGAGTGAACTTGTTTGTACGAAATTTACGCGTTAAGCCAAAAAGTGGTCTGCGCCCTTTAGTCGGTGAAGAGGGCGGTAGTTTTGAGTGGCTGGCATCTGATATCGACCCTCAGTTTGAGCAAACTGAGGCGTTGCCGCTTCCCGGTTGGCAAATGCTTGAGGCGGATATTGCCCACAACCAGCCCAGCGCAGCTGTTAAGTTATACTTTGATTTAGGCAACGGTTTTGAGGAGGAGTCGAGTGTTTACTTGCCCTTAAAGCTTGGCCGCATCACCAAGCGCCTGTTCTGGATGCCCTGGGGCGTTAAGGCAATACGCTTTGACCCGCTGGAATCAGAAGGCCTCTTCACTATCCGTCATCTGCGGTTTGTGTGGTTGACCCCTTGGTTTGCCCATGACCGTTTGGCGCAACGTTTGACGCGCATGCACCACCTTTGGCGGGGAAGGGAGAAAAAAGAGGTGGTTCCCTTATTAAAGCTGCAGGCATCGGATAAGGGGGTTCACTGGCGTACCCTTGCTATGGCGCAATATAACGCCACGTTCGAACGCATGAGTGCCGGGAAGAGTTATCAGGAGTGGTTGAGCAACCAGGTATTGCCAAGCAGGGAAGAGGTTCAGCAATTTTTAACTAAGGCGGAATACAAACCGCTTATTTCGATTGTTGTACCGGTTTATAACCCTTCTCCCGAACTCTTGAGCGCTTGTATTGATTCAGTCGTAGCGCAGTCGTACCCCCATTGGCAGCTTTGCCTGGCAGACGACGCCTCTACCGACTCTCGGGTGCATAAGGTGTTAAATACCTATGCCGCTTCAGATAGCCGCATAAAAGTGGTGATTCGGGAACGCAACGGTCATATTTGTGCCGCCAGTAACAGTGCGCTGGAAATGGCTGAGGGTGAGTTTACCGCGCTGCTCGACCACGACGACACTCTCAATGAAGATGCCCTGTATCAAGTGGTTGTCGCGTTGCAGGAAAAACCCAATGCGGCGCTGCTATATAGCGATGAAGACAAGCTAAATGAGCGCGGTGAGCGGTTTGACCCGCACTTTAAGCCTGCCTGGAATCCTGACCTGTTACTCGGGCAAAACTATATTTCCCACTTAGGTGTGTACCGTACTGAACTGGTGCGCCAGGTGGGAGGCTTTCGTGAGGGATATGAGGGCAGCCAGGATCACGACTTGGTGCTCCGGGTAACGGCGGAAATCTCCGCTGACCGTATTGTTCATATTCCCAAGGTGCTTTATCACTGGCGCGCTACGAAAGGCTCCACGGCGATGAACAGTACCCAAAAAGACTATACCGCCGAAGCGGGGCTCAAGGCAGTGGCTAGCCACGTAGAGAAGCATCACCGCGGTGCCGTGGCGGAACATGGTCATTACCCCAACACGTACCGAGTATGCTGGCCCATTCCTGCCACTCCGCCGTTGGTGAGCTTACTGATTCCTACCCGGGATCGGGTAGAGATTTTAAAGCCCTGCGTCGATGCGATTTTAGACCGTACGGACTACCAAAATTTTGAACTGCTGATTCTGGATAATGGCAGCACGTGTTCTGACACTTTGGCGTATATGGATGCGGTGGCTAAACGTGATGAGAGGGTGCGTGTACTGCCCTGGTCAGAGCCGTTCAACTACTCCGCTATCAATAATTTTGGTGCCCAACACGCTAAGGGCGAAATTATTGGGTTAGTGAATAACGATATTGAGCCGATCAATCCTGAGTGGTTGGGAGAGATGGTCAGCCAGGTATGCCGCCCTGAGATCGGCTGCGTGGGGGCTAAGCTGTACTACCCCAATGATACGATTCAACACGCGGGGGTGATTTTGGGTATCGGTGGCGTTGCTGGCCACGCGCACAAATATTTTACCCGTAACGCGAGTGGCTATTTCACGCGTTTGCATTTGGTTCAGAATATGTCAGCGGTTACCGCTGCTTGTTTGTTGGTGCGTAAATCGGTCTTTGAGCAGGTAAAGGGGCTGAATGAAAATGAGCTGACCGTTGCCTTTAACGATGTCGATTTTTGTTTGAAGGTGCGTGAAGCGGGTTACCGGAACCTGTGGACGCCCTATGCTGAGCTTTACCACCATGAGTCTATTTCTCGTGGTGCGGATGATAATTCGAAGAAACGTTCGCGTGCATCCAAAGAAGTGACGTATATGCGTGCTACATGGGGCAAGCGATTAGATTGCGACCCTGCTTACAACCCCAACCTTACGCTCGTCCATGAAGATTTTTCGTTGCGATAAACGCTTGAATATCTTGATACAATACTGAAGGTGACCATGCAGTGGGGGTTATCAGAAACCGGGCTACACCCGAGAACAATCTTTACCGGATATTGAAATAATACGTTTATGTTGAAAGTAATAAAAAAACCGACGGTATCTGGTTTTATAGATCGGGTGAGTGAGGGGGTAATTAGTGGTTGGAGCCTAGCGCCTTACGTAACTGTTTTGGTAAATGGCCGAGAGCGCTGCCGACTGTTTTGTGACCGCCAACGAGCGGATGTGAAAAAGGCAGGGCATTCGTTGAGCGGCAATGTGGGGTTTCGTGGCCAGTTGGCGCTGGAGCATGGGGATATCGTCAGGATTGTAACGGACAAAGGCGTGTCATTGCGGAATAGCCCATGGCTCTATAAGCACCCCGAGCAAAGCGATTGGTTACCTATGGCTATTTCCCATCACCACGCAGAGTACAAAGCACTTGCTAGGCTTCCTGATCAGCTGTCGGTAGAGCGATTTAAACCATTGTTTGGATTGTCTGCTGAGCGACAAATGGCTGGCGCTGTGCTTAACGTTGCTAACCAGGCGCCTGTCATGGCGCGTTTTGATGTGGAGCCGACGGCTCATTCAAACGTGAAGCAGCTTTATGACAAAGTGATAACGCCTAGCCGGATAGCCGCGCCGCCTTTATTGGACGCGATCTCTCAAGACAAGCATGTGATACAGATATTTGCTTTTCAGCCAGGCACTACACTGGATAAGGTGGGCAGCGGTTGGGAATCTTGGGTGCCCTTAGTCATGGCGCAACTTCTTACGCTTCAGCAAGCTGGTGAAGCAAGGCGCAGCGCTTTAAAGCGCCGTTCCAGTCGTTTTAAAAGCTTATTGCATAGATTATTCCCATCGGTGTTCTTTCAGGCATTACGAGGTGGGGGTAGTAAGCTTGAATTGTCCTTTTTTATCTTTTTGATGCGGGTTACCGCACGCTTGCCACGCGTCTTGTCGCATGGGGATCTGCATCGTAATAACGTGCTCATTGATACTCAGCGTCGGCAGGTAGCGCTTGTCGACTGGGATCGATGGGCGTATTTGCCGTTAGGATTTGATGCTGCGCTTTTGTTGCGGGGGCTACCCTGGGGTGAAGTAGAACCGTTGGCTGTAAAAAGAGTGGATCAACAGTTGGGTACCTTGGTGTTCACCTATCTGTTCCAGTGTTTGGACGTCGCTCACTTTATGCGTTCGGAAGAAGCCGCCTTGCTGCGTGACCGTATCTATACGTTGTATGAACAGTTCAAACTGCGCTCTGATACAAGCCAATAACCCCGCCACTGCGCGTAGCGGTGCCGGGGCTGGTTGAGTGCCATTGGGCGGCTGGCGCCGCCTCCCGCGGGTGCCTCATTCGCTCGTGCCTCGCGAGATTCGTTACCACGCGCTACGGTATGTGAACTCACTCGATTCCAATGGTGTGATTACGTGCACATCCCCTTGGAATCCCCATATTCAAGTGCAAGCGTGATTTAGTAGCGCGTGGTAAGCCTACGGCGCACCCGCGGAAGCAGCGCGAAGCGCTGCCGGGTTTGGCTCGTGTGGGCATTGTTGGTTGGTTGCCCTTGGGTGTCGTTCCGCCGCCTCCCGCGGGTGCCTACGAATGCTCGTCGAACTCGCGTTCTTCGTTAACACGCGCTACGGGTGCAATTACTCGATTCTGGTGGCGTGATGACGTACCACGGCCATGTACATAACGTGCACATGGCCGTGGAAGCCCCACTTTCATGTGCAGGCGTGATTTAGTAGCGCGTGGTAAGCCCAAGGCGCACCCGCGGGAGCAGCGCGCAGCGTTGCCGGGGTTGGCTTGTGTGGGCAGGGTTGGTTATGTGCCCTTGGGCGTCGTTCCGCCGCCTCCCGCGGGTGCCTCATACGCTCGTGCCTCGCGAGATTCGTTACCACGCGCTACGGTACGTGCAAGAGATTGATTTGGGTGGTTTTCGTAGCGTGTGGTAAGCCCAAGGCGCACCCGCAGCGGCGGCCCGGCGTGAAAGCAGCGCGAAGCGGTGCCGAGGTTGTTAAGCCAGGAACAGAACCATCGTTAAAAGGGATGTATTGTGAGTAGCCACGTTGGGTGGGTTGTTCTTAGCAATGGGGCGCGGCCTACCGAGGATATTTATTTCTTGGCGTCTGCTGCGCCTGAATTACGCCTGCAGGGAATCGCGGTTGAGCGGGTAGCTGTTTCACGCTCCTTTGGGGCTAGCCGGTTGCATGGTCGTGCTCTGCTTAAACGCTATGCAGGCGCCAATCTGCTGCTTTGCCGCTCGCTGCCGCTAAGCTGGCTGCGTTGGTTGGAGCGTCATCGCAACGCCTTTGGCTATATCGCTTATTTAATTGATGATGATATTACGGCGGCTGCCAATGACTCCGCGTTGCCCGCCGCCTACCGTAAGCGAATGGCGCGTATTGCTACATACCAGCCTCGGCTGCTGGCGCTGGTTGATGAAGTGGTGGCTTCTAGTGAGCAACTGGCCCGCTGCTTTTTTAGCGAGCACGACAATGTTCAAGTGCTTACGCCGCCTCTTATTGCTCCGCTACCTTCACTTGAGCATTTCTCACTACCACCAACTGCCGCCGTTAACTGGAGAATCGGCTTTTACGGCACGCGGGCGCATTTAACAGACCTCATGCACATTGCCCCAGCCATACGGCAAATTCAGTCTCAGCGTATGGATACCCAGGTGGAGATTATGCTGGGGCCACACACGCCAGAAAGCCTCGTTGCACTGCCTCGCGTAAATGCGCCTTCTCCTTTACCCTGGGAGACGTTTAAGGTTTATCAGCGAGAGCACCACTGCCATATAGGTTTGGCCCCGCTGTTAGAAAGCCCGTTCAATCGTGGCAAATCATTGATAAAGTTTTTGGATATTACCGCCATGGGGGGGGTGGGCATTTATTCAAATCGCTACCCCTATACTGAGGTGGTGCATCATGGTGAAAACGGTTTGCTTGTTAATGATACGCCCATCGAATGGCGAAGCGCTTTAGAGCACTTATTAGAAAACCCCGAAGCCGCTGCACGGATGGCTAAACAAGCTGCTATTGATGCAAAAAAGGTAGGTGGCGTAGAGGCCGCCGTGCAGTTCTGGCTACAACGCAGCGATGCTTTGTCGCAGTAATATGAGCAGGGAGAGGGAACCATGGAGTCTATTGTTAACGCTTTTTATCAAGAACAGCCTAATGCCAATGTTGTGGGCGAGCGGGTTTCGTTTGGTACATCTGGCCATCGTGGCAGAGCGACCAATCGTACATTCAATGCATCTCATATCTTCGCTATTACCCAGGCCGTTGTCGATTACCGCCTTGAGGCGGGCTATAAAGGCCCGCTGTTTTTAGGTTTTGATACCCATGCGCTTTCTCGCCCTGCCTGGGAGTGTGCGCTGCAGGTGCTGGCCGCTAATAAGGTGCCGGTATTTGTCGAGAAAGATCATGGCTTCACCGCGACGCCACTGGTCAGCCACGCAATTTTGCAGCACAACCGCCCTCAAGGTCAGGCCGTGCCTGGTACGGCGCTGGCAGACGGATTAATCATTACCCCTTCGCATAACCCACCCGAAGATGGCGGAATTAAGTACAACCCTCACCACGGTGGCCCTGCGGATACTGACGCTACCGGTTGGATTGAGTTGCGTGCCAATGCTTACCTACTGCGTCAGTTAGAAGATGTGCCCACTGTTTCGGTTGAAGAGGCGATCGCGCATGCGCAAGAGTACGATTACACGGCGCATTACGTGTCTCAGCTGGGCGACGTGATTGATATTGCCGCTATTCAGAAGGCGAACCTGAGGTTGGGTGCTGATCCAATGGGAGGTACCGCGCTGCCGGTATGGCAGGCGGTCGCGGCGCACTATAGCTTGAACCTGGATGTGGTAAACACCGCAGTTGATCCTGAATTTGCGTTTATGCCACCGGATCACGACGGCAAAATCCGCATGGATTGCTCTAGCGCCGCCGCAATGGCTAATCTGTTGGAAATTAAAGACCGCTTCGATATTGCCTTTGGCAACGACCCAGATGCCGACCGCCACGGCATTGTTGATGCCAACGGCCTAATGAACCCGAACCATTTTTTAGCGGTGTGCATTGATTACCTGATGACCCACCGCCCGGAGTGGGCCGCTTCGCTAAAAGTGGGTAAAACGCTAGTGTCGTCTTCCATGATTGACCGGGTCGTCGCCTCACATCAACGCGAGCTTTATGAAGTGCCGGTGGGCTTTAAGTGGTTTGTCGATGGCCTGCATGAAGGCTGGTTGGCCTTTGGCGGTGAAGAGAGCGCCGGCGCCAGCTTGCTGACCCGCGACGGTAAGGCGTGGTCCACCGATAAAGATGGCATTGTGCTGTGTTTGCTGGCGGCTGAAATTATGGCAGTGACGGGCAAAACGCCCAGCGAGTATTACCGCTCGCTCACCGAGCGCTTTGGCGAGCCTTTCTATAAGCGCGTGGATACCGCTTGTTCACCTGAAGAGAAGGCGGCGTTTAAAAACCTGAGCGCTGAGAGCGTCACCGAGAAAACCCTGGCAGGCGATGAAATCACCGCTGTGCTGGTCGCGGCGCCCGGCAATGCTGCCGCTATCGGAGGCATTAAAGTCACCACCGACAACGGTTGGTTTGCTGCTCGGCCAAGTGGCACTGAATCGCTTTATAAGGTGTATGCCGAGAGTTTCAAAGGCGCCCAGCATCTGGATGAACTGATCGAAAATGCCAAGGCGTTATTGGCAGGGGTGTTGAAGGGGTAGAGACCCGCGGTGGTGGTTGGGCTTTGTGCCACGGCCATGTGCATAACATGCCCGTGGAATCCCCACCTTCGCGTGCATGCGAGATTTAGTAGCGCGTGGTAAGCCTGCGGCGCACCCGCAGCGGCGGCCCGGCGCGAAAGCAGCGCGAAGCGGTGCCGGGGTTTGGCCTCTTGCAGGCAATGTTGGTTCGGTGCCACTGGGCGTCGTCCCGACGCCTCCCGCGGGTGCCTACGAACGCTCGTTGAACTCGCGTTCTTCGTTACCACGCGCTACGGGTACATGGACTCATTCGATTTCGGTGGTGTGTTTACGTGCCACGACCACATGCATAACGTGCACACTCCCTTGGAATCCCCGCTTCCAAGTGCAGGCGAGATTTAGTAGCGCGTGGTAAGCCTACGGCGCACCCGCAGCGGCGGCCCGGCGCGAAAGCAGCGCGAAGCGGTGCTGGGGGTTGGTTCCGCGCCATTGGGCGTCGTTCCGCCGCCATACGTAAATGCCTTAGAGTTACCACGCGCTATGGATTTGTTGTATTTTTGGGTGAGTTATAAGTAATGTTGTGTAGTGCATATGAGGGCTTAATTGTGAGTAATGGAAATGGATAGGGTGTATGCCTTTCCAGACCAAGCAAAGCATTTTCATTGCTTTAGTCATGACATGGACATAAAGACCCTGATTATAGGTCTGCGAAATCAGGTAGTGCTGAGGCTGCCTTGCAGCTTATAGATGAGTTGGCACTTGATTTTTTAGTTTCGCTCAAAGGTGAGTTTTCTGAAGAGACTATTTTTGTTTCACCCTACGCCAAAGAGGCTTCAGGTGATAATGCTTTACCCCTAATTCTCTCACTTATGTGTGCTGAAGTATTAGGCGGTAGTAGTGAGACTGACATCGTTCAACTACAAAAAGTCTTTCATACCGGTGCCGATCCGATGGAAAGGCTAATTGCAAGGCCGTCATTTGAGGGGGCCGTGCAGCATGGTGGCTGTTATGTATTAGTAGATGACGTTACCAGTATGGGCAGTACTTTGGCAGAGTTAGCCAATTATTTATTAATGAACGGTGGTAGTGTCATTGGGTCTATACTGCTTGTAAATGCAGGACGTTCAACAAAATTTCGAGCGATAAAAAAGCATACTCGACTACTGGAGGATCGCTTTGGTGATGAAATCAAAAATATCTTCGGAATACACACTGCAGCACTCACCGCCAACGAAGCAAGTTATCTCGTCGGCTTTAGAACCGCTGACGAGATCCGAAATCGATGCATTAAGGCAGAAAAAGAGACAGCTAAGCGCTTGTTATCAAAAAATTATTCAGGAACGAGTGGCAAGTAAATAGTGTTTAGATGTCTCTCTAAAGGCGTTACTTCAAACACTGAGAACGCTCATCCATAATTGTTTTTGTGGTTAGGATTGAATTTGTGCGTCCGCCCTCTCTTATCCTTGTGTGTCATTAGTAGCGTCAGCGCATCCTCGGAGCAGTGCCGGGGTTGGTTTGGTGCCTTGGGCGCCGTGCCGACGCCTTTCGCGGGTGCGCTGACGCTTACGCCGCGCTACGAAAGCCCTCACCCTTCACGCCTCATACCCTTCACCTAAAATGGAAACACCCACGGCGTAATCAGCAATACCGCCGCTGAGTAGGTGACGCTAACCGGCAAACCGATCTTCAGGAAGTCCGTGATGCGGTAGCGGCCGGGTGAATACACCATTAGGTGGGTTTGGTAGCCAAACGGGATTAGAAAGCAGGCGCTGGCGCCGTACGCTACGGCCATCACAAACGGCAGTGGGTCGGCACCAAAGGCGTGGGCGGTGCTCCAGGCCACCGGAAAGGCCAGCGCGGCAGCGGCGTTGTTGGTCACGGTTTCTGTGAGTAGCAGCGTTAGTAGGTAACAACCCATAAATGCGGCATAGATCCCGTAGCCGCTGAACAACCCCTGCATACCGCTGGCTAACAAGCTCGCAGCGCCTGAGTTTTCCAGCGCTTGGGCAATCGCTAACGCTGAACCAATAATCAGCCATAGCTCAAATGGGAAACGGCGGCGCAGTTCCGCCAGGCTGATCACTTTCATTAGCAGTAGCCCGCCCAGCAGTATCAGCAGCCCGTGGAACAGTGGCAGCAGATTAGCGGTAGCCAAGGCAATTACTGCTGCAAAGCCGCCCACGGTGAATAGGCTCTCTCTGTTACTCAATTGCGGTCTGGTGAAACTACCGCTGAGTAAGTGGAAGTTGCGGTCTAGGTTGCGGTGTTGCCGGAAATCAGCGCTTACCGCTAGCAGCAAGCAGTCCCCCACGCGAAGTGGGATTTTCCCCAACTGCCCCTCCAAACGTTTTTCTCCTCGCCGTATACCCACCACCCCTGCACTGAACATGCTGCGAAAATCCACATCCTGCAGGGTTTTGCCTGAAAGCTCGGATTCGTGGGAAATCACCACCTCTACCAAATTCGTCGCTAATAGATTGTCGGCCTGATGGCCAAATAGCTGCAGCCCTGGAAAACGCTGTAGCGCTTGCACCTTGCCGACTTCTCCCGTGAACACCAGCGTGTCATTGGCCAGGAGTTGTTCGTCTGGTGCCACAGGGCTGATCAGCCGTCCGTGGCGCTCTATTTCCAGTAAGTAGAGCCCTTCCAGGCTGCGCAAGCCGTTCTCTTCGATGGTTTTGCCGATCATCGGCGAGTCGGGCTCCAGGTCGGCGGCTAGAAAGTAGGAGAGCTTTTCGCTGGTGTCTTCGAGCTGATGGTGCGGTAAGGCATTAGCGCGCCACATTAGAACGCATAGGGTCACCAGCGCCACAGGGATGCCCACCAAACTAAATTGGAACATGCCCAGCTCGCTGCCACTGGCGCTTAAGTTAAACGAGTTCACTACCAGGTTTGTGGACGTACCCACCAGGGTGGTAATGCCGCCCAAGATGGAGGCGTAAGAGAGCGGGATTAATAGCCTGGATGGCGCGATACGCTGCTGGCGCGAAATAGCGCCGAGAAAGGCAGCCACCACGGCCGTGTTATTCAAAAAAGCGGAAAGTACCGCCGTACTACCCATTAAGCGTGCGGTAGCAAGCCGCGGGTGGCCCTTTAATAAGTGGCGCGAAAGCCAGTCCAGCAGCGGCGAACGTTCAAGCGCCAGCGATACCAGCAGCAAGAGTAACAGTGTGGCGAGCGCCGGGTTGGTGTATTGGGTAAGCAGGGTGGCGGTATCGACAAACCCTAGTAGCAAAAAAATGGCGGCTAAGGTAACAAACGCAATGGCGGGTTTTACCCGCCCGCTAATTAACAGCGCTAATAAAATTGCGATAGAAAACAGAACGGCCCAGGGGGTCATGGTGGGTCCTTAAAAGCGGTAACTTCATGGTTCACTTGCTGGATTTTACGCAGGCTTTTATGATGGTGTCTAATGATTGCCAATTTTTGATCTGATAATTATTGAAAATTATATTTAATACAGGTGGTTAGCGATAATTTTGAGCATTAAACATTTATCGCCTGAAGCACTCAATGAGCGCCGCATGCAAGCCGTAAAGCTACGCTTGGATGGGGTCACGGTTGCGTTGGTAAGCCAACAAACCGGGCTTTCTTCCCCGACCGTTTCGGCGGCCTGGAAGGCGTTTCGTGAAGGTGGCTGGGCGGCAGTGCCGGTACGCCCCCGCGGTCGTTTAAAAGGGCAGGCCAATGTGCTTGATGCCGCTATTCAACAACGGTTGTGGGAGGCGCTTTATGCCTCGCCCCCCGCTGAACAGCCAGGCTGGAGCAGCGCTGACCTTGTGGCTTTTTTACGCGATGAGCATGGCGTTGAGTTAACCCAGCGCGGTATTGAACACTGGTGGGAAAGCCAAGGTTTGAAGCATGAACCCTGGCCGTTAAGCGCATTGGCTAAGCAACGCTCGCAGCGGGGCCGGTGGTATCGGCAGGCCGTTGCGCCGCGGTTTGACAGGTTAGAAGAGGCTAGCCAGCGTTGGCAGGGCGGTGTGCGCCGGGTAGCGCATCCACAGCGTCCGGTTTATCAGCTCTATTTTCACGGCCCCCGTGGCCGGTTGTGGATGCGTTGTTTTAAGTGCCCACCCGTGGCAGATGATTATCTGGCCGCGATGCAGGCGCTCATTGGCAAGAGTGAAGAAAGCAACAGGCCAGTCGCCTTGGTATTTCATGGCGCTTGGTTGTCAGCCAGCCCGCAAGTAATGGCTTGGTTGGCGCAACAAACGATGTTTTGGTTAGTGCCGGTGCCTGCCGATATGGGCTTGGCTTCCTAGGCCCTGTCTGAAAACTGGCTGCGCTCGACCATACGGCGTTAAAAATCGGCTCAAAGTACTCATTTACACTACGTAAACTCCGTCTTTTCGCCGATTTTTGCCTTGTCTGGTCTTCGCTCGCCGACTTTTCAGACAGAGCCTGGCACTTGAGAGCAAACTTTTTCACGCTATGTTTTTTCACACAATTGTTGGGACAGATGATGACATCACTCACCCATTTACAGCGACTGGAAGCGGAAAGCATTCAGATCATGCGCGAAGTGGTTGCCGAGACTGAAAACCCGGTAATGCTTTATTCCGTTGGCAAAGACTCGGCGGTCATGCTGCACTTGGCCCGTAAAGCCTTTGCACCTTCGCCGCCGCCGTTCCCGCTGCTGCACGTTGATACTCGCTGGAAGTTCCGGGCCATGTATGAATTCCGCGACAATATGGCGGAAGAGATTGGTATGGATCTGCTGGTGCATATCAACCCGGAAGGTGTCGAGAAGGACATCAATCCGTTTACCCACGGCTCGGCGATTCATACCGACATAATGAAGACCGAAGGCTTGAAGCAGGCGCTGGATAAGTACGGCTTTGATGCGGCTTTCGGCGGTGCCCGGCGCGATGAGGAAAAGTCTCGCGCCAAGGAACGTATTTTTTCGTTCCGTACCGCACAGCACCGCTGGGATCCTAAAAATCAGCGCCCGGAGTTATGGAAGCTCTATAACACCCGTAAGAATGGCAAAGAGTCGATTCGCGTCTTTCCGATCTCCAACTGGACCGAACTGGATATATGGCAGTACATCTATCTGCAGAATATCCCCATTGTGCCGCTGTACTATGCGGCTGAGCGGCCGGTGGTGGAGCGCGATGGCGCGTTGATTATGGTCGATGACGAGCGCATGCCGTTAGAGCCGGGGGAAGTGCCGATGATGCGTAAAGTACGTTTTCGCACATTGGGCTGCTATCCGCTCACCGGTGCGGTTGAGTCAGAAGCGGATACCTTGCCTGCCATTATTCAAGAAATGCTGTTGACCAAAACATCGGAACGCCAGGGCCGAGTGATTGATAGCGATAGCGCGGCATCCATGGAGAAGAAGAAGCAAGAGGGGTATTTTTAATGTCTCACTCATCTGACCTGATTGCTGGCGATATCGAAGGCTACCTGAAAGCCCATGAGCACAAAGGTTTGTTGCGCTTTATTACTTGCGGCAGCGTGGACGACGGCAAAAGTACCCTGATTGGCCGACTGTTGTTTGAGTCCAAGTTGCTGTTTGAAGATCAACTGGCGGCCATTGAAGCGGACTCGAAAAAATACGGCACCCAGGGCGGCGAGATGGATTTTGCGCTGCTGGTGGATGGCCTGGCCGCCGAGCGCGAGCAGGGCATTACCATTGACGTGGCCTACCGTTTCTTCTCTACCGAAAAGCGCAAGTTCATCGTGGCGGATACCCCTGGGCACGAGCAGTACACTCGCAATATGGTCACGGGGGCTTCTACTGCCGACGCGGCTATTCTGATGGTCGACGCACGCCACGGCATTTTGACGCAAACCCGCCGCCATAGCTTTTTGATGTCGTTAATGGGCATGCGCCACGTGGTGGTGGCCATTAATAAGATGGATTTGGTCGACTACTCCAAAGCGCGTTTTGATCAAATCGTTGAAGAGTACCGTGCTTTCGCTAAACAGCTGGGGCTGGAGAACATCACCTTCATTCCCATGTCGGCGCTGAAGGGCGACAACGTCATCGAGCACAGCGCTAAAATGCCGTGGTACCACGGTACGACGCTGCTGGGTTACCTGGAAACCGTCGAGCTGGATGCGGAGCACCTTCAGCGCTCTCCTTTCCGCATGCCCGTGCAGTGGGTCAATCGGCCCAACCTGGATTTCCGCGGTTTTACCGGTATGGTGGCTAGCGGTGTGGTTCGCCCAGGTGATCAAATCCGCGTTCAGCCTTCTGGCAAAACCAGCACTGTTTCGCGGATTTATACCCTGGATGGTGATCTGGAAGAGGCGGTTGCCGGGCAATCCATCACGCTGTTGCTGGAAGACGAAATTGATATTTCCCGTGGCGATGTGATTTCCGGCGTAGATGAGCCAGCCCACACTGCCGATCAGTTTGAAACCACCCTGGTGTGGATGCACGAAGCGCCGCTGTTGCCGGGCCGCCCTTACTTGATGAAACTGGGCACCCAAACGGTTTCGGCGACCGTGACGGATATCAAGTATCAGGTCAATGTGAATACCCTGGAACACACGGCGAGTAAGCAGCTTGATCTGAACGGTATTGGTATTTGTACCCTAAGCCTTAACCGTGCCGTTGCCTTTGATGCCTATAAGGACAACCACGATACCGGCGGCTTTATCCTCATCGACCGTATGACCAACAATACGGTTGGCGCAGGCATGCTGCACTTTGCCTTACGGCGTAGCCAGAATATTCATATGCAGCATGTGGATATCGATAAGCAGGCACGTGCGTTGGCAAAAGCCCAGAAGCCCGCCGTGCTGTGGTTCACCGGGCTTTCCGGGGCGGGTAAATCGACCATTGCTAACCTGGTCGAGAAAAAACTCTTTGCCCACGGCCAGCATACTTATCTGCTGGATGGCGATAACGTGCGCCATGGCTTGAATCGTGATTTAGGCTTTACCGATGCCGACCGTGTTGAAAACGTGCGCCGGGTAGCGGAAACCGCCAAGCTGATGGTGGATGCCGGGCTGATTGTGATGTCGGCGTTTATCTCGCCTTTCCGCAGCGAGCGCCAGTTGGCGCGGGATCTGTTGGAAGCGGGTGAGTTCATCGAAATTTTTGTCGATGCTCCGCTGGATGTCGTCGAGGCGCGTGATCCGAAAGGCCTCTACAAGAAGGCTCGCCGTGGAGAGCTGAAAAACTTCACGGGGATTGATTCCGCTTATGAAGCGCCTGAGGCGCCGGATGTTCATCTGAAAACATCCGAAATGGACGCGGAAGCAGCGGCCGACGCCGTGATCGCAGCCTTGCGCGAACGCGGAATGATTAGTTGATTTGAATGCGCTAGCTGTCAGGTGGTGGCGAGGTTGGCCACTGCTTGGCAGCTTTTTTTATGCAAAGGCTGTGTCTTAAAGACTAAATCTTTAAGGGCTAAGTCTTTAAGGACAAAGTCTTATAGAGGGATTAGATTATGGCGCTTATTGATCAAGCACTGCTGGATGCCGTTGAAGGCATAGCTCGCGAAGCTGGCGACGCCATTATGAGTGTTTACGCCCGCGAATTCAGCGTGGAAGAGAAGGAAGATAAAAGCCCGTTAACAGAGGCTGATAAAGCGGCGCACAACGTTATTATGCGCGGTTTACAGGCGCTGCCGGTGCAGATCCCGATCCTTTCTGAAGAGGACATCGAGGGCTTTTCCGGTGCTGATGCTGAGGGCCGCTATTGGCTAGTCGACCCGCTGGATGGCACCAAAGAGTTCATCAAGCGTAACGGTGAGTTCACCGTCAATATTGCCCTGATTGAAAATGGTAAGCCGGTGCTTGGCGTAGTGACCGCGCCTGCGCTTGAGGTTGGTTACGTGGCCGCGCGGGGGCTGGGCGCGTTTAAGGTTGAAGCCGATGGTAGTCGTAAGGCCATTTCCGTGGCAGGCAAGCCTAAAGAGGGCGTAACGTGGCGCGTGGTGGGTAGTCGTTCGCACCCCAGCCCTGATTTGGCCGCTTGGTTGGAACGGTTGGGTGAGCACACCATGCTACCCATGGGTAGTTCGTTAAAGTTGTGCATCATTGCCGAAGGTTTCGCCGATGCCTACCCACGCTTGGGCCCCACCTGTTTATGGGATACCGGCGCCGCTCATGCGGTAGTGCTCGAAGCAGGCGGCCGGGTAGAAACCCTGGAAGGCACTGCACTTAGCTACGCCAACCCCAGCGAAAAGCTCAACCCCTATTTTGTGGTGTGGGGACATTAAGCCAAGGCGCCACCGATCTAAGTTTTGACATCAAGGTTGGTTGGGTGCCAATGGGCGTCGTTCCGCCGCCATCCGCGGGTGCACTCATTCGATTTCGGTGGTGTGATTACATGCACACCCCCTTGGAATTCCCGTCTTCAAGTGCAGGCGTGATTGAGTAGCGCGTGGTAAGCGCCAGCGCACCCGCGAAAGCAGCGCGAAGCGGTGCCGGATTTGGCCCGTGTAGGCGGAGTTGGTTGTGTGCCACGGGGCGTCGTTCCGACGCCTCCCGCGGGTGCCTACGAACGCTCGCTGAACTCGCTTTCTCGTTACCACGCGCTACGACAATCACTCGATTCCGGTGGCATCCCCGCTTTCATGTGCACGCGAGATTTAGCAGCGCGTGGTAAGCGAAGCGCACCCGCGGAAGCAGCGCGAAGCGGTGCCGGGGTTGGCCTGTGTAGGCGATGATGGTTGGGTGCCACCGGGCGTCGTCCCGACGCCTCCCGCGGGTGCCTCGAAACGCTCGCTGAACTCGCTTTCTCGTTACCACGCGCTACGACAATCACTCGATTCCGGTGGCATCCCCACCTTCATGTGCATGCGAGATTTAGTAGCGCGTGGTAAGCGAAGCGCACCAGCGGAAGCATCGCGCAGCGGTGCAGGGGTTGGTGAGATGGTGATGTTGAAGCAATAATGTAGTTGGCTGTGAATGTGTTGGAGAGCCGTATTCACTTAGGCTTATAAGTGACGATGTGCAAGGGGGTTGGTATGCTTCTAGCATCACTGCAAGAGATAATGAAGTGCCAACTCTACTTAATGAAAAAGGTTTCAAATTCTTTTTCTATGCAAATGAGCATCCTCCGCCACATGTGCATGTGATGAAGGCAGGAGGCTGGGCTAAAATTGAGACTGAGACGAGTGTGGTAATTTATTCGTCACTAAAGAAGCAAGAGCTCAAGGAGTGTCTTGAGCTAGTAAGTTTGCATAGACAGGAATTTTTGGAGGTGTGGAATGACTGGTTTATCAGGTAAAGAAGTCCATTTTGACGACCATTATCTTCATGTCGAATTGAGTGATGGGCGGCGCATTTCAACGCCTATGAGCTGGTATCCAGAACTTGAGCAGGCCTCTGTGAAGGTCTTGCGGCATTACCTGTTTATTTGTGACGCCACCGGTATTGAATGGCCGGATATTGATTACCACTTGAGCATTGCTGCAATGCTGGAAACTCACTCTCAAAAGGTAGCGTAGAGCGAAGCGGTGCCGGTTTTGGCCCGTGTAGGCGATGATGGTTCGGTGCCATTGGGCGTCGTTCCGCCGCCACCCGCGGGTGCCTCGAAACGCTCGCTGAGCTCGCTTTCTCGTTACCACGCGCTACGATAATCACTCGATTCCGGTGGCATCCCCACCTTCATGTGCATGCGAGATCTAGTAGCGCGTGGTAAGCGAAGCGCACCCGCGAAAGCAGCGCGAAGCGGTGCCGGGGTTGGCCCGTGTAGGCGATGATGGTTCGGTGCCACTGGGCGTCGTTCCGCCGCCACCCGCGGGTGCCTCGAAACGCTCGCTGAACTCGCGTTCTTCGTTACCACGCGCTACGACAATCACTCGATTCCGGTGGCATCCCCACCTTCATGTGCATGCGAGATCTAGTAGCGCGTGGTAAGCGAAGCGCACCCGCGGATGCATCGCGCAGCGGTGCCGGGGTTGGCCCGTGTCGGCGATGATGGTTCGGTGCCATTGGGCGTCGTTCCGACGCCTTTCGCGGGTGCCTACGAACGCTCGTTGAACTCGCGTTCTTCGTTACCACGCGCTACGACAATCACTCGATTCCGGTGGCATGATTATGTGCCACGGCCATGTGCACACACCTATGTAATCCCCACCTTCATATGCATGCGAGATTGAGTAGCGCGTGGTAAGCGAAGCGCACCCGCGGGAGCAGCGCGAAGCAGTGCCGGGGTTGGCCTGTGCAGGCGATGATGGTTGGTTGCCACGGGGCGTCGTCCCGACGCCTCCCGCGGGTGCCTCGAAACGCTCGCTGAGCTCGCTTTCTCGTTACCACGCGCTACGACAATCACTCGATTCCGGTGGAATCCTCACCTCAATGTGTATGCGAGATTTAGTAGCGCGTGGTAAGCGAAGCGCACCCGCGGATGCATCGCGAAGCGGTGCCGGGTTTGGCCCGTGTAGGCGATGAAGGTTCGGTGCCATTGGGCGTCGTCCCGACGCCTCCCGCGGGTGCCTCGAAACGCTCGCTGAACTCGCTTTCTCGTTACCCCGCGCTACGATAATCACTCGATTCCGGTGGCATCCCCACCTTCATGTGCATGCGAGATCTAGTAGCGCGTGGTAAGCGAAGCGCACCCGCGGAAGCAGCGCGCAGCGGTGCCGGGGTTTTCGCCATCACTCCCAATCCATTTCGGCGACGTCGGGGGCTTGTTGGGTGCCCCAGTCGGGGGTGTACCAGCCTTTTTGTACGCATTGTTGAAAGCTTGACCATTCCCAGTCGCGGGGCGCTCTAGACCAGCCGTGTTTGACGGGGTTGTAATGGATGTAATCCATATGGCGTTGCCAGTCGTTTTCGTCGCGAATGACGTGTTCCCAGAAGCCGCGCTGCCAGGCGTTATGGGTGCCGGGCGGGAAGAAGAATTCCTGTGAGGCGTATTTTTTGATATCCCGCCAGCGTGAGGAGTAGTCCGCGTCGCCTTCAGGCAGCCTCCAGAGGCAGTGGAGGTGGTCAGGGAGAAGTACGAACGCATCCATTACGAAGGGGCGCTCTTCTCGAACTGTGCGGAAGGCACGACCAAGGGCTTCAATATTGAGACGATCCGCCAACAGGGGTTGTCGTGCGTAGGTGACGACTGTAAAAAAGTAGCAGCCGCCAGGAACATGCGCGCGTCGATAGGTTGCCACCCGTGCCTCCATGCAAAATAATTGGCTTATAAAGGCCCATTGTAGCGCATCGTTATTAGCGGTGGGGCAGCCTACGGCTTGCTTAGGGTGTCTAGCGGTACTTCCAAATACTGTGGCCGATTGAGCACGTTGAGCAGGACGATGGCGCGCTCTTCGCCTTTAAGGCGGGTGAAGATGGCTTCCAGGTCTTTGAAGGGGCCGTCGGTGATGGTGACTTTCTCGCCAGCGCTGAAGTAGGTGTGAATCCCTTCCTTGCTGTGCGGCTGAGCGCGTAGGGTCTCGACAAGCTGTGAGGGCACGGCGACGGGCCTGTCACCGAAGGTCAGCAGGCGTAGCACCCCGCGAGTAGAGCGAATCGGACGCCAGTTGCTGACCAACTGATCCAAACAGATAAACAGGTAGTAGGGGAAGAGCGGCTCGGTCACCGTGGTGAGCTTTCCCTGGCGCTTGCGTTGGCTCTTCAGGACAGGGTGAAACACCTCATAACCTTGGTTGGCGAGGTGTTCGGCAGCGCGAAATGATTCGCCCCCTTTGCACTGAATAACGTACCAGGCGGGCGTTGCTGCGCCCTCCTGGTCATTGTAAACATCCATACCATCATCCTTGCGTCTGGAAAAGCGTTACAAAATTATGGCAGTAGCGCGGTGAGTGCATCAAGCGTTTGGTCAATGTGCGCCTGGGTATGCTCACAGGAGAGAAAGAAGCGCAGCCGTGCGCTTTTTTCGGGTACCGCTGGGTGCAGAATCGGCTGTACGTTGATGTGCTGTTCTAACAATGCGTTAGAAAGCCGGGCAGCCGCTGCGGAGCTGCCAATAATCACCGGTACGACCGCGGCACCGATGCTTTTGCCGGTATCCAAGCCGCGGGCAGTGGCCTGTTCAAGAAAGTAGCGCGAAATAGCATGCAGGCGCTGAACCCGTTCGGGTTCTTGCTGCATCAGCTGCAGCGCGGCTAGTGAGGGGGCGGCGACTTGGGCGGGCATGCCCACGCTGTAGAGAAAACCGGGGGCCAGGTAACGTAGTGTTTCCACCAGCGGCTTGCTGCCTGCGATATAGCCGCCGCAGCCTGCCATGGTTTTGCTCATGGTGCCCATCCAGATATCCACGTCGCGCGGGTCGATATCGAAATACTCGCGCAGCCCCAGGCCGGTGTCGCCCATGACCCCAAAAGAGTGGGCTTCATCGACCATCAGCCAGGCTTGATAGCGTTGCTTCAGTTCGATAAAACGCGGCAGCTCAGGGATGTCGCCATCCATGCTGTAGAGCCCTTCGATCACTACCAGAACGCGTTCGAACTGATGCCGATGCCGGGCCAACAGGGCTTCCAGCGCGGCGGGGTCGTTATGGCTAAACGACATGCGCTTGGCGCCGGAAAGCTGCGTGCCAACCAACGAGCTGTTATGGATGTACTCGTCGTGGAGCACTAAATCTTTAGGGCCCAGCAGGTGGCCCAGTGTGGAGACGTTAGTGGCGTGACCGCTCACAAACACCACCGCATCTTCAACGTTGTAGGCAGTGGCGAGGGCCTGTTCCAGCTCTTGGTGGATAGGCCGTTCGCCGGAGACCACGCGGCTGGCGGAGACCGAAGTGCCGTAGCGCGCCACGGCATCGCAGGCGGCCTGATTGATACGCGGGTCGCCTGAAAAGCCGAGGTAGTTATAGCTGGCAAAGTTGATGCAGGTCTGCCCATTGATCACGCTGGTCGCCCCGGCGGTGCCTTCGTGGACCTTGAAGAATGGGTCGACCAGGCCCAACTGATCGGCGGCCTGGCGCATCATGGCGATTTGCTGATAGCCGGGCTGGGCATCAAAGCGCGTGAAGCGCTCGGGCACCGTGCGTTGCTCTCCGCCTTGCCCATTGGAAGAGGGCGTGGCGCTGGCAGCACGCGGCGTAGTACGCCGGCGTGCTTGTTCCAACAATTGCTGTTTCAGTTCAGAGCGCTTAGCGGTCATGGAGTCTCAGTCGCGGGTGATGAGGAAGCGGACGCAGGCTCAGTGGTGAGCCCTTCAGGGCCTAAATCTTCAGTGCCATGTTGTGCGGCCAGTGAGGCTATCGCATCTTGCGGAGCGTCTTCAACATCGTCGTGCTGATGCATTTTCTGAATCAGCACGCCCGCCAGTTTGTCGAGTGTCGATGCTTCACTGAGCACCATCACTGACACCTGAACGCCCAAGCGGTTCTCGATAGCGGTCATTAGCTCAACGCCCATCAGAGAGTCGAAGCCCATATCGTAGACCGAGCGGTGAATATCGAGCTTCTCTTCATCAATCAGCAGAATGCTGGCCAGCTCGGCGCGCAGTAGATCGGTGACCGTGCTGTGCAGCTCCTCGGGTGAGAGGTCGGCGAGCAGGGCGCTGATGTCGTCATCTGCATCCGCGCTGCCGTCGTCGTCGCTGGCGCGGGCAATTTCGTTAAAGCGCGGCGCTTCGGCAGTGGGTAGGAAGCGAGCAAGCGCACCCCACTCTAGTTCCAGCACACCTAGGCTTGGCCCAGGGGCCAGCAGCATCTGCTCAAGCACTTTCAGCGCGTCATCCGAGCGTAGCGCGGAACCGCCCAGGCGCTCTTGCAGCGCATCACGGGTGCGGGTGTTACGAGCCAGGAAGCCGACATCTTCAATGGCGCCCCAGCGTACGCAGGTGGCTGGTAACCCTGCGGCACGGCGATTGGCGGCGAACGCCTCCAGCCAGTGGTTGGCGGCCACGTAGTTGGCCTGACCGGGGTTGCCGAACAGGGTGGTGGCCGATGAGTAGAGCACGAAGAACTCCAGTTCCGCCTCGCGGGTGAGTGCGTCCAGGTGGCGGGCGCCATCGATTTTGGGTGCTAACACTTTCTGAATGCGCTCGGCATCCAGGTTGCGAATCAAACCGTCGTCGATCACCGTGGCGGCGTGCACAATGCCCCGCAGCGGTGCTAGTTCACCCTTGGCGCGCTCCAGCACATCGGCCAGCGCAGTGCGGTCGGTAATATCGCAGGCGGCGGCGAGTACCGTAACGCCTTGCTGTTCAAACGACGCAATGGCTGCCTGAGCCTCTTCACTGGTGGGGCCGCTGCGGCTGAGTAGGATCAACTGCCGCGCGCCTTTCTCTACCAGCCACTGAGCAGTTCTTAACCCAAAGCCACCCAGGCCGCCGGTGACCAGGTAGCTGGCATCTGCGGAGAGCTGCATCGCTGCCGTGCCCAACACCTCGTTCTTGGGTGGCGCGATGGGTTGTTCATAGGTCACCACCACTTTGCCGATCTGGCGCGCCTGCTGCATATAGCGGAAGGCGTCGATTACCTGGGTGTGGCTAAACGAGGTAAACGGCAGCGGGCTTAAGGTACCGTCGTTGAATAGCGCCATCATCTCGCCAAACAGGCGTTGTGTAAGCGCAGGCTGCACCTTCATTAGCTGGTCGGAGTCGATACCGAAGTAGCTGAGGTTATTGCGGAACGGGCGCAGGCCAATATGAGTGTTTTCGTAGAAATCGCGTTTGCCCAGCTCCAGGAAGCGGCCGAACGGGCGCAGGGCGCGCAGGTTCTGGTTGATCGCTTCCCCGGCCAGAGAGTTGAGCACCACATCCACGCCTTCGCCCTGGGTGTCTTCCAGGATTTCTTCGGCGAAGGTGAGCGAGCGCGAGTCATAGAGTCGCTCGATGCCCATCAGACGCAGGAAGTCGCGCTTCTCTTCGGAGCCCACCGTGGCGTAAATTTCCGCTCCCAGCCACTGGGCTATTTGCAGCGCTGCAATGCCCACGCCGCCCGCGGCGCCGTGAATCAGGATTTTTTCGCCAGGTTCGACTCGCGCCAGATGCTTGAGCGCGTAGTAGACCGTGAAGAAGGTCGTCGGAATCGTCGCCGCGGCGGCAAAGCTAATGCCTTCCGGCAGTGCTGCAACGGCGTGCTGGTTGGCAATGACCTTGTCGCTAAAGCTGGCAGGGCCGAAGCCGACCACGGCTTGCCCCGGCGCCACGTGGGTGACGTTGCTGCCCACGGCCTTGACCACGCCTGAAAACTCAAGGCCGAGGGTGGGGCCGGCGAAGCCGTTCTCTATCGCTTCATCGGAGAGCAAACCCAGGGTGTACATCACATCGCGGAAGTTAAGCCCGGTGGCCTTAACACTGATTTCCACCTCGTCGGCACTGACTTGTGGCAACGGGCGCGGGCGCCAGGTTAATTGGCGCAGCTGGCCGGGCATGGCAAAGCCTAGTGACATCGCCTGATGCGGCTGCTTGGTCTGTTCATTGGTCTGCTCTTCCGCAGCTGGGTGCGGCGCGGGCAGGGTGCGCAGCCTCGTCGCAAAGCGATGGCCCTGGTTATCGATCAGCGCTTCGTTTTCGCTATCTGGTTGAGTCAGTAGGGTGGCCCAGGCGTGTAACGCAGGCTCGCTGACCGCTGCCGGTATATCCAGCAGGTAGACGCTATGGCCGACGGCTTCGTTGGCTAGCGAGCGGCCAAAGCCCCACAGCACGGCATCGCCAGGGGCGTCTGTCGCGCTGGCGGGTGACGTTGTCTGCCAGAGAGCGCTTACCCCGTTGGTCACCAACCACAAAGAGGCAGCAAGCGAGTGCTGCTCTAAGGCTAGCGTCCACTGCAGAGCGTGATTACAGCGGGCGGTTTGCGCTTCAGTGCTATTCGCGCCCAGGCCACGCAGGTCAACCACATTGAGGGTTAGCTCGCCCTGATTATCAGGTGCGGCTTGGGCCATTTCAGGTTGAGCCAATGCAGGTTGAGACAGTGCATGAGCCAGCAGCTCAGCAGGCGCACTCTGACTAACGCTGAGCAGCGCGGAAGCGCCTTGCGATTGCAGTGCCTCGACCAGATTGGCCGCCAGCGCTTCACTGTTGTGGTCGGCGACCACCAAGTGACGCCGTTGGGCCGTATTGGACTCGTCGTCTGCCGCTGCTAACGGGTAGTGGGCGTGGAGCAGGTAGGCGCCGCTGTCGCTCTCTTCCAGCGCCATCGGCGCGGAGACCACAAAGCCTTGGTCGTTTAGCCAGCTAATGAGCGTATCTTGCTCCAAGGCGGTTTGGTCGATGCCGGGCGTGGCCAGCAGATCATCCAGCCAGCGGCTTGGGGCGATACCAATCAGCATGACCTGGGCGCCAGGGGCGAGTTGCTCAGGTAATGCTTCGATTAACTGACGCGTGGCGGCCGGGTGGGTGATATCCACGCTTACAAACGCCAATTGAGCCTTTTCAACACCGATGGGGGCGGTTAGCGCAGCAACCTCGTTTTGGCCAAGGTGCTGCATATCCATCAGCGGGAAACGCTCTTGCAGCTGTTCTGCCTGATGGCGCGTGCTGTCGAGGGTGGTGATCACGCGGTAATGGGTAAGGTCGTGATACAGCGCTTGAGCGCTGCGTTCCAGTAGGCGTTCGCCCAACGCTGGCGCGCTGGGGCCTGCTTCGAGCAGTTGCAAACGCTGCCCGGCGGGGAGCTCTGCGATCAGCGCATCGATTAACTCGGCTAACTCGCCTGCCAACGCTTGCCAGCCGCTTTCGCCCACTAACACACGGTTTAATCGCGCCAAGTGGTCGTGGCTAATGCCCAGGGTTTCCAGGTCACTTGTGCCGCTACGCAGCGCCTGTTGGTGAAGCCCTAATCGGCCCACCAGGTGAATGGGCGCAAAGTAGTCGGGGTAGTCTTGCACCAGCAGTTGCCAGATAACGTCCGGCGAGTGCTGTGCTTCTTCGCTATCGACGCCGAGACCCTGCTGAGCAAAGGCTTCGCTAAGGCTATCGAGCAGAGGGGCGACTTCGTTGCCGTAACGCTGGCCGGTGCTTTCGCCGTAAACATTGGCAATATCTGCAAGGCGAGCAAGCGCATCGGCAGGTAGTGCCAGCGGTTCTGCGTGTAGCGGCGCCGGCGTCAGTTCAACATCCAAATAGCTGAAGTGCTGATGATGGGCGCGGTTGAGTCGAATCGCTTTGAAGCGGGTTTTGCTCAGTACTGCAACGGCGTTACCGGCGGCGTCATACAGCTCGAAATCGGCGGTAAAGGAGTGCGGTGCGCGCTTACCCATCACGGCGCGGGCGATAACCGGCACGCCTGCCTGGGCATTCACTTGAATACGTTCCACGCGAACCGGCACAAAGGCGAGCTGGGTGGCAAACTCACTATGTTGCGCGAGCAGTGGGATAAACATCTGGAAGGCGCTATCCAGAATGCCGGGGTGCACGTGCAATGTGCTGAGCTGCGCCTGGACTTCATCCGACAGGGCTATTTCACCAATCACTGCATCGCCGTCAATCCAGCCCCTGGAGATAGCCTGAAAGGCAGGGCCATAGTGAAGGCCAATACGCTCAGCCATCTGCAGGTGATCTTCCAGCGTGTAGTCCGGGGCACGAGTAGGCATCACCGGCGCTGTGCGGTTGAGCAGGAAACCACGGCTTTCACGCATGGTGCGGGCCACGGCATTCAACTGCCACTCTACCCCGGTGGCAGGTTCGCGGGAGTGGATCTCCAGGCGGCCATCTTCCGGTAGGTAGCTAAGCCGCATGGTGCGGCCATAGGGGCCGTCCAGCAGCAGCGGGGCACGGATTTCCAACTCTTCGATATCCAGCAACGGGCTGTCTTTTAGCTGCAGCGCCGCCGCCAGCGTCAGTTCCACAAAACCGGCACCGGGGAACACCGCGCCTTCGCCCACCACATGGTCGGCCAACCAGGGCTGGCGTTGGGTGTCGAGCTGGCTCTCCCAGGTGTGTTCGTGCTGCGCTAACGGGTAGCCCAGCAGTGGGTGCTGATAATAGCGTGACAGCAGGCCTTGGCCGTCATTGGTGCCGTGTACCCAATGGTGGCTGCGCTGCCAGGCATAGCGCGGTAGCGGCACACGCTGACCGACCACCGGGAAGTGGCTGCTAGTCAGGTTAAGACCACTCAGCAGTAGTTGGCTTAGGCTACGTTGCAAACCTTCAAGGCCGGGCTTGTGGCGCTCAATGGTGCCGAATACCAACCCTGGTCGCTCCAGTTGGCGCAGTGACTCATTGAGGTAGCGGCGTAGAATGGGGTGGGCGCCAATCTCTACAAAGACGTTATTGCCTTGTTCGATCAGCGCGATAGCGACGGCTTCAAACAGCACCGGCTCACGAATGTTTTTCCACCAGTAGGTGGCATCCAGCTCAAGCCCGTCACTCAGCTTACCGGTAACGGTGGAGTAGTAGGGAATCTGCGTGGCACTCGGGGTAATATCGGCCAGCGCGTCAATGACCCCAGCTTGGATGCTGTCCATCGCGGGGCTGTGGAAGGCGTAGTCCAGGGGCAGGCGTTTGGCAAAAACATCCTGCTCGCCTAGGGCGGCTTCCAAAGCGCTTAGCTGTTGGCTATCTCCCGCCAGCGTAATGCCTTTCGGGCTGTTAATACCTGCCAGGCATACCTGATTGAACTCGGGCTTTTCTAGCCACGCGGCGATGTCGTCAGCGCTCATGGCCACCGCGGTCATTTCGCCAAGGCCACGGGTTTTACCCTGGTAGTCGCTGCGGTAGTAAATCACTTTGACCGCATCTTCCAGACTCAACGCACCGCAGGCCCAGGCGGCGGCCACTTCACCTACGCTGTGACCGAATACTGCCGTGGGCGTAATGCCTTGGTCGTGCAGCCACTCAGTTAATGCCACCTGCAGTGCAAACAGCGCTGGCTGGGCGATTTCAGTTAGCGGGAAACGGTTCTCCCCATTGCGGCCTTCCAGTTCGGCGCGTAACGAGAAATCCCCGTGCTGCTGAAAGAGTGCGTCGACTCGATCAATCGCCGCGGCGAAAACCGGCGAATCGCTGAGCAGATCGTGCCCCATGGTTTCCCACTGGCAGCCGTTGCCATCATAAACAAACACTGGGCCTACTGCGTCGGGCAAGCGCTCGAGTGTGGTAACGCTGTTGGTTTCACCCGCGGCAAACTCGCTGAGTTGCGTGGCGGCTTCTTCAGCCGTTTGTGCAAACAGCAGTGCGCCATGGCTATGCCGGTCACGGTGGTGGAACAGCGTATAAGCGATGTCATACAGGCTGATGTCGCTACTTTCGCGTAAGTCGTTCTCGCGCAGGTAGTTGGCGAGCGTTTCGGCGCTTTGGCTGAGCGCGGCTTCACTGCGGGCGCTAAGGTGAATCGGTAGCGGTGAGTCTGGCGCCTGCGTTTCAGGTTTGACCCGTTCAGGCGGGCTTTCCAAAATAACGTGGGCGTTGGCCCCGCCAAACCCAAAGGAGTTCACGCCGATAACCAGACGGCCTTGTTTTTTCAGCGGCTGGCCTTTGGTGACCACTGAGATGTTCCACTCATCAAACTTAATGCGCGGATTGAGTTTGCGGATGCCAATCGTGGCCGGGACTTCGCGGTGCTGAATGCTGTAGAGCGCCTTGGCCAGACCCGCTACGCCGGAAGCGGTTTCCAGGTGGCCCAGGTTGCTCTTTACCGAGCCAATCAGCAGCGGCGTTTTGCGCTGCTGGCCGAGTGCTTCACCAATCGCACGGGTTTCAATCGGGTCGCCAACGGCGGTGCCGGTGCCGTGGGCTTCCAGGTAGTCGATTTCATCCGGCGAGATGCCCGCCTGTTCATAGGCGCGCTTCATTAGATCAATTTGGGCGCTTGGGTTAGGCACCGTTAGGCCAGATTTGTGACCGTCTGTGTTCACCGCGGAGCCTGCTACTACGGCAATAATATTGTCGCCGTCGGCTACCGCTTGGTCGTAATCCTTAAGCAGGAAAATGCCACCGCCTTCCGAGCGCACATAGCCGTTACCCGCTTCATCGAATACCTGACAGCGGCCAGTGGGTGAAAGCATGCTGGCTTTAGAGAAGATGATAAAGCCATAGGGGTGCAGGTGCAGGCTGATGCCGCCCGCCAGCGCCATACTGGTTTCGCCACTGCGAATCGATTGGCAGGCCTGGTGAAAGGCCACCATGGAGGACGAGCAGGCAGTATCCAGCGACATGCTGGGGCCGTGCAGGTCAAACACGTAAGACAATCGATTCGAGGCGATGCTGGAGGTGTTGCCAGTAGCGGTGGAGGCATCAATCGCTGCCATATCGTCCGCGATGCGATAAGAGTAGTCGAGGCTGGCCACGCCCAAAAATACCCCGCACTGGCTGCCGCGCAGGGAGCTGGGCAGAATGCTGGCATCTTCCATGGCTTCCCAGGCGAGCTCTAGAAGCATGCGCTGCTGAGGATCCATATTGGCCGCTTCACGAGGCGAAATACCAAAAAACTCAGCGTCAAACCCGCTGATATCGCCCAGGCTACCGGCGGCAAAGGTCACGCTGGTACCCGGGTGGCGCTTATCCGGGTGCATAAAAACGTCGTGGCTCCAGCGGTCAGCGGCCACTTCAGTCACTAAATCTTTTTCGGCTTGCAGATCCTGCCAGAACGTTTCAGGGGTGGTGCCGGGGAAACGATGGGCGGCGCCGATGATGGCAACGCGTTTAGTCATTCTTGCTCCTGAGGTTCTGGTTCTACCTTGATCACATCGCTACTTATATCGTGTCCAAACACCTGTTTGAATAACTGGACACCAAGTTCGTTTGCGGCTAGCTCAAATGGCTCGTAAGCGTTTGCTGCCCCTACCCCTGCTGTTACCCAACTCTCTGTTGACCATACCATGTAGGGAGTGCGGCCATCAGGCGGCGTGAAGTGTGCATACGCCTCAGGAAGAATGGGAACATGATCCCCATACCAGCCTAGCAGGCCCGGTCGCTTTGCAGTATTCAGCGAATTTTTAACGCTTACCAACATCTTGTCGGATTCACTCAAATGCTGCAAATAGACCGCTAAGTCACGCAGATGATCGGGTAACGGCCAAGGAGCGCCGGGCAGCGTATCGGCTAACGTTGCTTGGTTCGGTGCTTCTAAATGTAGCGGGCCGTGATTTTCCATGGTGATAACAAATACAAATAGCGGTCTATTATCGTCATCTTCAAGCAGCCGTCCAATTTTTCGTGCCACTGCCTGGTCACTAACGTATTGACCGTTTTTGTCGCTGCTCTGGAAGGCATTGATATCTATAAAGTGGTCAAAGCCTAATTGGGGGATCACCTTGTGACGAAAATAGAAGCTCGCCAGGTACGGATGCACACAAACCGTGCGATAGCCTGCCGCTTTTAGCGCGCTCGCTAAACTGGGCATTGGATGGCGGGCAAGCGTGCGGTAAGGGTTGAACTGGCGAATGCCCCAGTGGTCGGGTGCAATGCCCGTTAATACCGCGCACTCGGTACGCACTGTATTGGCACCCCAGGCGGGCACGTTTAATGCGCCATGCAGGGTGGCGTTTGCGCGAGTGATGTCGAAATGGTGAAGCAGGCTGGCATCGACCTCTTCACACCAGGGCCGAGGGTCGAAAAACGATTCACTCTGCACCAGCACCACGTTGGGCAGTGGCTGTTTGCCCTGATGCGCGCTCGCTACCGGTGTTAAAGCGTGGAAGGGCGATTGCTCTGGCGTCGGAACGGGAGCGCGCATTAGCGCCACGCCGTAGGACCATAGGCTAGCGAAAAGCCCTAAACGGTGCATGTCGTCTATGGGCTGTAAGACGATGGCGGGCAGCCTGCGGACACTAACAGCAAGCAGCAGCGAGCCCAAGGCTATTAATCCCAGCGCATTGGTTAGAAAGCGGTTGGCGCCCTCGCTAGTGACCAGCGACCCTTCCCAGTAAAAGAATCCACCAATTGCCACTACGGCGGCGCTGCTGGCGGCAATCGCCAAACCTACGCCGAAAAAGGGCACGTAAAGGCGCGGGTGCAGGATAGCGTCCCAGAAGTATTCAAAGTCATGGCAGATAAACGGCTCGTTGAGCGTATGCGATTTGGCGTTGCTCGACTGTACTACGACTAGTTGCAGCGAGAGACACACCATCACCGCAAACCAGGGGCGCTGGAGTAACAATACCAGCAGCCCGAAAAGTAGAAGCCATGAGCCAAGGTGGACACTATTGGCCGCTACTCCACGCTGCCAAAATGGGCGCGGCCGAGGGCTAAGCAGGGCTTCAAACAGACCACTGATCAATAGCCCCACGAGTAGCGGCCATATCAGCGCGCTAATCATGGGGTGTGTCTCCTGAGTGGTTGAAGCCCAGTCGCTCGATCAACCATTGCGAAACCCCTGCGGGCAGTACCGCCAGCCACCAAGTGCCAAAATTAAGTGGGAAGGGGAAGCTGATGCGCGCACGGTTTGCGGCGATACCGCGTTTAATGACCTTGGCCGCACGCTCGGGCGGCCACTCCCAGGGTTTGGGGCCGGGCATGGCCTCGCACATCGGTGAGGTAACATAGCCGGGCATGACCACTGTGACGCCGATACCGTGAGGCGCGAGTAGCCCGCGCAGCCCTTCGCCATAGGCTTTGATGCCTGCTTTGCTGGCGCTATAGCTGGGGGTAGTCGGTAAACCGTGCCATGCGGCAAGCGAGCTGATCAGCACCAATTGACCGCTGCCGCGGGTCTGCATGGCTGGCACTAGGTGTTGCACCATGGCGATGGGGGTTTTCAGGTTGATATCCAACAGCGCCTGCACGTCTGCCCAGGGCTCTAAGATATCAGGCCCTTGGGGGTGGGTGTTTTTGCCCGCATTGGCAATCAAAATGTCCGGTACCTGTTGGGCGCAGACTTCGGCTAGCCAGCTTTTCAGGGCGTGGTCATCGGTTAGATTGATGGTTGAGAGAGTGACCTGGGCACCTTTTTGGCGGCAAGTGGTGGCAAGCGCCTCTAGCTTCTCCTGCTGGCGTCCGTGCAATACTAGGTGGGTGCTGGGATCGGCATAGGCGTTTGCCAAGGCGCCCCCAATCGCGCCGGTGGCGCCAGTGATCAGCACGCAGCGTGAGTGTAGAGATGGGCTCTCAGCCTCTTTTGCAGCTTCTTTCACAACAACGTTCACAGAAGCTTCTCCAACGGCGATGGGCAGGCTTCGAGTATGCGGGCGGCGTTATCCACGGCTAAATCGATACCGGGCTGGCAGTAGTAGCCACCGTTAACTTGAACGGCATGCATCACGGTCTTTTGAAAATAACCAAATAGCTCGCTGTTAGGCGGCTGCGGCTGCTGCCAAAAATCCGCTAAGCCACCTTGATAGGTTAGCCCATCCAGATTATAGATCGGGTCGCTAAGCGCGTAGGTGGGGCAGTTCTTCTCCAGTGAAACGATGCCCACGGTGCTGTTAACGGTGACATTGCCCTTGGCGTGTTTGAGCAGGGCGTTGAGATCCCCAGACTCTAGATAGACGATGCGCCCATGCAGACCATGGCGTTCGGCAAGCTGCTTGATGATCTTGGGGTAATTGACCAAGCCCATATCCAAAGGATGGTTCTTAATACACAGCTGAGAATCGCTGGGCGCGTGCTTGGCGAACGAAGCCATCACATCGTCCATCACTTCCTGCATATTGGCGTAGGGAGAGTGATCGCGAATTTGCGCATCGCTATTTAGCTGCAGCGGCAGCATAAAGTAGGGGCGGCCACTTTCGATCAACGCTTTGATGCGTTCGGCATCGCGTTTTTTCCAAGCGGCTTTTAACTGAGCAAAGCGCTTCAGGTAGCCCGCGTACTCGACCGGCGCGGTGATCGGCGCGTGATTGCGGTAGTGCGGCGCAACCAGCGGATTGGCTAGCCCGGCCAAGTGGTAACCCACATCGTGCATGGCGCGAATTTTAAACGAGGAGCGAAAACGCACAGGGGCGGGTAGTTCGGGCAGTGCTTTGCCGGTTTCATAAAACCAACTTGGGTCACGGGGCAGTAGCGAGTGGCCGTTAACGCCTTCGCGCTCCAGTGTGATCCAGAACGGGCGAAAGTAGCCCTCTTCAAATACGTGGGTGCGTATACCGGCCGCGGCGGCGTTATCCACTGCTGGGCGATGAATCGGGCGACGATCACCAAATACTACTTGGTCGGTGATCGCGTACCGCTGCCAGAGTGACTTGATATAGCCAGGTAGTTCAGCGGTAGGGCCACGAAACAGATGGCTTTGGCCGTGGGTGCGCTGCCAGTAGGCGATATCGCCCGCATTGAAGTTGACCTTAACGACACGGTGCCCATCGTTCACCAGGCGCTTGGCTAAGCGCTGGTAAAAAGGTGAGCAAACGCCCTGCAAAAATAAGAATGCACGCTTCTGATGCTTCAACTCAATGCCTTCCGATCAACAAATTACGATAACAGCGGTAGAGATGCTGTTTCCATGTAAGGGTGTTTTTGTGTGCTCTTGCCTGTTCCAACAGGCTGACGACGGTTTCAGCATTGCATAGCTGGCGAGTCGTTGGGTCTACATAGCCGGGATAGAGAATCAGGGTACCGGCTACCAAGGCATCCAGCGAGAGTGAACGCGTACGGCGTGGGCAGCTAAGCGCATCCTGAGTTAAGCCCCAGCCAGCATAAAACGGTAGGCCGTAGGTGCTGACTTCTCGTTTGCGCAAAAGTGCTTCAAAGCCGGTTAAAGAGCTCATCGTATGCACTGCATCGACGCGCTCTAAAAGGGTTGCGATGTCGATATCGCTGGCGTCTAGATCATACAGGCGTTTGGCATCGGTATCGAGTGCTCCGACACGCGCACCGCTCAATACATCGGGATGGGCTTTATAGACAATAAAGGCATCTGGATGTGCTTCCCGCACTGCCCTTAACAGCCCGCTATTGGTGTTAATGTGTGGCGAGCCGGTGGCAATCGAGGCGTCGCTCTCTACTTGGCCAGGCACCAGTATGGTGTAACGCCCTTTGGGCAGTTCGATCCCCGACTTTCCACGTACGTTGTACTTGGAGAGTTTGAGCGCCACTAATCGCTTACGTAACTGCAGCGCACGTTGCAGCAGGTCGTCGCTAAAGGGGGCGCTATTGAGCAGCGTCTCTAAATCACTGGGTTGGCTGGGGTCGTAGTAGATACCCTGTGAATCAATCACCAGCGACAACGGCTGAGTAAGATCGACTCCCAGCCCCACTGAACGAATGAACCCATCTTCCATGCGCCATAGCTTCTCCATGTGTTGGGCGTGCTGGCATTTAAAGTCTGCATCAATACGGCTTGACCATACCAGCAGCCGTTCATCGGGCTGCTCGCTCTCGGGAAGCTTCGCTTGATAGTTCACGCGTGCGAAGGCGCCTAGAAAGTCGCCAATAAAGCGACGCTTCCAAGTAGAGAACCCGCATGCTCGCCAGCTTCCCCGATAGCGCTCCTGCTGGCGCCTTTGATCGGCGATCAAGGCAATGGTCTCTTCCAGCGTGGCAGGCTGCTGAGTGTAAGGGTTAGCGTAGCGGCAATAGCGTAAATAGGCGGCGGCAAAGACCTCAACTAAGGTGCGCTTTACACGACGGCGGTGGCAGGGCAGTTGATCATGGGTAAGCCCCCAACCTGCATAAAACGGAATGCCAAAGCAGTGCACCTGCTTTCCGGCCAGCAGTGCTTCAAAGCCGAGCTGGCTGGTCACGACGTAAACGTGGTCAACCTGGTCAAATAGCGCCCAGGGGTTGAGGTCTTCACCGATGACCCTGCAGCGCGGGTGGTCTGCGGCGTTAAGTAGGTGGCCCTGTTTTTTACCCGCGATAACGTCAGGATGAATCTTGACTAATATCTCGGCGTCGGGGTGCTCTGCTAATGCCGCCTCAAGCATCTGGTTGAAGCTACTAGCGCTAGCGCCCCCATAGTTAATTGAAGCATCCCCAGCGGTTTGGTCGACCACTAATACACTCGCCCGGCTGGCATCGTTAATCGGCTGATCGGGGGAGTGGTTATATTTGGAGAGCCGATAGCGAGCGATCAATGCCATGCATCGTTCAGCCTGCTCTAACTCTTCATTGTTGAAACTGGTTGTGTTGAGCCAGTTTTCCAAATCAGAAGGGCGTGAGGCGTCGTAATAAATGCCGGTCTCATCGACTACCAAACTGTGCGGCTGAAAGCCATTTACGCCTAGCCCTAACGAGCGTAAAAAGCCATCTTCTAATGCGATATAGATCAGTTGATGGCGTTGGGCATACTGCCTAGCGCTTACGCTGGTGGGTTTTAATCCCCATCCAATCATTGCCTCGGGCATCTTTTTAAGGGAGCTTATTCGGACGAATTGGTCAAATTCGGGCAGTAGCGCAGGCAAGGTAGCCAGCTTGCGAATACCTGGGGACGTGTAACCTGCCGTTCGTTTCGCCATACATGAGGCCGCTTTGAGGTAACAGGATTAGGGGTAGGCGGGCGAACATACGTTAATTGGAGGGGGTTATCAATTCAGGCGTTGTGAGTACTCACTATTTTTTCGATGCATAGCAACTATTTGCATGATAAAAAAAATTACCTTAAGTTTGATTTATTCAACGCGCATGGTTGTCACTTTTTTGGTAGATTCGCTTACTCTATGTGCCCTTAATACCGTTCTCTAGGATCTGGAATTAAAGTAAAGTATGCATAAAAAGGATAGTCGGTGCGCTTTGCCTGTCTGCTAAAGAATCTATTTTCTTTCAGTTCCTTGAAGGGGCGCCTTTTGCTGGGGCTCTCCTTTACTTTGCTGTTGCTGATCGCGTTGGTGCTGGGTATGGCGTGGCAAGTCGGAAAGACTATGGTGCAAGAGACTAATATGTCGCACTTGCGCTATGAAGCCACTCTACTTGCTGATGAGGTGACCCAACAAATTGAGATGCGCTTCCAAGCATTAGAACGCTTAAGCGAAATGATTGGCACCACAGAGGATGCGAGCTGGATCAGCTATCAACTGCAGCAGAACGATAGCCTACTAGCTTTGTTTGAGGGGATTGTGGTTGCTAACAGTGATGGTGAGGTTATTGCTGATTGGCCTGCAATCGTTGGTCGCGTAGGGCTCGACACCTCTGAGCTTGAGTATTTTCATATGCTTCGTGGTATTCGCCGACCCTATGTTAGCGAGCCCTTTGTCGGTCGTGCGAGCGGTATGCCGATGGTGCTAGTGGGCGTGCCACGATTTACCAAGCAAGGCGAGTTTGACGGTTTTATTGGAGGTGTCCTTAGCTTGGATTCAGGAGGGATATTTAGCCGTTTAGCTAAAGTTCGCTTGGGTGAAAAAGGCTATGCAGGTGTTGCTACTGCCTCGGGTAAAGTCTTATACCATCCTGAAAATTCATTAATTAATGCTTCTGTACCCAGTAAGGCATTGAACCCATGGCTGGATTTGGCGCTGGATGGTTGGGAAGGTGATGCTGTAGGTCGGCTTGTGAGCGGGGAAATGGGGCTGCAATCTTATGCGCAGATTTGGCCTGCTGGTTGGATCGTTGGCCTTTACGTGCCTATTTCCCAAGCACAACTTCCCCTAGCAGATTTTATCAAGCAGCTTTGGTGGACATGGGTTGTGCTTGTTTTACTTATGTTCCCTTTGCTGTGGTGGATGTTGGGACGAGTGCTTACACCGTTGAGGCATTTGGAGAAACAGATTGGCGAGGTGGGTTTAGGGCACCGTGAGAGCGTCAGTTTGGCTACCAAAATGCAAGAGCTACAGCAGGTGGCGAGCACCTTTAACCGAGTGGAAGATGAACGGCAGCTGTTGTTAGGCAATCTTCAAGAGCGCGAGGCGTTTCTTGACTCGGTACTGAATGCCGCGCCGCAGGGTATGTTTGTCGCTAATATGAAAGGTGACATTACTTACATGAACCCTGCGCTACTCGATATGCTGGGTATTCTTCCAGGTTCGCCTATGGAATCTTGGCTTAAGCAGATCCACATGTCTGATCGTGATGGGGCTAAAGACATGTGGCTACATAGCCTGCGCACCGGTAGTGATTTTGTCCGCCAATTGCGTTTTTTGCGCAGTGATAACGAACTTCTTTGGCTAGATATACATGCGCGGGTAGTCACGCTTTCTCAAGATGGCCATACCCTTGGTTTAGTGGGTGTAGTTAAAGATATTACCGAGCGTAGGGAGCAGGAAGCCATTCAGCGCTGGGAAGCTGAACATGACCCGTTAACCGGCCTGTTGAATCGTAGGGGCTTTGAGCGCCGCCTAGAAGAAGCCTTTGCCGATTTCCAAAAAACCAGCACGCCTTCAGCTCTTTTGTTGTTTGATTTGGATCACTTCAAACCTATCAATGATGAAGGTGGCCATGCTCTAGGCGATGAGATGTTGCGCCGCATTGCTCAGGTGGTTGCCTGGGAAGTCCGCCGTAGCGATCATGTGGCGCGCCAAGGGGGAGATGAGTTTGGTGTGCTGCTCCCCAGCTGCACCTTGGCTCAGGCAAGGAGAATCGCTGAATCCCTGCGTCAGTCGGTAGGGGAAATCTCTGTTACCCATGAAGGCAAAGAGTACATGGTTACACTCAGTATTGGCGTTACCACCTTTGATGAAGAGGATTCTAATGTGTCTGACGTTTTGGCACGGGCCGATGCCGGTAGTTACAAAGCCAAAGGGATGGGACGCGATGGGGTAGTTGTCAATATGCCTCACAATAACGATGACGTAATGGCGCTTTTCGATTCGCCCAAATAGTTTCTCATATAAGCACTCTAAGCCTGCGCAGCGGCTTGGCGTGCTTAGCAGTCGACAAAACATGTCCAGCAGTAGAGTATAAGCAGATGCTGAACTTGTCGTTAAAAGCCAGTTTTTAAAATCAAGGCTGACTGAGATACTGTTGTGAACCTACTTGAACTGTTTGCCCGCACGCTGGATGTCACGCTGCCTGTCTTTGCGATGGTGTTTGTAGGCCTGGGCCTTAAGCGCTTGAAATGGATTGATAGTGCCTTCGTCTCGACCGCTTCTGCGCTGGTATTCAAAGCAACACTCCCCACGCTGATCTTCCTTAGTTTGATTAAAGCTGACCTAAGCGTTGCGCTGGACATTTCGCTGATGCTGTTTTTTGCTGTGGCAACGCTGGGGCAGTTTTTATTCAGTTGGGGCTGGGCGCGCTACCGTGTAGCACCTCAGGATCGTGGTATTTACGTTCAAGGCGCGTTTCGCGGCAATTGTGGGATAGTGGGTTTGGCGCTAGCGGCGGGCATGTACGGTAACTATGGCCTGTCAGCGGGCAGTCTTTTGCTGGGCGTGGTCATCGTGATGTATAACGCGCTTTCGGTCATCGTGCTGGCATTTTACCAACCTGGTCAATCCACCGATTGGCGCAGCCTGCTCAAACATGTAGCGAAAAACCCACTCATTATTTCCGTATTTGCAGCATTACCCTTTACCGCGCTCTCGATCCCGCTGCCCAGTTGGGTGATTACCTCAGGAAACTATTTTGCCTCGTTAACACTACCGTTGGCGCTGATTTGTATTGGTGCGACGCTCTCCGTGTCGAGCATGCGTGACAGCAGCCAAGTGGCACTTGGCGCTAGTTTGATGAAGATGGTAACACTACCGGTGCTCTCCACCGTGGCGGCCTGGTTGGTGGGCTTTTCCGGCGAACAGCTGGGCTTACTGTTTCTGTTCTTTGCCAGCCCCACCGCTGCCGCAAGTTTTGTAATGGTCAAAGCAATAGGCGGCAATGTGGCTCTGGCCGCCAATATCATCGCCATTACCACCCTGATGGCGAGCATTACCGTTACGCTGGGCGTCTTTGCGCTGCGTTTACTCGGCTGGATATAGAGTTGAATAGCGCAACTCGGTTGGCCCTGCCTAAGCTGACGCGTTATACTACGCGCCCGCAAGTTTGGACGACGTTAGTCCCTGTAGCTCAGTAGGATAGAGCAGCCGCCTCCTAAGCGGCAGGTCGCAGGTTCGACTCCTGCCAGGGACGCCAACTGGGGTTCTTTACAAGTCCTGGGAAGGCCTAAAAAAGAGTACAATACTCTGAAATACATGATTTTTTACTCCTCGTCGTTCCTTCCAAATCCCGCTGCTAAATGGTATACAGAATGGTATATACCCCCATTCGAAGATGCTCGGTATACCGCCATGGCACTAACTGTTCGACAGATAAACTCAACCAAACCAAACCTAGTACTAATACTCCGTCAGATGACAATTTGGCGCTCATCAATGGCCTGCTTCGCGTTTCTGGATAGGCAACGCTGGAGGAAGACACAGGCGAGATGAACTGACCCACAAAATCAGCTATGTGCACTAACCGTAGCGCGTGGTAACGAATCTCGCGAGGTACGAGCGAATGAGGCACCCGCGGATGGCGGCGGAACGACGCCCAGTGCCATCCAACCAACACTGCCTGCAAGAGCCAAACCCTGCCACCGCGGCAAATGGAGTATGTTCCGAGCCTGGACGACCTGGATAGTGCCCAAGCCTAATCCAGCCATTCTGTAGCGTATGACCAACGCCCCGCCAATGTGCGGGGCGTTGGTATGTTAGGGCTAGGAATCCAAGCTCTGGCTGTCGCCCACCCGTTCAAGCGGGAGAGACGCATGTGCTACTTTATATCTATTATTTTTTGGAGAAAAAACAGCAATGGAAGTCACTATCGGTAATGATTCTGAATTGATCAGGCAGGCTCAAGGTATTCGTTATCAGGTGTTTACACGTGAACAGCAGATTCCTGCAGAGCTGGAACTGGATGGACTGGATGAGGAATCATTCCACGCGCTGGTAACGAACAACGGTGAACCCATTGCAACGGCCCGACTAACTGTGAAAGAAGACGGCTCTTCTACCATGGCCAGGATAGCGGTCAGTGAGGTATGTAGAGGAATGGGCGTCGCTTCGAAAGTTGTCCAGGCAATGATGCAATATGCGCAGGAGTTAGGTGTCACTTCCATTGAGATCCATGCTCACACTTACCTTAGAGATTACTACGAAAGGTTTGGATTTGAGTTCATCAAGGAAGTAGAAGTCGTTGGCGAACATCAACTGATTGAAATGCGGTATCAGACAGCGCATTCATAACCAAACATTCAAGGTTGCTCTAGCGGCAGTTTTGTCAGTCATAGGCGTTCGCCCTAACCGCGACTTAGGGCGCGCTATCGCTTCGCAGCTCAGAAGATAAGATCCGTGGCCGCCAGCACACCGCGCTAAGTAAGGACGCTGTATCGGCAAAAGAAGGTGGTATGTGACCGGCGCCCCGTGGCGCCCAAGCAACGCCACATGCACGAACCAACCACGACACCGCTTCGCGCTGCTCCCGCGGGTGCGCTTCGCTTACCACGCGCTACTCGATCTCGCGTGCACATGAAGATGGGGTTTCCAAGGCCGTGTGCACGTTACACTTCCTCTTCAAGGCAGCTATCAATCCAAAGCGGATATGGCGACAAAGGCAGCGGGAATGCTGCATGCGCTATGATTGGTATTATGTAACCGAATCATGGTGTTATGTATGCTTTGGTGGATGTTTTGGTATACGGAAAACTCCAGCATTTGAACTCGAGCCCTTGGATGGCGGACATTTCAAGCTGTGGTATATCTAATACGGTCACTGTGGCATAAAAAACTGCTAATGCGGGGCTGAATAATTAAGTGGCCTGACTCATCAAGCTCTCATAAGGGATTCGAAGCCCCTCATGCAGGTTTTTGATCATGCGAAGGCTGAGTTTGCGCTTACGGTTCAGCACCTCTGACACTCGGCCGCTCGAGCCGATGTATGCTTCAAGATCACGCGGCGTTAGGCCCTGCTGCTCCATGCGGAATTTGATCGCCTCAATAGGATCAGACGGCCCGATGGGGTAGTGTTTATCCTCGTATTTCTCTATGAGGATTGAGAGCACTTCGATTTCGTCCGCTTCAGGAGTGCCTGTCTCAGCAGCCCAAAGCTCTTCAAGACGAGCAAATGCGCGGTCAAGATCGGCATCATTATGGATAGGCTGGATGTTCATTATATTGTCTCCGCATCGACTTTATCGTACTGGGCGTGGGTGCCAACAAAACGAACCCAAGCAATTTGCTGCTCATACCGAATGGAGAGTATGACTCGGTACTTGTTACCACCGATATTGAAAACAACCCTGCCACCTTTAAGGATGCTGGCGGTTCCAATGTCGGCCTTCAACTGTTGTGGCGTTTCCCAGGATGCTTTTAGCATCATGTTGTACCACTCGGTTAATGGGGTCTTGGCGTCGTCATAGCCCTGCTCCCAAAACTCTTTCAGTGTGCGCTTTGCTATGACTCTCATGCTTTCTCCCATTTTGGGATATTTTGGGTTCTCCTGTTTTGGGAGTCAAGCTCTATTTTAACAAACTGGCACCACCCCACCCTTTAGAGCCAAGATCGGTTAGAGCGCCCGTAGAGGCGTGCCGACAAATACTTTAAGGGAATCCAATGGCGCCGGAAGCAGATCCGTCTTATATCGATATACCGCTCAATATATATTTTTCGACCAAAAATCCCGTACCGATACAGCGAATAGCGAACTCGCTGCTAGCATTAGATCAGCTATCCAAGCGATTTCCTGAGCTTATCGCCGAGCTAACCGGCGTCGATCTAGGGAAAGATAAAGTAGGGATATTAAGCCTATCTCAAGCTGGGCCAGCTTCCTCAAAAACCTCATGTTGCTGGCGCGGTTTAACCGCCGCATGTTGATGAATGTTGAGATTGCTTAGGCCGCCAACCTGGTGTTCTCAACTGCACTGGTGCCGGTTTCCACCAGATCGCCAGTATCCGCCTCCTGGTATCCATGGTGGTATCCATCAGATGGCTAGTTAACACGAAGGGTGAACAGCCAGCACTGTTAACTAAATGTAGGCACGAATTTTCTTACGAGCGAAAAGTACGAATCGGTACGCAGCTTGGTACGCACGATAGGTGCGCAGCTAGAAGTGTGTCCGGGCGCATGACGACGTGTTTAGGCTAAATATGTAGCCCGTCATTTGACTTGTTGTGCAGATGGATTCAACATATTTTTGTACGTGATTTCAGTTATTTTTTACATAATTTTTTGTAAGTTTATGTTTTTTAGTATTTTTTATTCATTTTTTTGAGATAAAATTTTAGGGGATTTGAGATAATGAGTGACCCTGCTTCATTTCATCATCATGACCTGGTGCTTCTAAATCCATCCTTCGATTCACCTCTCGTCGATGTACTGACTGAGCTTGAGTACCTTAGGAGGCTTCAGCTTGGTGGGAGTACGCCAGCACCTACATTTTTTCAGCTTAAAAATATTTTCCATATATTGGAAAGCTTGGGATCGGCAAGAATTGAAGGTAACCACACTACACTGGCTGATTATGTGGAAAGCACTTTAGAGGGTACGCAACGTTCGAGTGATCACTTGAGCGAGATAGCTAACATCGAAAGGGCTATGTCATACATTGAGGAAGAGCTGGAACCTGATTATCCCATATCAGAACATTTTATAAGAGAGTTACATCAACTTGCAATAGATGGCCTTGAGCGAGAAGGCGATGAAACTCCAGGTGCTTACAGAACAGGTCAAGTCAGAATAGCCAAGTCTAGCCATCTTCCTCCAGAGCCATTTCGGGTCGGAGAGTACATGCAAGAGCTGGTTAACTTTATAAATAATAGCGATCAACAAAAATACGATCTTATGAAAGTAGCTTTAGCCCATCATCGATTTGGGTGGATACATCCATTCACCAATGGAAATGGGAGAGTAGTTCGCTTATTAACCTATGCATTGATGATAAAATATGGCTTTAACGTTTCGATGGGCAAGACGGTCACAGGCCGTGTGCTCAACCCGACGGCTGTTTTTTGCAATGATCGAGAACGCTATTATGAAATGCTATCGCTTGCTGATTCAGGCTCCCCAAAAGCACTACATGACTGGTGTGTATACGTTTTGCAAGGGGTTCTAGATGAGCTGAAAAAGCTGGATAAGCTTTCAGACTATACATTTTTGAAAGAGAATATTTTGTGGCCAGCGCTAGAGAATGCCCGAGAAAGAGAGCTGATAACGGCACAAGAGAAAGATATTCTAAATTTGGCTATTGAAAGACAAATTGTTAAAGCAAGCGACCTTGCTTCTGTAATGAAGGGCTCAAAATCCCCTCAAAGAACATACCAAGTACGAAAGCTTGTTGAAGCTGGAATGCTTAGGCCTATAGCTGAAGGGGCTCGACAATATACGATTGGTTTTGATAATAGCTTTCTAGTCAGAGGTGTCATAAAAGCTCTATCTGATAATGGATTTATTCCACCTCAAGTTGAAGGGCTCTAAGGGATAGTGAGTGCCTTTGAAGCAAGTGTTGAGTAGTAACGGCCTTTACTTTCACCTTAATCCTAAGGCTGCAAGGAAAATCTGCTTCTAAATTAGTATAGCGCTGGCACTTAAAGCTGGAATCTCGGCTTGGAGCTAGCGCCAGCGCTATTTGCTTGAATATCCAGCCTGTTCCCGCCGTTCCCACTATTCTCGGTCAAAATAGACAGTCGCGAGTAAAAGCTTGCTCTCGCATGATGATTTTTACCATCTGAGCAATTTTGCGCCCGTTGCTGATGCCATTATTGTTGCATGGTTATGAGGCCTGGCTGCTAACAATCTAGAGACGTGCTGCGAGCATTCCCGTCTATACTGCGCTGGCACATAATAACTAAAGGGAATAGTCATGACCGTGCGAGTAATCATATTAGTGCTGGCGCTATGCTTCGCTGGAGCCTTGAGTGCTGAACAGCCACTAGATAGCTATGGCGGCTGGATTGGACAAGCAGACCTTCAAGTTGGCAATGAGGAAGCAGAGTGCACCTTATCGTTTGACGCGATCCCTGATGAGCTGACTATAGTCCAAGGCGGCTGTTGTCGTGTTTGTCGAAAGGGTAAAGCTTGCGGTAACTCTTGCATTAACCGCAACTATACTTGTCGTCAGCCAAGAGGGTGTGCCTGCGATGGGTGAGGGAAGCGCCAGCAAATTGACGATGCAATTTTCGTTGCATCATCTGGACTTATTAAAGTCCTCTATAGCTTGTCGACGCCGATGCTATAAGTCCGTAAAGGAGGTGCGGACAACCTTCACTGGCGTTGACAGCATGGTCTAATGGTGGCCTTAGCTAAAAAGCAGCTTCTTCATCTGGGCCGGCAGCGCTTTCACCTTGCGCTGCACGTCAAGGCACCTCATCCGGAGAGACCTTGAGGCCTTCATTCGCTTAGTTTGTGTAAGCTCCCTCACCGCTCGCACTTTCGCAACATACCTAAAGCAGTACCTAGCATAGAGGATGACAAAGCAGCTTGATAAAACCACGGCAATAGTCGCCCAAATTTTGTCAGAAGTGGCCATGCTGTCAGGGCTTCCATATAGCCAGCGTAGGCCCGGCCCTATCATCAGATACCAGCCTAAGGACAAAGCTATATAGATAATGAAAAGCACCGCCTCGGTGCTGTCGAGCTTCCATCTTGGTCGCTTGTGCCGGATCTTGCCTGACGTCTTATCTATCCTGACTTCATCATGCGCTAACGCCAACAAGTCTAGGGCATCAGCTCTTGGGTGATGACTTAGTACCGCCCACACCAGAGCGCCATTGACGCTTTGCCCAGAATAGAGGTGGAAAAGCCGCTTCAGCGTCCTTTGAAGTCCTTCCTCAAGCGCAGCCTGAGAGCGATAGTCAGCTCCGAAGTCTACGATCCTCACCATTACATTCATCTTGATCGCGCTTCGACTCAGCTTATGTCCGCGCCAATGCGAGATAAACGCCACAGCTACACCTAGTATAGGTACTGCCATTATTAAACTTTCGATGATGCTGCCGCCCATTCAGATGCCCTCTTAAAATTAAGACCGTCTCATTCTTTCAATGTGTTCTCAGCAAAGAGCTGATATGAAGACTACCGAGGCGTCAACTCGACAGCCCCTTTGGCAGTCTCGATTCGTTGATGAGCATTTGATTGACCTGAATGCCACCAAGGCATACTAGAGAGCTGCTTACTCTGCTCGTGGTAATGCCGCAGAAATTAACGCCATTCGCTTGCTCAGAAATGCTCAGGTTCAAAAGGCTATTCAGAAAAGGATGAACCGGAGATCAGAGCACCCCTCGATTGAGGCCCCCTTAAACCTAGTCACCATCGTGGGAAATCGAGAAAAATACATCCAGCCAACTGATAAATGATATGTGATAAGGTATGCGAAGATTTTTTATACTTTATTGAAGCTATATTAATCAATGGCTTGATGGTTAGGTCTTGATCCTTCCAAGACGCCATATCACTCTCTCTAGTCTCCCCGGGTTACACCGGAGACCCGATAACTATGCGGATTTATCCCTGATAGCTGGCCTGTGACGACACCAAACTAATCAATGATTTTGTGGTATGGGTAAGTGTGTGCTTTCAGGAAATAACTTTCTTCGCTTATATTCTTGAGTTGCTTTCGCAAGCTGAAAGCGATGAGGATTCATGCTCCCAGTACCAAGATCAGGCAAGCCTTTGCCGATGCATTTGATACGGTAGTTCTCGGTCGGCGGGGATTTACCAGCTTTAGGTGTGATGTTGACCGGTTCATTGAATCAGGGCAGGGGATCTATTGCTTGAATGGATGTTGGCCTGTGGAGTTGCGGCTAGCTGCATGCCAGAGCTTGAGCTTGAAAGAGGGGCTGGAGCTTACCTTTTTTCACCGACCTCCTTCGGCCAATAGCAACGACAACCCCATATGACCCAGGGAGGTAGTACGGAAAATTATTCCTTAGGTTTCAAGTCGCCAGTGATGTGGCAAATCGATTCCGTGGTATTTTCCAGTTTTACGGTGTTGTCTTGTATGTGACCTCCGAGTGGTATGTTAGCAGCATGTTTGCCGTGCTTAGCCTTGCGCGTTATGTCGTTAAGTTTTATGCCACAACTTAGCTGTTGTATTAGTAAGACCTTGAAAAGGCTGTGTAGCTTTCCTAGTTGCAACTGTAATTCTGGATAATTACCAAGCACGTTGTAAGCTTTGGCAATCAATGCCATTGCTTTATCAATATTTTTGATTTTTACTTCTACTTCTTTTTCTGATGTGGATTTGTTATCCATTGGGGCAAAGCTAATGGCTATATGTGAAATGGATAAGGTTAGGTATACCGCCTCTTCATCGGTAGACATTCCGTTTTCAATTAACTCACACATATTCTCTAGGTCGTGAATATAGCTGGCATTATGCATAGCTTTTTTCCTTAAGCTGCTTCATTTCTCACTCCACCTGACTCACTAGTCATTTCAGGCGCAGCACATGTTCTGAACTTTGCTTTCAAACCGTGGTTTGAGCTCTGTCTCAAGCCGTTTTTTAAATTGCAGAACCTACCGGATTTGCCCAATGAACCCAATGGGTTCAAAATGGTACCCGATGGGTGCCATTGCTGTAAAGAACCGGTCTGGTTCATCATTAAGAAATGACAACTCACGATACCCACACACAGTACAAACTCCGTATGCCGCCCGAGTTACGGAACTGGTTGAAAGAGGCTGCCGACACTAACCATCGATCCATGAATGCTGAGATAGTCGCCAGGCTGCTCCGCACGGTTGAGCTAGATGGTCGAGAAAAAGCACTCGAAAGGGTGGGGTATGAGGAGAAGGAAACCATGCCGAACAGCGATTATAGAAACCTCAGCGAGGTGAAGCGTCAGCTAGAGGCTGCAATGAGTCAGCTTGATCGGGAGTTGCGCCACCTGGAGGCAAGCCAGCAAAAAGGTGAGTGAGGTTGGTACAAGCTCCACATGTCCAAAGGTTTTGGTTATTCATGCTAAATGATGGAGATAGCGATCTGAGCTTTGTTCAGGTCGCTTTTTATTATTTGGCGTAAAAGCTGAAAAGGTTCAGATGCGCTAGATAATGTGCTTTTTCCCCATTCAAAATAAATGAATGACTCGAAGGTATAAACGATTTCCTCCAGACCGCGAGAACACGTACAGGTAGCGAATGAACCAGCTTCATTGTCATGCAGCACAAGCAGCCGTGGGTGGCGTTTGCGCTACATACATGATTGGTCAATGGCGTTGACCTGGCGGCAGTGTGCTTTGTTAACCAAGGCTAGTAAGATAGCTGTATAGACAAACGGTCTTAATCGAAAAGGAGCTTCATGACGCGTCCTCCTCTCTACCAGCAGATCCGTCAACATCTGTTGGATAAGATTCAGTGCGGTGATTGGCAACTGAATCATCAGATACCTACGGAAGAGCGGCTGGCGAAGGACTTTGGCGTAAGCCGGATGACGGCCAATAAAGCCATTAGAGATTTAGTGCAGCAAGGGTACCTGGTACGTCAACCCGGTGTCGGTACCTTCGTTACCGACCGTAAGGTAGAATCCTCTTTGGTGGAGGTATACAACATTGCCGAAGAAGTGCTTTCGCGTGGGCATCGGTACAGCAATAAAGTCATCACCCAAGAGGCGATTGAAGCAGACGATGAAGTTGCACTGCGGTTAGGCGTGAGGCTTGGGAGCCGGGTGTTTCATACCCTCTTGGTGCACTATGAGAATGACATTCCGATTCAGCTTGAGAACCGCTACGTTAACCCACGCTGGGTGCCGGATTATCTTGATACCGATTTTTCACGCCATACACCTAACGAGGTGCTGGTCGCCGCTTGTCCCATGACGGATATGGAACACATTGTTGAAGCGGTGCTCGTGGATGAACAAACCGCCAAATGGCTAAGTATCGATACCCAGACGCCTTGCTTGAGCATGGTGCGGCGTACCTGGTCGGAAGAGCATTTGATAAGTTATGCCCGCCTGATCCATCCTGGAGACCGCTATAAATTACGCTCCTCCCTGCAAAGAAAAAGCGCTTAAATTGAAGTTAAGCAAGAGTCCAGCGAGGCCGATTTGTTCGACCTCGTGGCATCTCGTTAATGGGGGTATTCAACTGGACTGGGATTCAACTCGTCAGTGACTGCACCAGGTAGCCTGAGGGCACCGCAAGTAGCAAGCTCAAGGCAACGCGAATAAACCATACGATTAGCATGCGGCCTACTGAAAGCGGAATGCTGGTCGAAAGAATGCAGGGTATGGAAGCAGAAAAGAACAGCACGGCGGAGACTGACACCACGCCTGCAGCGAAACGGGCGACGAATTCGGCCTCGGCCATCAGTAGCGCCGGTAAGAACATTTCCGCCAACCCGGAAGCAGATGCCTGCGCCAGCGCCGCGGCGTCATCCAGCCCCCAAATGGCGACAAAGGGGTAAAACAACCATCCCAACCATTCAAATAATGGCGTGTATTTGGCGATGAGAAGCCCGAGCAGGCCTACCGACATGATCGACGGTAGGATGCTGATGGCCATTATCAACCCTTCTTTAAAGTTGAGCGCTACGCTGCGGTGAAGACTGGGCGCTTTGGCTGCAATCTCCGTACCTGCTTGCCAGGCCGTGCTCAAACGCTTCCCCGGTATTGGCTCCGGTTCTCCGTCACTCTTGTGGTCATCCATGTTTGCCAGAGGCGGCAGCCGCACCGTGATAGCCGTGACGATGAACGTAATCACCAGGGTGAGCCAGAAGTACAAATTCCAAATGCTCATCAGGTCCAGCGTACGGGCCACGATGATCATGAACGTTGCCGACACCGTGGAAAAACCAGTGGCAATGATGGCGGCTTCCCGGGCGGAATACTGCCCCGCTTGATAAACCCGGTTGGTAATCAATAGCCCGATCGAGTAACTACCTACAAACGAAGCCACGGCATCGATTGCCGAGCGCCCAGGGGTTCGCCAAATGGGCCGCATGACCGGCTGAACCAGTACGCCAATCAATTCCAGCAACCCATAGCTGATCAACAGTGCCAGGAAAATAGCGCCGATTGGCACAATCAAACCTACCGGAATCACCAGTTTCTCGAACAGGAAGGGCAACATGTCCGGTTCGTGCAAAAACGCAGGACCCCAACCCGTTAACGCCATGACGGCAACAACGACGCCAATGATTTTCAGCACGGTAAAAATGCTTTCGGTCAGTGTTCGCCGCCAATAGCCTTTGAACAGTGGGTAGGCGGCACCCGCCACGATCATGGCTAAAGCATAGATGCCGCTGTATTCCCCCATCAACGAACGCAGTCCTGTGACCATATGATCGAGCAGGATAGTACGCCGCCCCGCTATCTCGATGGGAACAAAAAAGATCAGGATGCCCAGAGCGCTAGGCACAAACAGTTTAAAGATAGTGACAGCGTTGGTTCGCTGCTTAGTGGGTAGGTCTGTAGGGTGCATGGGGCGCCTCTCGTTGTTTGGTTGTCATAGCTATGAGCTTGGTTTCTTGTCATGTATATACAATAAGCTACCCCTATGTGGCATTTACGTATAGCGCTTTAAAAATAGACATTAGTCTAATTTGGTGGTCGCCATGTACTTCTGATTCGCTTCTTTTTATTTAATTAACTACTTGTTAATTAAATGTTTTATTTTATTTTTTGAGTTTTTATTAGATTTTTATGAGCGCTTGTTTTGTTGTTTCACTGCTTGACGAAGGATTAGCGGGTGGGCTTAATTGTATATACATTATGTTTGCTCCAAGGAGACCTCCATGGCTAATAACAAACGTCGCTACATTTGGCGCGATATCAGTGTCTTCGATGGTCTGAAAACGTTGCCGGAGCCCATGGCCGTCATTACTCAAGGTGAGCGTGTTGTCACCATGACGCCCATGGGTGGCTTCGATGAGTCACAGGCCGAGGGTTGTCATGATATGGGGTGGGGCGGCGTCATGACGCCCGGCCTGGTGGATTGCCATACCCATTTGGTGTTTGGCGGCGCCCGCGCGGACGAATTCGAGGCGCGTTTGGAAGGCGCAAGCTATGAAGACATTGCCCGCCGTGGCGGGGGCATTCTGAGTACCGTTTTGGCGACGCGGGAAGCGAGTGAACAAACGCTCTTCAATGCCGCTTTGCCACGTCTTAAAGCGCTGGTTGAGGAAGGCGTCACTACGGTCGAGATCAAGTCGGGCTATGGGTTAGACGTGGCTAATGAGCTGAAGATGCTGCGGGTGGCCCGGCGTCTAGGTGAAGAGTTGCCAGTACGCGTGTTTACGACACTGTTAGGTGCCCATGCCTTGCCGCCGGAGTATGAGAACGATAGCGACGGCTATATCGAGCTGGTCTGCAATGAAATGATTCCTGCCGCAGCGGCGGAGGGGCTGGCCGATGCCGTCGATGTCTTTTGTGAAAAAATCGCCTTTTCAGTAGCGCAGTGTGAGCGGGTTTTCAAAGCCGCCCAAGCTCATGGTTTACCCATCAAAGCGCATGCCGAGCAACTCTCAAATTTGGGGGGTGCTGCGATGGCAGCCCACCACGGCGCATTATCCGCTGACCACATTGAGTATCTCGACGACGCCGGTATTGCTGCCATGCGTGAAGCGGGCAGCGTGGCCGTTATTCTTCCCGGTGCTTTCCACACCCTGCGTGAAACGCAGCAGCCGCCCATTGTGGGGCTGCGCGAAGCGGGTGTGCCGATGGCTGTTGCTACCGACGCCAACCCAGGCAGCTCGCCGATATTTATGCCCACGTTAATGCTCAACCTGGCTTGTACGCTGTTTCGCATGACGCCCCAGGAAGCGTTGGCGGGGATGACCTCCAATGGTGCTGCCGCGCTAGGGTTGAAAGGGCAGGGGCAGCTTCACGAAGGCGCGGTGGCTGATTTGTGTGTCTGGGATATTGAGACACCTGCTGAATTGGCGTACGCGGTGCAGCCAGGACGCCTACGGCAGCGCGTCTACCAGGGGGAGTTAACCCATGGCCGCTGATACGTCTATTGATATGTCGCTCTGGCAGGGGCGCACGGATCCTGAACCCGATAGTGACCGTTGGCACCAGCGTATTGAGCCGTTAGCCAACAACGCCGTGCCGGGGTGTGCACTGCTGGGCTTCGAAAGTGATGCCGGCGTCGCGCGTAACCAGGGCCGCACCGGCGCTGCTGAAGGTCCTAGTGCGATACGCCGTGCGCTGGCGCCGTTGGCCTGGCATCGCACCGCGCCTGCTTACGATGCCGGCAATGTGCGCTGTGTTGATGATGGGTTAGAGGCAGCGCAACAGACGCTTGCTGATCGGCTGACATCATTATTAACCGCTAGCCACCTGCCTATTGTGCTGGGTGGCGGGCATGAAGTGGCCTACGCTAGCTGGCTGGGTCTGGCGCAGTTTTTTATGCCAAAAACGACGCCACCGCGGATTGGCATCATAAACCTGGACGCGCACTTTGATTTGCGCGATCCAGCGCATATTCGCTCCTCAGGCACACCCTTCGCCCAGATTGCCGATAAGTGCCAAGAGTGGGATTGGTCGTTTCGCTACGCCTGCCTGGGGGTAAGTCGCGCTGCTAATACGCGCGCCTTATTTACCAGCGCCGCCGCGCTCGGAACATTGGTTCGGGAAGATAGCGAGATCGATGCGTTACGCCTTGATTCTATCGTTAGAGACATGCAGCGCTTCATCGCCAAATGCGACCACCTTTATCTGACCATCGACCTGGATGTGCTCCCTGCTGCCGAAGCCCCCGGCGTCAGTGCGCCCGCTGCACGCGGTGTTTCGCTTGCCTTGATCGAGCCGCTGATTGAAGCCGTGCGTGACAGCGGCAAGCTTCGCCTGGCGGACTTGGCAGAACTTAACCCCAGCCTGGATATCGACAGCCGTACCGCCAGAGCGGCGGCTCGTCTTGTGCATTTGCTGACCTTAGATAACTGAATTTAGACAGCTAACCCTGAATGACTGACCAGGGCACCGCTCTAGACCAACGAATAACGAACAGAAACACAAGGAATGACGCCATGCCAACCAACGATAAACGTCACGATGCTTCACGTAAGATCATTGCGCCGACCGGTACTCAGCTCAGCTGTAAAAGCTGGCTGACCGAAGCGCCGCTTCGCATGTTGATGAACAACCTTCATCCGGATGTAGCCGAAAGCCCCGAGGATTTAGTGGTGTACGGCGGCATCGGCCGCGCTGCCCGTGACTGGGCGTGCTACGACAAAATCGTCGAAACGTTACAGCGTTTGGAAGATACCCAGACCCTGCTTGTGCAGTCTGGTAAACCCGTCGGCGTCTTTGAAACCCATAAGGATGCGCCTCGGGTATTGATCGCCAACTCCAACCTGGTACCTGCCTGGGCTAACTGGGAGCACTTCAACGAACTGGATCGCAAAGGCTTGATGATGTACGGCCAGATGACGGCGGGTTCTTGGATCTATATCGGCTCCCAGGGCATTGTGCAAGGCACCTATGAAACCTTTGTTGAGGCGGGCCGCCAGCACTACGACGGTGAGCTTAAGGGGCGTTGGATTCTGACCGCCGGGCTTGGCGGTATGGGCGGCGCTCAGCCGTTGGCGGCTACGTTGGCCGGTGCCTGTTCGCTGAATATTGAGTGTCGGCAGGCGAGCCTCGACTTCCGCTTGCGTACCCGCTACCTGGATGAACAGGCTGACAACCTTGATGACGCTCTGGCGCGTATTGAGCGCTATACCGCCGAAGGTAAGGCTATTTCTATTGGCCTGTGTGGTAACGCCGCTGATGTGCTGCCGGAACTGATTAAACGCGGCATCAAACCGGATATGGTCACGGATCAGACCAGTGCCCACGACCCATTGCATGGCTACCTGCCTTCCGGCTGGACATGGGAAGAGTACGTGGCGCGGGGCAAGTCTGAGCCTGAGGCCACTGTGAAGGCGGCCAAGCAATCGATGGCGGTGCATGTGCAAGCGATGCTCGACTTCCAGAAAATGGGCGTGCCCACGTTTGATTACGGCAATAACATTCGGCAGATGGCAATGGAGGAGGGGGTTGCCAACGCCTTTGATTTTCCGGGTTTTGTGCCTGCCTATATTCGTCCTCTCTTTTGCCAGGGTATCGGCCCCTTCCGCTGGGTGGCGCTCTCTGGGGATCCTGAGGACATTTATAAGACCGACCAGAAGGTCAAAGAACTCATTCCCGATGACCCGCACTTGCACAACTGGCTCGACATGGCGCGTGAGCGCATTAGCTTCCAGGGGTTGCCAGCACGCATTTGCTGGGTGGGGCTTAAAGACCGTGCCCGCCTGGGGCAGGCCTTCAACGAAATGGTGAAGAACGGCGAACTAAAAGCACCGATCGTTATTGGTCGCGACCATCTCGATTCGGGTTCCGTTGCCAGCCCCAACCGCGAAACCGAGGCGATGATGGATGGTTCTGACGCCGTTTCCGACTGGCCGTTACTCAACGCGCTGCTAAACACCGCAGGCGGTGCCACATGGGTGTCGTTACATCATGGCGGTGGGGTTGGCATGGGCTACTCCCAGCATTCTGGCGTGGTGATCGTGTGTGACGGCAGCGATGATGCCCACGCCCGCTTAGGCCGTGTGCTGCGCAACGATCCGGGCACTGGCGTGATGCGTCATGCCGATGCTGGTTATGACATTGCTAAAAAGTGCGCCAGCGAAAACGGTCTTGATTTGCCGATGCTCAATCAGTAAAGCCCGCACAAATACAACAGTTGAGAAGGTGGGATGACCACCTTCCTGTCTCTAAAGGCGAATAAATGAAACATCTAGAAATTCAGCCTGGCAAAATGACCCTTGCCCAAGCCCGCCAGATCCACGAAGCGCATGTGCCTGTCACGTTACCGGAAAGCGCCAATGCAGATATCCAGCGAAGCGTCGATTGCGTTAACCGGGTCGTCAGTGAAAACCGCACGGTCTATGGCATTAATACGGGGTTTGGCTTATTGGCCCAGACCCGCATTGCCAACGAAGATCTTGAATCGTTACAGAGTTCCCTGGTGCTCTCTCATGCCACTGGTGTGGGAAGGGCGATAGACGACGCCCTGGTGCGTTTGATTATGGTGCTTAAGGTCAATAGCCTGGCGAGAGGCTTCTCCGGCATCCGCCGTGAGGTATTGGATGCCCTGGTGGCACTGATCAATGCCGAGGTTTACCCACATATTCCACTTAAAGGATCGGTGGGGGCATCCGGTGATTTGGCGCCCCTGGCACATATGAGCGTTGTGCTGCTAGGCGAGGGCAAAGCCCGCTACAAAGGCGAGTGGATCTCCGCCGAAAAGGCGTTGGAAATCGCTGGCCTGGCGCCAATCACGCTGGCACCCAAAGAGGGTCTGGCGCTGCTTAATGGCACGCAGGTATCGACCGCCTATGCCCTGCGGGGGCTATTCGACGCCGAAGACCTGTTTGCGGCGGCGACGGTATGCGGTTCGCTAACCGTAGAAGCCACTTTGGGGTCACGTTCACCCTTTGACGCTCGGATTCATGAAGTGCGTGGCCAGCGCGGCCAGATTGACGCGGCCGCCGCTTACCGCCATCTCCTCGGCGAAAAGAGTGCCATCGGTGACTCCCATGCTAACTGCGATAAAGTCCAGGATCCCTACTCGTTGCGCTGCCAGCCACAGGTGATGGGTGCGGTATTAACCCAGATTCGTCAGACAGCCGAGGTGCTCGCGGCGGAAATCAACGCGGTCTCTGATAACCCGCTGGTATTTGCCGAGCAGGATGACATTATTTCCGGCGGTAATTTTCATGCTGAACCGGTAGCCATGGCCGCTGACAACCTGGCGTTAGCCATCGCCGAGATCGGTTCTCTGGCCGAGCGTCGTGTCTCTTTGATGATGGACAAGCACATGTCGCAGCTACCGCCATTCCTGGTCGAGAACGGAGGGGTCAATTCCGGGTTTATGATTGCCCAGGTCACCGCCGCGGCGCTGGCGAGTGAAAATAAAGCCTTGGCGCACCCCCATAGTGTCGACAGCCTGCCTACCTCGGCTAATCAGGAAGACCATGTCTCAATGGCGCCTGCCGCCGGTAAGCGGTTGTGGGAAATGGCGGAGAATGTGTGCGGCATTTTAGCCATCGAATGGCTGGGGGCGTGCCAAGGGTTGGACATGCGCCAGGGCTTGACCACTACCCAGCCGCTAGAGCAAGCCAGGCAACTGCTACGTGCGCGCGTTAGCCACTACAAGCAGGATCGCTTCTTCGCGCCCGATATCGAAGCCGCTAGCGAACTAATACGTGAGCGCACGTTAAGCCCGCTGGCGCATCCGCATACGTTGCCAAGCCAGTTTTAAGGCGTTTCATGCGTTCCCTGTGGCGCTAGGCCATAGGGAACGCATTATTACCATCTAACAACAAAGTAGGTTTTTCATGAATGCTATCGTTCTGGCTATCCTAGTGATGGTCGGCTTGAGTCTTGCTCGCGTTTCAGTTGTGTTTGCCCTTATCGTCGCCACGCTGGTAGGTGGGTTATATGCGGGTATGCCTATTGGTGAGATCCTTGACGCCTTTAATGAGGGGTTGGGTAATGGCGCCACCATCGCGCTCTCTTATGCAGTGTTAGGGGCGTTTGCCGTTGCTTTATCCCGTTCAGGTATCACCGAGCTGCTGGCCAGCCGGGCGATTGGACGTTTCCAGTTAGACGAGTCCGGGGGTAGCCGCCGAACGGTCACCTATACACTGCTGGCGGCGCTTTTAGCCGCGGCAGTCAGCTCGCAGAACTTGATTCCTGTCCATATTGCTTTTATTCCAGTGCTGGTGCCGCCGCTGCTAAAGCTGATGAATCATCTGAAGCTTGACCGGCGACTGGTGGCTTGCGTGATTACCTTCGGTATCACGGCGCCGTATATGTTATTGCCCGTGGGGTTTGGGGCGATATTTCTGAATGACATACTGCTCGCGAACCTCAACGAAAGCGGCGCGGCGCTGGGGTTGGAAGTGACCCGTCAAATGGTGCCACTGGCGATGGCGATTCCCATTGGTGGAATGGCATTAGGGTTGGCGGTGGCGGTGTTTTGGAGTTATCGCAAGGGGCGTGACTACGAAGACCGTGAGCTGGCCCATGGTGACAAATCGCCCCAAGAGGCCGCGCTTTCTCTAGCCGGGTGGCAAAAGGCCATGTTGGTTATTTCCCTGGTAGGTACGGTCACCGTGCAACTGATGACGGGCTCTATGGTACTTGGCGGCATCTTTGGGTTTGCCTTGCTCTCCATGAGTGGCGTTTTCCGCTGGCACGAGCAGGACGGTATCTTTACCGAGGGGATGCGCATGATGGCCCTGGTCGGCTTTATCATGATTTCAGCGGCAGGTTTTGCCAGTGTGATGCAGGCCAGTGGTGAGGTGGAAGGGCTGGTGGCGAGCTCTGCCGAGCTTATCGGTGACAACAAAGGGCTGGCCGCATTGATTATGCTGCTGGTCGGTCTCTTTATCACCATGGGCATTGGCTCTTCGTTTTCGACCATTCCCATTATTGCTTCGCTCTATGTGCCTTTGGCACTGAGCTTTGGCTTTTCGCCTATGGCGACAGTGGCATTGGTAGGCACGGCCGCCGCCCTGGGCGACGCAGGCTCACCCGCTTCAGACTCCACCCTAGGCCCCACCGCAGGCCTTAACGCCGATGGGCAGCATGACCATATCTGGGATAGCGTGGTGCCTACCTTTCTGCACTACAACATCCCGTTGATTGTGTTCGGCTGGGTTGCTGCCATGGTGCTTTGATTCCACTAACTGGATCGAACCGCAATACAATTTCGCGACGCTTAAGCATTAACTAACCATTCTACAGCGTATGGCCAACGCCCCGCCTTTGTGCGGGGCGTTGGCGTGTTAGGCAGGGCGGGCGGTTGATTTGACTCCCGCCAGGGACGCCAAACTCTATCTGCTAATTAGATGCCATTGACATCCATCACGCCTGGACGATGTAGATCGAACTGGAGTGGAAGTCACGTCGTGTGCGCTTGATTATTGAGACCGCCTTCTATACCAGCGGATGAAATACAGTGACTGCCTTTAAATGCTTATCGTTTATTTGGTCGTCTTTGCTGCTGAGTGGCACGGCTGGATAGCTGTACGTCACGAAAACTATAGCTACCAACTTACGATTTTATTAGAGACGATTTCCACCACTTGATTTTTTCTTGCACGAATAAGTTCCCAGTCATTTAAAAGGGCTAATGCATACACTCGCTTAAACAATGCTTTGTTCAAACGAGGTGGTCAAATGTATTTCCTCGGTTATTCAGTTGTTTAAAATAAAGTAAGGGAAGCTTTCTTGATTGATTTTGTTAATAAGAAATCAGTGCATTAGCTTCTGGATGTGGCCTGGAATGGTATGTTTTTAGTCCTTGATAGTTAGGTTTCTACTGTAAAAAAGCATTAGTTGGCGTCATTTTTTAAACGGAAAATGTATTATTTTTAATGTTTCTTTTGCTTGGTAACAGTAAAAAATAAAACCTAAACTTTGTTTTCTTGGTTAGTTGGCCTGATTTTTATAATAAGTCTGTTGATGTTTTTTTTATCCGAACTATTTTTTAACCAGTGCGTGGCTTTGCGTGGAAGCTATGCAGCAGCGTTTGTTGCCGCGTAGCTTTAGCATTGTTGATAAAACTAATGAAGCTGAAAATTGCTTGCAGATTAAAGTTCATGATGCGAAGTAGGGCTTGCGTTCTGTTTTAGTAATTTTTAGTTAATTTGTTGCCCGAAAGCTGTTTTAAAATAATCAGTTAAAAGGATCCTCCCATCATGGTTACGAATAATTTTTCTCAAAGCAGTTTAGATCTCAACGGAAAAATTACCTTGTCCCAACCTACCGCACTGGTGTGGGGGGCAGATGGTCGCCTCTATATCACTGAGCAGAGTGGTGATGTCAAGGTTTTAACCGTAGCATTTGGAGATCCTAATACAGCAGATAGTGACAGTACGGCAAGTTTCTATGTTGTTGAAGCTGAAACTGTTTTTTTAGTAAAGGAATTACCTAACCATAACGATGATGGTACCGAGGGGGGATCTAACAATCGTCAAGTTACGGGTATTGATGTAACCCCGCAATATGATGAAAACGGTGACCCGGTCATAATTAATGGAAAGCCGGCAGTCAATATCTATGTGACATCTAGTGATAATCGCATTGGTGCTGGGAGTAGTGGCTCTGACACAGGTCTCGATACAAACTCTGGCATCATTACGCGCCTAACGCAGACAGTAGATGGATGGGAAGCACTAGATCTTGTCCGGGGACTTGCTCGTTCCGAAGAGAATCACTCTCTTAATGGTTTGGAAGTCATACAAGAGTTTGACGATAACGGTCGTTTACTAAGTGAGAGGCTCATCGTTGCTAACGGGGGGAATGCCAATGCTGGTGCACCTTCGAATAATTTTTCTGGACAGCAGGAAACGGCCTATAGTGCGGCGATTTTAGAGGTCGATCTTGATCAACTTAAATCCATGGAGATCAAAAACGATGATGGCCGCAATTACGTCTATGACATTCCTACCTTAAACGACCCCTCACGCTCCCCGAGCGAAGAAGCGCTCACTGACCCCTTTGGTGGTAATGATGGCTTCAACGGGGGAAAAATAGACCCTAACGGCCCAGTGCAGATTTATTCTGCGGGGTATCGTAATGCCTATGATGTAGAAGTTACCGAAGATGGACGCGTCTGGACTTATGATAACGGCGCTAATAATAGCTGGGGCGGTCGCCCTGTTGGGGAGGCGGGGGATAATGGTGGCAATATCGATGCTGAACAAGATGAAAACTATATAGCTACCAATCTTAATAACGGTGATGGTAGTGGTAGTGACAGCATCAATACTGAAGCTTGGAATCCTAAAAACCTCGATCAGTTTCACGAAATCACTCGATCAGACGATCTCGCTGGCCGGGTTCTTTCCGCTGGTCAGGCGGGCGCCGCCACCTACGTAATGGCGCATCCTGACTTTGACGATCCTTTAACCCTGGTTTACGGCGGCCACCCGAACCCGACACGTGCCAGTGGCGGTGAAGCTGGGCTCCTCTTTACGCCCAAAAATGGGGTTGAGGACGCTTTCCTGCTGGTATCTGAAGAGCACTACGACAGTGTTATCGACTGGCTGGTTACCGTTGAGGATGAGTCTAACGGCGTGTCTTCTGGGGATCTTACAAGCCGCGTTATTAGCTTAGTTCCTGGAGAGCTGTATTACATTACCGAAAATGGTGAGGCGTACCTGACTAGCGACTATACCCAGACGCCGCCGAGTATCGGAGGATCCGATGTACTCGGAACCGCTGGGGTGCCGGCAGATATTGATGACGTGGTGGCCACACTTAACGCTATCGAAGGCAACTATCTCGAAGGAGGATATAACGATGGCGCAATTGACTCAGGTACAGGGTCGATCAATGGCTTGACCGAATATACGTCGACCGTTTTTGATGATGGTGAGACGAAGATGTCCGGCGCTCTTATGGCAGTACAGTTGGGCGGTGGCAACCTCATCGTGATGGGGCGGGATGAGAATGGCGTCATGCAAACCGCAAGCGGTAGCGGCGGGGTAAAAGCTGCTGAGAGGATCACATTGACGTTGTCAGGTAGTCCTCTTGGGCTGGCTTCTATTGGCGATGACCTATCTGCATGGGATAACCAGGCAGCGTTTCGTGGTTCTGTTTGGGCAACTGTTTACAGCGGAAGTGGTACCAAAATCGAAATCCTACAGCCCAATAATGGCGCTGTTCCTCTCGCCGGCAGTGAAGCCGCTGATCCGACTGATCATGATCTTGACGGCATTAACCATATTCATGATCCATTTGAGTACAGCGCTGCAAATGGTCTCGCGCTGACGCCAGGCGAAGCCATCGTCATGAATTTTCAGCCTACCGAGGCTCCCTATCCCGGCACCATTGGTGATACTGGTTTGATGGGCGCAGCACTTGATGGTGCGACGCCGAACCAGGATGCCAACCCGGATCAGGGGCTTCCCGGCCTTTATGATATCGGCGGTAATATCATTCCCGGTGCCAATGCCGCGCTGTTCCAAATCAAGGAGGTTGTGCCGGGCAGTGTGGTCGGTCCTGCAAATAGCGTTCGTGATGCTATGCATGTAGGTGTCAATCCCAGCAGTGATGTTCAGCGTCTGGTGGCAACAACACAGGTGCTCAACTGGGTTGCCGATAATGGCGGTGTTGCAGATGGCCAACTGACCGGGCTCATGTTTGGCGATGGTACTCAGGCCAACTTCGTACGCCTTGTGTTTGGAGAGGTAAACGGAGGAGCTGGCTTTGAAGTTGGTTATGAAATCAACGACAACAATTATCAGGCGTTGGCTCAAGTGGCGGTGCCAGCACTCACAGATACTGCTGTGACGCAGGTTGAATTATACCTAGAGATTGATATGGCTGACGGCTTCGCCCTCTACGCGGGCTACCGTTTCAATAGCGAGGATGCCTTTACCGAACTGCCTCTGAATGGTTTTACGCTGCCTGAGGGTGTTTTACGTGACGTCCTGACAGGTAATCATACCATCAGCGATGGTGATTCCCAGGCCCCCTCTGGAGCTGCTTTTGGCTTCCTAGCTGAAACCAGTGAAGGTGCGCCTCTTGCACCGGTTAACTTCGAAAACCTCAAAATAAATGGCTTCGGTAATGAGATTGAGGCAGATTCGGCTGGCGGTGTGGGGGCCGAAGGCTCTAATGGTATTGACACTATTATCTATACCGGAACCGATACCGTACTGTCGCCGCTGGATGACAGCGTCGAGAACTTCGATGGCTCCGGCACCATGGCAGATTTTCATGCCACTGGTAATGGCGGCGACAACGTGATGATCGCCGGGAGTGGCAATAATACGTTTACAGGGGGCGGTGGAGCCGACAGCTTCCAAGGTACGCTCGATACTATAAACGGTACTGAAATCACCGACTTCACACCCGACGATGAAGTCGTTGTTCAGGGTGCTTCGTTCGATGCCAGCGACGTAACCTATCAAGCTGGATCCGCGATCATTACTATCAATAACGAAACAGCAATCACTTTTAGTGGTGAAGGTTTTGACGACTTCGATCCCAGTACTGGCGAGTCAGTATTCAGCTTCACGTCCACCGCCAACGGGACGCGCATTACCACTGTACCTGCGTTGACCGCGGTTGCTGCGATCAGCTCGGGGGGCCCCGATATTAACAACGTCACCGTACGTGACCAGACAATTGATTTCCTCTCAGACATGACCAACGCTGAGGTTAATGGCTGGGTTAGCGGTGTCACCTCCAAAGATTATGTCAACGTAGTCGACATCGACGGCAGTGTCCCCGATGAGCTGCATCAGTCTGAGCGCTCGGCAGAAGATGCCGGCGAATGGGGCTACTCGATTCCGGTCGAGAACGGTGAATACCTGATCGATATGTACTTCGCCGAAATTTACCATGGTGTGGAAAACAGCAGTGGTACCGGAGCGCGTGTCTTTGACATCAGCATTGAAGATGCGCTGGTGGAAGATGACTATGACATTATTGGCGATGTTGGTAGCGCAGCAACCGAAGTGATCAAGACCTACGCCGTTACCGTCACTGATGGTGTTCTCAACATTGGCTTCGATGCCTCGATCAACCAGGCCAAAATCAGCGGTTTGGTGGTCTGGCAAGTTGGTGGAACCTATGTGCCACCTGAAGATGTAACACCACCGGAAGTCGTGTCGATAATGATCGATCAACCTTTCGATAACGACAGTGACATCTTGGCCACAGTAGTGGTTACCGATAACGCTGGAATTAATGTTGATTCTATCAATGGTGATGAGCTGATTTTTACCGGTTATGAGCCTGGTGCCGTCTCCCTGGCTGATAACGATGCTATTACACTCAGCAATGATGGCAAGACCGCTACTATCCAGTACACCATTTCTCCGCCGGCAGGTTCTAATGCTTGGGAAAATGGTGCTTTCAAGGTTGGTGTTGCTGCAGGTAGCTTTACTGATACTGCAGGCCTTGGTATCGCTGCTTTTGAAACGGATGTCATTATTGCCCGGAACCTTGAACAGCTCGTCAAGGGAGCGTTACAAAGAGCGATAAACGTTGGACCAACCAGCAACACTATCGATAATAGTCTCGAAGGTGATGATAAAAATACTTATGGAGGTGCCATCACCAATGATCCGATCCTGGGTATCGATCTTGAGGCGGATGACCCCGCGTATTACTCGCCGAGTACAAAAACAGGCAGCAATATTGATGGTAAAGCCGGAGCAACCGGTAGCAACAGTGGTGGGGTCGATCTGGATGGTTCTGCCTACCACACCTATCGTGACTCTGCCGCTGGCTCATACACAGCAACCTATGAAGTGCCCAATGGTTTATATGTGGTGGAGCTGCATTTTGCTGAGCTTTATCAAACCCAGGCCGGCCAGCGCCAGGGGGACTATACGATACAAGGCGAGTTGTTTGCCGAGAACTTCGATGCCTTTACAGCAGCGGGAGGAGCCGACAAGCCAACCGTTCTTACCAAAAACGTTATAGTGACAGATGGCAAGATCGTTATTGATGTCAATGCGGATAACGGCGAGCCGGGCTTCAACGCCATAGCTATTTATCAGGCAGTCGACAGCGGTATACCGATTGCCAGCATTCTTTCGATTGAAGCGCCGGAATCGAGCGATGGACAGGTTATTGTCACTGTCCAGTACACTGACGATGGCAACATTTCTGGCACACAGATCGGTGCTACCGATGTCACTGTTTCCTCTGCCGCTGGTGCGTTAGTTACTCCTTCGCTGGTGGCTTATGATAGCGCCAGTGGCATTGCCACCTATACCTTTGACGCCCCTGAGAGCGGCTGGCAAACCGGGACAATCACCGCTTCAGTCGCCGCCAATGCAGTACTCGATAGCGATAACAATGGCAACAGCGCAACGGCTAGTTCGGTTTATGTGAATTACTCGAGCGATGGAGTCATTCTCGAACTTGATTTCGAGAATCCCGGATCGCCACTTGAGGAAGGCGGTTTTGATGGCACGCTGGGTGACGTTGTAGATGATACGGTCTTCACGACTGTGGAGGGGGGCGAACTGGTCGTCTGGACATCCAATGGCGACATTTCACAAGCGGCTGCCCCGAGTGCGAATGACTTTATCAAGTATGTGGCACTGGGCGATCCAGCGTTAGAGACGATAAACATTACCTCGCGCTTTGATAATCCCTTCCCTGCCGCGCTCGCAGCCCAAGAGTTACCAACTGATATTGTCCCGAACTATGCCCAGCAAGGCATAGTCTTCGGTCTTGGCAGTCAGGGCAATAATGAGCTCGTCAAGCTAGTGTTCGGTGGTAATGGCGGTAACGGGGTGCAAATCTGGTCCAAAAGCGCCATTGATACAGTCATTCCGCTTGCGAGTATGCTGAGTAATGCCTCAACAACCCTGAATGATATTGCCTCTGTAGAACTGACGCTAGTCGTCAACAAGACAGCCGGTACTGTGACTCCTATCGTTACTTTCTTCGATACTAACGAAAATGTTCTGGGGGGCTTGCGTGCCGAGGCAACCGAAGGTTTCGCAACGGCGTCCCCTGAGGTGTTGCCACCCGCAGTGCTAAGTAATCTTACTGATCCGAACTCAACAACGGCAGTCGGGGTCACTTCAACTGATTACAACGATCCCATAGAGTCGTTCATGGCTAGTTGGGATTATCTCAACGTGACCTCGCCGGATCTCATTTCAGAGCCAACGGATCCCACCACTACTCTGGCTATCGTTAATGCTCCTGACATCATCGAGAATGGAGACGATGGCTTCACGACACTGAACTTCGGCCTCACCGCTTCAGATGGCTTTAGTGGCGAGGTGGAATTGACCCTGAGCATCGATGGCGCGACCGTGACGGATACGTTGAACTTCAGCGACGGCACCGCCATCCTGTCGGTTGATGTGCCTAATGACGATGTGGCTAATGGTACTAGCGAAATTTCAGTCACTTTGGTTGCAGTCAATAGCACAGGGTTGTTTGAAATTGATGCATCGGCGGCCACAGCAACGGGTAGTGTGACCGAAGACGATGAGGGCTCTGTGCCCAATCCGGACGACCTGGATGAAGACGGCGTTAATAATGATGACGACCTTTTCCCATACGATGCTGCTAATGGCATGATTTTAGCGGCTGGCGAAACCTTCTTGCTTGACTTTGAAGAAGACACCGCGAGTCCTTATGAGGCTGGCCTGACGGGGTTAATGGGCCGGGCAAATGAGAGTAATTCTGCTGGAGCTGTCGAGAGCGGTACAGCAAGTGTCGAGAATGGCACACTCAATATTGTAGCCGATACAGGTGATCACTATACCAACAACAATTCTCAGAAGGATGCATATGCGGTAGGGGTGAAGAATCCTGGTGGCTTTATCGTTGAGACAAGTTTTGCTATGCCGGACTTCGATGATCAGCAAGAGGGCCTGCAGGCACCACTTAACTACCAGGCTGGTGGTGTTGCGGTCAGTCTTTCGGAAGACAATCTAGTGAAATGGATTTTCGGTGCGAACGGTACCGCTGCTTTCCAGCTCGCCCATGAAAATAAACAGGTAGAGGGAGCAACACCTGCTGTTCCAGGCGCGACCTTTGCCTTACCGAGTGGTGTTGTCTACAGCGACATAGCTTCAGTGAAGCTGATGCTTGAAATAGTCGTAGATACTACATCCGGCGAAGTTAAGGCACTCACTCGCTCTGTATTGACGTTGAATAATACCAATATAATTGACGGTGCTTCGGGAGAAATAACGCTGACTGATCCGTTGGCTTCAGCAATTAAGGATGAAGCTCAGGGCGTCAGCGTAGGCTTTATACAAACATCCACCGGCGGTCAGTCGCCTGATACTTTCGACATTTCTTACGACTATCTCCAGGTGTCCTCGACCGAAGAGGCCACACCTCAGGTACTGGTTGGCATAACAGATGCTGGTCCGGTGGTCGAAAACGGCGACGAGGGCTCTACCACACTAAGCTTCGGCCTTACCGCTTCGGAAAGCTTCAGCGGCGAGGTGGCATTGGATCTCACTATTAATGGTACATCCGAGCCCCGCACGGTGGTCTTCACCGGCGGCGTCGGCAGTTTGACGGTTGACGTCGCCAACGATGATCAAGCCAATGGTCCGGAGCAGGTCAGTGTCATCCTAGCCGGGACTGCAGATGAGGCGTTTGCTATCGATCCTGCTGCTGCGACGGCAATGGGCACAGTGGCAGAAGATGATGTTGGCCAAACGGTAATCGGTATTACCGACGCCGATTCAATGGTCGAAAACGGCGACGAGGGGACCACCACGCTAAGCTTCGGCCTTACCGCCTCGGAAGGCTTTAGCGGCGAGGTAGCTCTGAGCGTGGATATTGATGGGGTGGTCGAGCCCCGCACGGTGGTCTTCACCGGCGGCGTTGGCAGTTTGACGGTTGACGTCGCCAACGATGATCAAGCCAATGGCCCGGAGCAGGTCAGTGTCATCCTAGCCGGGATTGCAGACGAGGCGTTTGCTATCGATCCCGCGGCTGCGACGGCAACGGGCACAGTGACAGAGGATGACGAGGTCGCGCCAACAACGCCCGTACGCCTCCAGGCCGAGGACTTTACCACGGCAACCAATTACACCGTCGAGAACATCGGCGCAGCGGATGAGGGTCAAGGCATCCGGCTGCAGGGCGGTGAGTCGGGCACGGCCAGCTACGCGCTAGCCGGTGCGGTTGCGTCGGGCACTTATACCGTGATTGTCGGGTATTTTGACGAAAACGACGGCGAAAGTACGGCGCAGTTGAGCATCGGTAATGCCCAGGGTCAGAGCTTCAGCGGCGACTGGATCTTCGATAACGACGCCACCAGTGGCAATGCTGCTCAGGCAGCAAGCTTCCGCACGGTGACTTTCGAAAACGTCACGGTGGGTGACGACGCTACTCTGGACCTGGCAAGCACGGCGGCACCCTTTGAATATGCGCGCATCGACTATATCGAGTTTGTGCCCGCGGGAATTGTCGAGCCACCGGCGCCGACCTTGATCGGTATTTCCGATGCTGATCCGATGGTCGAAAGCGGCGACGAGGGTGCCACCACGCTAAGCTTCGACCTTACCGCCTCGGAAGGCTTCAGCGGCGAGGTGGCTCTGGATCTCACTATTAATGGTACATCCGAGCCCCGCACGGTGGTCTTCACCGGCGGCATCGGCAGTTTGACGGTTGACGTCGCCAACGATGATCAAGCTAATGGCCCGGAGCAGGTCAGTGTCATCCTAGCCGGGATTGCAGACGAGGCGTTTGCTATCGATCCCGCGGCTGCAACGGCAACGGGCACAGTGACAGAAGATGATGTTGGCCAAACGGTAATCGGTATTACCGACGCCGGTTCAATGGTCGAAAACGGCGACGAGGGCTCCACCACGCTAAGCTTCGGCCTTACCGCCTCGGAAGGCTTTAGCGGCGAGGTGGCCTTGAGCGTGGATATTGATGGGGTGGTCGAGCCCCGCACGGTGGTCTTCACCGGCGGCGTCGGCAGTTTGACGGTTGACGTCGCCAACGATGATCAAGCCAATGGTCCGGAGCAGGTCAGTGTCATCCTGAATGGGATTGCAGACGCGGCGTTTGCTATCGATCCCGCTGCTGCGACGGCAACGGGCACAGTGACAGAGGATGACGAGGTCGCGCCAACAACACCCATACGCCTCCAGGCCGAGGACTTTACCGCAGCGACCAATTACACCGTC